>DATFWZ010000190.1:0-20201 GCA_035258765.1 Gemmataceae bacterium
CTCGGACAGGCTGTCGAAGCGCCGGGCCATGGACACCTCCGGGTGGGGAGTGAGTCTGCGGTCGAGATGTCTTACGGCGTTCGGCTTCGATCGGTGTCGAGATCGTGTTTGACCGCCGAACAGGCCGTGGGCACAATGTCCCCGCCCCGCGAGACTTCGCCATGACTCGACTCATTCCGCTCACTCTTTTCCTCGCCCTCCCGTGGACGGCGGCCGCCGACGCGGGCCGCAAGCCGAACATCCTCCTCATCGTCGCTGACGATCTCGGTTACGCCGACCTCGGCGTGCAGGGCTGCAAGGACGTGCCGACTCCGAACATTGACGCGCTCGCGAACGCGGGGATTCGGTGTACCAACGGCTACGTCTCGGGCCCGTACTGCTCACCGACCCGGGCCGGGCTGATGACCGGCCGCTACCAGACACGGTTCGGCCATGAGTTCAACCCCGGCGCCATCGGCACCGACGTCGGCCTGCCACTCACCGAGACAACATTGGCCGATCGCCTCAAGGCGGCCGGCTACGTGACTGGGCTAGTCGGAAAATGGCACCTCGGCGATGCGGCCAAGTTCCATCCGCAGAGGCGGGGGTTCGACGAGTTCTTCGGCTTCCTCGGCGGGGCCCACTCGTACTTCCCGGGCAAGGGCCCGCCCATCCTTCGCGGGACGGCCGAGACGAACGAGAAGGAATACCTGACTGACGCCCTCGGACGCGAGGCCGTCGCCTTCGTGGACCGGCACAAGGCGAAGCCATTCTTCCTGTACCTGGCCTTCAACGCGGTTCACACACCGATGCACGCGACCGACGCCCGGCTGAAGCGGTTCGAGGCGATCAAGGACCCGACGCGGCGGACTTACGCGGCCATGCTCGCCGCCATGGACGAGGCGGTCGGGAAGGTATTGGACAAGTTGCGGGCCGAAAAGCTCGAGGAGCAGACGCTGGTCTTCTTCATCAGCGACAACGGCGGCCCGACCATGCCGGGGACAACGATCAACGGCTCAATCAACACCCCCCTCCGCGGCTCGAAGCGGACGACGCTGGAAGGCGGCATCCGCGTGCCGTTCTTTGTCGCGTGGAAGGGCCGGCTACCCGCGGGCAAGACTTACAACCGGCCAGTGATCCAACTCGACATCCACGCGACCGCCCTCGCCGCGGCCGGGGTCGAGGTCAAACCGGACTGGAAGCTGAACGGGGTGAACCTGGCTCCGTTCCTCACCGGCGAGAGCGGCAGGTCCGAGCCGCACCCAACGCTGTACTGGCGACTCGGAGAACAGATGGCGATCCGCCAGGGGGACTGGAAGCTGGTCCGGTACGACCCGAACGTCGAAGGTGGGAAGGGACGCGCGACCGAAGCCAAGCTGTACAACCTCGCCCAGGATGTTGGCGAGAAGACGGACCTCGCGGGCAGGCACCCGGAACGAGTGAAAGAGCTGCAGGCCGCCTGGGACAAGTGGAACAAGGACAACGTTGGCCCGCTCTGGGGCGCCGGGAAGAAGAACTAGACGAACACGGCGGATGATCTCATGGCCACTTTGCGACTCACCCTTGTAATTGCCTTTGGCCTGATGAGCGACTCGGCCGCCGCGGCGAAGCCGAACGTCATCATCCTCCTTACCGACGACCAGGGTTACGGCGACCTGTCGTGCCACGGCAACCCCATCCTGAAGACGCCGAACTTCGATCGCCTGCACGGGCAGGCCATCCGGCTCACGGACTTTCACGTCGCCCCGATGTGCTCCCCGACGCGCGGCCAGCTCCTGACCGGGATGGACGCCCTGTGCAACGGCGCCGCGTCCGTCAGCGCCGGGCGATCCCTTATCCGCCCGGGCATCCCCACTTTGCCCGAAGCGTTCGCGGCCGGGGGCTACAAGACCGCCCTCTTCGGCAAGTGGCACCTGGGCGATAGCTATCCGAATCTGCCGCATTACAAGGGCTTCCACGAGGCGGTGTATCACCTCGGCTGGGGGATCACGTCGATGGCCGACACCTGGGAGAATGACCTCTTCGACGGCCGCTTCTTCCACAACGGGAAGCTTGAGCGCTACAAGGGCTACTGCACAGACGTATTCTTCGATCTGGCGATGGCGTGGATGAAAGACCGTGCCGCGAAGAACGAGCCGTTCCTCCTCTACCTGCCGACCAACGCCCCGCACGCGCCGCATTGGGTGCCCGCGAAGTACAAGGAGCCGTACCTGGGCAAGGGCCCGGCCGCGTTCTTCGGCATGGTCGCCAACATCGACGAGAACCTCGGCCGGCTCGAGAGATTCCTGGCCGACTCGAGACTCAAGGATGACACCATTCTGATCTTCTTCAATGACAACGGCGCGACCGCGGGGGGGAAAGCATTCAACGCCGGAATGCGCGGTCAGAAGACGACGTACTACGAGGGGGGTCACCGGGCCGCGTGCTTCATCCGCTGGCCCAACGGCGGCCTCGGCCAGCCGCGAGACATCCGCGAGCTCACCCAGGTCCAGGACCTGTTCCCGACGGTCCTCGACCTGTGCGGGATCGACAAGCCGAAGGCCGCGAAGTTCGACGGCGCAAACCTTGCGGGCCTACTCAAAGGGACGCAGGACAAGCTTCCGAGTCGAACGCTCGTGGTCCAGTACGGCGAACAACCGGGCGGACAAAAACTAGAGAAGGACCGGGCCTGCGTGATGCGCGACAGGTGGCGGCTGGTCCACGGAGCCGAGCTATACGACCTCGCCTCCGACCCGGGCGAGCAGACGAACATCGCCGGCAAGCGCCCCGAAGAACTGAAACAACTCAAGGACTATTACGAGCAATGGTGGAAGGCCGTCGAGCCGTTAACCGAGGACTTCGTGCCGATCATCGTCGGTGCAGACGAGGAGAACCCGGTGACCCTATCGTCCGCAGACTGGGCCAAGGTCTACTGCGACAACATGAACGACCTGCGCACCGGGGCAAACAAGAACGGCCCGTGGTACATCCAGGCCGCGAAGGCCGGCGAGTACCAGATCACCCTGCGTCGCTGGCCGAAGGCCGCGGACGCGGCGCTCGCGGCGGGGGTTCCCGCGTTCAGGGCGGTGGACGGCGCATTGCCGGAAGGGAGAGCACTTCCCGTGGCCAAGGCCCGGCTGAAGGTCGCCGACCTGGACGAGACGCGGCCCGTCGCGGCGACGGACAAGGAAGCCGTGTTCTCCGTGCGCCTCGCGGCCGACCGGAAGTTGCCGATGCAAACCTGGCTGTACGACGCCGACGGAAAGGAGCTGTGCGGGGCGTTCTTCGCGTACGTGCGACGGAAATAGCTGGTCGGGCGGGTCAGTCGAACTGCGCCCCCTCGCCGCCGGCTGGTGTGACGGCAGCCCCGAACACGGCCGGATGCAAACCTGACTTGATCACCCCCGCCCCAGCACCAGCCCCATTCCCAACCCGGCCAGCACCGCGGCGATCAGCCAATGCAACCGGTTCAACCAGTGATAGGCCCGCTCCTTCCAGGTCGCGGGATGCAGGGCCGCCTCGGCTTGCTCGGGGGTCATCACTGGGATTCGGTCGATCGGGATCTCCTCCGTCCGCGGCAGCGCCCAATCGGGCGACACGACCGGGACGGCCGGGGCCGTCGGGGCGGCCGCGTCCGTCACCGTGTCCGCCGTCGGCTGCAGGTACGGCCCCAGCGCCGCGACAACCTCGGCCGGGTCCTGGTACCGGTCGCGGGCCTTCTTCGCGAGCAGCGTCCGGACCACCTGCGCCAGCCGGGCCGGTACGTCCGGGCGCACCTGCTCCACGGGGACCGGGTCCACGTGCTGCTGGTGGTACAGCTTGTCCACCGGGTCGAGCCCGTCAAACGGCGGGCGGCCGGCGAGCATGTGGTAGAGCGTGCACCCGAGGCTGTACAAGTCGGCGCGGATGTCCGCCCCGGACGAGTCGCGGATCTGTTCGGGGGCGACGTAGTCCGGCGTGCCGATCATCATTCCGACTTGGGTCAACCCCCCGTCCTCTTCGGGCCGATCGAATCGGGCCAGGCCCAGGTCGAGCAACTTGACCGCTGATCCGTCCGACGTCACCAGGATGTTGCACGGCTTGACGTCGCGGTGAACCAGGCCGAGTGCCGAGATGTGTTGAAGGCCGGACGCCAGCTGCGCCGCGTACCGTCCGGCGAGCTCGACCGGCAGGGCGCCGCGGTCGCGGAGCAGCTGACCGAGGTCCGTCCCGCCGACGTGCTCCATTGCATAGTAAAGGCGCCCACCTTCGACGTCGGCGTCGAGGGCGTGCACGATGTGCGGGTGCCGGATCACCCCGAGGGCGCGAATCTCGCGCAGGAACCGGCTGACCGCCGCGGGGTCGCGCGCCCGGTCGGTCCGGATCACCTTCACAGCCGCCTGGCTATCGAACTTCCAGTTTCTTGCCCGGTAAATACGGCCCATTCCGCCTTCGCCGATCGGCTCCAGAAGCACATACGAGCCGAGGATCAGCTCGGCCCCGCGACCCGCCGCGAGAAGGTTAACTTGATGGGGAGTGAGCCAGCGGCGGTAGACGAACTCATGGCCCAGAATCGCCCAGTCGTCGCACTTGGGGAGCAGATCGGACACCAGCTCCTCGTACCGATCCGGGCGCAGTAGCCGAGGGTCGGCCAGCGCGTCCGCAATCCCGACGGTTCCGTCGGCTAGGCGCATGGTGCTGATCAAGGGTGCAAGTCAGGCGATGGGCAGAGCCATGACTCTAGCCACCTTCGGACGCGCGCGAATAGTGAAAAGTGCCAGAATCGGCGCGCGACAGTTGGACAGAGTTTCGACAATGACAGCAAAACTATGGTCTGAATGAATGCGATTGTGGTCGAGGCGAAACTAAAGATCGATCCCCGTCCGCTACGGCGTGTGAGTGGTGTCAGTGGGGCACGCCCTCGGTGGCGTACCGCATGGCACACTTCCGGGGGACAAAGAGGCGCTCCGGGGAGGCCAGCGTTGCGGAACGCCACGGAGGGCGCTCCGTACAGTCCCCTCTCTCCAAAATTCTCCCCCAAACCGGAGGAGAGTGAAAACCACCTCCACGGGCAGCGAGCGAATTGAGGATCTGATCCGCTAATCCGATCACGCCGCGCGGCTGACCGAGTCGTATTCACGCGCAAACAATCGGACCGCGTCATCCGGCGTGACGTTGAAAAGTGTCTGGCCGTCGCTCACCCATTCGCCCTTGCGGAAATGCAACACGGCGGTCGCCTGCCGCGGCTCCTTCGCGGCCGGAACCCCTTCCATGTCGCCGCCCGGCTCGGGATCGAAGCCGATGGTCGCCGGGATCAGTGCGGCCAGCCGTCGCGTGGCTTTATCCCGCACCAAAACGAATTCATCAGCGAAACGGCACGACACCCAGCGCAAGCCCCGCGGCTTGCCCGTGGCCGCGGCCGCCTTCAGGAATACCTCTTCGAGCCGCTCCCGCTGCAGTCGAAACGACTCCCGGGCCCGCTCCGCCTGAACCTCCCGGCCGAGCCGGTACAGCCACCACGCGACCAGGAACAGGACCAGCCCGGCCACGGGAATCAAGAACGGCCATAGCTGGAATCCGTTCACTTCTCCTCCACACCGAGCGAGCCGTAGTAGGTGTATCCGCGGTCCCGCATCAGGCGCATGCTCGCGGCCATCCGCGCCTGGACCTCCGGCGAGTACTCGGGAAAGTGCTTGCGGATAACTTCGTCCGCCGACCTTCCGGAGCGAACGTCTGCCTCCCACGCGTCATCGAACGGCTTCACGTTCCGCTCCGCGTCGAGAAAGCCGCTGATCGAGTTCACGGGTGTCACCGCGAGGGCGACCAGGAACAATACCAGGGGGCAATAAGTCGCAACTCTACCGCCGGTCAGGACGCAGGTAAAGTAGCCGGCCCACAAGGCCGGGGCGACAATCCAGCCGTAGCGCCACGCAAATCCCATATCGGACAGGAATCCGGACCGCCCCCAGCCGATCCCGAAAGCGACCGCCGCGGCCGCCCCGAGGTAAAGCAAAAGCCCGACCGGGCGGGGCCAGTCATTTCGATACCGCCAAAGGGCGCCGACGAGCAGAGCAACCAGCATGAGCCCGACGACAAGGACCGGCACCCCGACAATTGGACCAACGCCGGTGGCCGCCGGGCCGAACGCCATCGATTGGGCCTCGAGCCCGACCCGGGCCGACTCCCACACGCCCGCACTCTTCGGGTGGTGGGCCGGGCGCGCGTAGCCCTGAAAGTAGAACCAAATGTAAGCGGGTGTGACCGCGCCCAGGAGCCAGAGCGCGACGCGTTGCCGAACCGGCATCCGCCCGGTCAACGCGAGGAAGACTGCCCAGGCCGCGGCAGCGACCCCGTACGCGAGCCCGGCCGACCCGCACGTTAGTAGCAGCCAGCCGAGAACGATCGCCTGCAGCCCTCTGCGGAACCGGTTGCGTTCGCCGGTCAGCACAATCACGGCCAATAATGCCCCCGCCAATACTGCCACCAGCATGAAGCACATCTGGTAGCCCATGTACAGGTTCTCCCCCTGCCCGGTGTGCATGAGCGTCAGGGGGAAGATCGCATCAACGAATTTCGCCCGCCCACGAAGCCGTCGGGCCAGCGCGATGAGGCCGCCGGCCAGGAGGCTCATGCCTAGGAAGCTGACGAGGCACCCGGCCCGCAAGTCGCCGGTCAATCGAAAGAGACAAACGTAAATCAGGCGCGGAAACGGGAACCGGTGCTCGTTGTGCAGCTCCCAGAGCCACGGCCCGGCCGGTTGCTCGCCGAACAGGACCGGCACGAAGTCCCACTCGTCCACGTACGGATTGGTCCAGGCGTACCGCTCGACGTAGACGAGCCCGGCCACGAACATTACGAACCAAACGGCGAAGAGGAAGACGCGGGTGCGAATGTCAGTTCTGCTTGTCGGGCGGCCGGCAGGGAAATAAGGTATCCCGACCGATTTGACCGGCTCATTCGAACCACGCAGGGGAACGTCCGACATGGTGGAGCGTCGCATCGAACTGGACCGTCGGTACCACCGCAAGGAGAAGCTGCGGAAGTTGAAGCGGAAGCTGGCCGACGCCCGCGGCGAGGCCCGGGAGAAGATCCTCGCCAAGATCCACGCGCTCAGCCCATTCTGGACCGAGCCGAAGAAGTAGGTTGTTGGGCGGTTGGGTGGTTGTAAGCCACCTAACCACCTAACGACCCAACAACCGATCCAGGTCTTGCCAGAACCCCGGATACGTCTTTGCCACGCACCCGGGGTTCTTGATCACAACCCCCGGCACTCTCAGCCCTACGAGCGCGAGGCTCATGGCCAATCGGTGGTCGTTGTACGTCTCGACCGCGGCCCCGTGCAGCGGTCGCGGGGTGATCGTCAGACCGTCCGGAAGTTCCTCGACCTTGGCGCCGAGGCGCTGCAATTCGGTCGCGAGGGCCGCGATCCGGTCGGTCTCCTTGTGACGGATGTGTGCGACGTTGCGGATGCGCGTCGGCCCGTCCGCGAAGCAGGCGACGGCAGCCAGGGTCATGACCGTGTCGCTGATCGCGTTCATGTCCACGTCGATCCCGCGGAGGGGGCCGCCGTGAACGGTGATGCCCGAACCACACGTCTCGACGCGACAGCCCATTTGCTGAAGTACATCAACGAAGCGAACGTCACCCTGGAGGCTGTGTTCGGTGAGGCCCTGTACGGTCACTCGGCCGCCGAGGATGGCCGCGGCGGCCCAGAAGTAGGACGCGGCCGAGGCGTCCGGCTCGATGGCGTAAGTTCCCTTGTCGAGTTGCATCGAGTTCGGCGCGAAGCGGTACGTGTTGCGGTCGGGTTGTTCGAACAATTGCCCCCACGACCGCATCATGTTCAGTGTCATCTTGACGTAGGGCTCGGAAACGACGGGACCATCGACCCGTACGGTGGCCCACCAATCCTCAGTAGCGAATTGTGGTGCCACCATGAGGAGGCCGCTGAGAAACTGGCTACTGATGTCGGCTCGAACGGTGATGGTGGGGGCCCGCGCAATTGCCTCGCGCTCCACGATGACCGGCGGGCTTCCGTTGTCAAGCTCGCTGTAGGCCCGTACACCCTCAATCTGGTTCAAGGCGTCAAGTAAGTCCTGTACCGGCCGCTCCCGCATCCGTGGCACGCCGTCAAGTCGGTAACGTCCCTCGCGCGTGGCCACCAGCGCCGTCATAAATCGCATGGTTGTGCCGGAATTGGCGACGAACAGATCGGTAGATCGCACTGGTGAACCTGGAGGTCGCTGCCGAAAGAAGAGGACAAGCGGTTCGGGCATGTCCCAGTGAGATTCGATCGTGTAACCCAGCCGTCGGAGGCAATCGATCATCACCTCCGTGTCTTCGCTCTGCAACGCACCGGTCAGGGCGACGTGGTCTTGCAATCGGGCAACTGCGGTCAACACCAGCGCGCGGTTCGTAATGCTCTTCGACCCCGGGACGGAGACCGTCGCCGACAGCTCCCCCCTGGGATGGGGGCGGATTTCGAGTTCGTTCGGGTAGCTCGGCGCGCTCATTGGCGAAAGTCGCAGGACACGGGGCGTCGGGTCATTTCATGCCAACTTTGTCAAGCTTGGCGCGGCAAATCCGCGCGGAATTTTCTCAGGCCGCCAAGTGGTGCGCACGTGTGGCGGCCTGAGAAGCTTCGGAGCAGGTCCTTACCGGACAAGGAGTTAAAGGTCATTTGTCAGGCCGCCAGAATGTCGCAATTGGCGGCCTGAGAATCACCTCGGTTCGGGCCCCCTCTTCGCGTCGTAGGCCACCCGCATCAGGAACAGCCCACACGCCGGTGCCGTCGGCCCGGCCTCCGTGCGGTCCTCCGCGGTCAGGATCTCCGCGACCTTCGACTCCGGCCAGAACCCGCGGCCGACGTTCATGAGCGTCCCCGCGATCGCCCGCACCATGTTGTACAGGAACCCGTCCGCCTCCACGTCGATCCAGATGTAGTCGCCAGCCCGGTTGACCGAAAGGTGCGTGATCGTTCGTACGCTCGACATCCGGTTCGGCCAGTCGGTCTCGAAGCTGTGGAAGTCGTGCCGACCCAGGAGGACGCGGCTGGCCCGGGCCATTGCCGCGGCGTCGAGCTGGTGCTTGCTCGGGGCGTAGAACCGGCGCAGGAACGGGTCGGAAACCGGGTTGTCGCGGATGACGTAGCGGTAGAGCTTGCGTACCGCGTCCTTGTTCGCGTCGAAGGACTGCGACGCCTCAACGGCATCGCGAATGACGACGTCGGCGGCCAAGTGGGCGTTGACGGCCCGCAGCAGTGTGTCGGGCGACAGGAGGGAGTCGGTGTAGAAGTTGACGATCTGCCCGACCGCGTGCACGCCGGCGTCGGTGCGGCCGCTGGCGTTGGCGTGCGGCCGGGTGCCGGTGACCGCGGCGATTGCCTGCTCCAATGTGTCCTGCACGGTCCGGTAGCCGGGCTGCGTCTGCCAACCGTTGAAGTCGGTCCCGTCGTAACTCAGCGTAAGCTTGAGGTTGCGCATTCCGCGATTAGCGAACGATCCCCCGCCGAATCAGCTCCTCGGCAACCTGCACGGCGTTGGTGGCGGCGCCCTTGCGGAGGTTGTCGGCCACGACCCACAGGTTCAACGCATTCGGGTGCCCCGGGTCCTTCCGCACGCGGCCGACGTACGTGTGGTCCTGGCCGGCCGCGTGGATCGGCTGCGGAACGTCACCTTTTGTCTCGTCGAGCAGTACGACCCCCGGTGCCTTGGCGAGCGCTGCCTTCGCGTCGGCGACGGAAATCGGCCGCTCGAACTCGACGTTCACCGCCTCGCTGTGAGCGATCCTCACCGGTACCCGAACGCACGTCGGCGATACGGAGATCGTTTGATCGCCCATGATCTTCTGGGTTTCCTGGACGACCTTGTTCTCTTCCTCCGTGTACCCATTCAGGTCGAGGGTCCAGTCGAGGGTAATGACGTTGCCCGCGAGCTGCCCGCGATGCGCGGTGGGGGTCACCTTCTCCCCGCGCATCCACGACCCGAGCTGCTGCTCAAAGTCCTTGAGCCCGGCTCCGCCCTTTCCCGATGACGACTGGTAGGTGGCTACGACGACCCGGCGGACCCTGGCAATGTCGTGCAGCGGCTTGAGAGCGACACAAAGGGGAATGGCGACACAGTTCGGGTTGGCGATGATGCCCTTGCGGATGTTCTTCAGGTCGTCCGCGTTTACCTCGGGGACGACGAGGGGCACGTCCGGGTCCATGCGCCAGGCGGACGAGTTGTCCACGACGATCGCGCCCTGCTTCGCGGCGATCGGGCTGAACTCCTTGCTGATCTTCGACGGCGTGCTCGACAGCACGATCCGGACCCCGGCGAACGCTTCGGGCCGCAAGGCCTCGATCTCATGGCGTTTACCGGCGAACTCGATGCTTCGCCCGGCGCTGCGCTCGGAGGCGAGGAACTTGATCGGCCCGGCCGGGAAGTTCCGCTCCAAGAGCACCTGCCGCATCAAGTCGCCGACGGCGCCGGTCGCGCCCACGATCGCCACGGTGACCGCCACGTTCGACCCCTCAATGAGTTTCCCGGTTGGAACGCACCCGCCGTTGCGTCAGGGTAGACAGGTGGTGATTATACAGATGCGCCATTCCGGGATTGGTTCGCGGTGGAGCTGACCTGTGCGTCTCGGCATCCGTTATCGGCTGTTGGTCCCGCTCGCGCTGCTGCTCGTCGGCGTGGTCGGGGCGAGTCTCTGGAGCGCCCGAGTGGCCGCCCTCCGGGCCGAGGAACGCGTCGCGGGGCAAGTTCGGAGCATGTCCCAGACACTCCAGTCGGCGACCTTTCCGCTGACGCCGCGGGTCCTGGAGGACATGAAGGGCCTATCCGGGGCCGAGTTTTTGCTCATCGGACCGGACGGATCGCGGCAGTCCACCTTCCCGTCGCCTCACGTCGAAGTGCCGATGGAGCAGACTTTTGACGGGGTCGGCGAATACGGACTGGGCCCCCCGGTGCAAGTGGACGGGGCCGACTACCGATGTCGGCGACTGGTGCTGAAGGAGCCGTCGCGCAATGCCGGGGCGGTCGTTTACATCTTCTACCCCGAATCGCTGCTGGAGGAGGCCATCGCCGACGCGGAGCGGCCGTCGTTCCTGGGCCTTCTGTTCGGGCTCGTCGCCGTCGGACTGACTTTCGGGATCGCGCAGCGGCTGGTCGGCCGAATCCGCGCCCTCGAACGGCGGACTCGGCAGATTGCCGGCGGCGACTTCAGCCCCATGCCGCTACCCCGTGCCGACGACGAGTTACGCGACCTGACCGCGTCGGTCAACGACATGGCCGAGCGGCTCGACCGGCTCCAGCAGGCCGTCCAAAAGACGGAGCGCGTGCGGCTTTCGGCCCAGGTCGCGGGCGGGCTCGCCCATCAGCTGCGGAACAGCGTGACCGGGGCGAAATTGGCTGTGCAGGTCTACCTCGGCGACCACGCGGATGACGACACCGAGGCGCTCCGGGTCACCTTGAGGCAACTGGCCCTCATGGAGTCCAACCTGCGGCGGTTCATCGACCTGGGCCGGCCCGGGCCTGGGAAGCGTGAAGTGTGCGACCTGGCCACGATCCTGGGCGACGTGGCGGAACTCCACCGTCCTCGGTGCAAGCACGCCGGGGTCGAGCTGCGCTGGGACCCCCCGGCTGTCGATCTCCGCGTGGACTGCGACCGCGACCAGTTGGCCGACCTGTTTGTCAACCTGGTCGGCAACGCGGTGGACGCGGTTGGATCGGGTGGCGAAGTCGCCGTTCTGATCTCGCGATCGGACCGGTCCGCAATCGTTGAAGTCCGCGACACCGGGCCTGGCCCGAGCGCCGCGGTCTCGGCGCGGCTGTTCGAGCCGTTCGTGACCGACAAGCCGGAAGGGATCGGGCTGGGTCTGGCCGTCGCCCGACACGCGGCCGCGGCGCACGGCGGCGCCATCACCTGGCGGCGGGAATCGGGTTCGACAGTCTTCCGTGTCGAACTTCCCGCGACTGGACCTGGCGAGTCGCCGACCGGCGCGGGATGATTGTAGATGCCAACGGGTCACGGAGTGGAACCCGCCGCCCTCGCCTGCGCCAACCACCCGTGAGATCCGGCCATGGAAGTCACGCCGCTAACGTGCGCGAAGTGCGCCACGTCGTGGAAGTTGATCAAGGCGGGGAAAGGCCCGATCACCTGTCCGCACTGCAAGGCGCCGCTTGACGGCCCAATTCCCGCGGCGCCGGCGACGACTGCGGTCGCCGCGCCGCCGACCGAGTCGGCGGCCCGAGTTGCAGCGCCCGCCGCCGTCGCCGCCCCGCCAGCCGAAGTTCCACTCGCGATCGCGCAGAGTGACGACCCGGGATTGCGGGCCGATTACGACGAGAGGATGGAGGAACCGGCCCGCCGGGCCCCGCACCCGCTGCTCCGGATGTCGCTGATCCTGCTCTTGCTCATAACGCTCACCCCGGTCGCGGCGGTGATCGTCCTGCTGGTCGTCTGCGCGGCCCTCTTGGCGAGAGCGTGACGGCCTCCCCGGCCGGCAACGATTGGGCTGGCAGGATGACGACGAGCGCGGGATGATCCACCCCCAACTCCAGCGACGCACCATGATGGCTGCCCGGCAAGTTCCCTCCAGTTGGTTCTCTCAGTCGAGAGTCACGTCATGAGCGTCCGCGATTACGTGTTCCGCGGCACCACGCGCAGCCTGTGCCCGCACTGTCGCCGGGTGGTGGACGCCAAGATCATCGTCCGCGAACACCGCGTGTACTTTCGCAAGCACTGCCCGGAGCACGGGACGGTTGAGGATTTCGTCTGTTCCGACGTCGCCTACTTCGACCGTCACGAGTTCGATCAGCCGGCCCGGAGCCCCCGCCACTTTGGGACGCAGTCGGACCGCGGTTGCCCGCTCGACTGCGGACTCTGCCCCGAGCACGAGCAGCACACCTGCATCGCGCTCATCGAGGTGACATCGAATTGCAACTTGCGCTGCCCGATGTGCTTTGCCGAGTCGGGCCCGGGTGGGGAGTACATCGATTTTTCGACCTACCGGCGGATGGTCGATCGGTACGTCCACCTGGAGGGGGTCGCCGACGTCCTGCAACTCTCCGGCGGCGAACCGACGCTCCACCCCGAAATTGTCGAAATGGTGCGGTACGCGTACGACCAGGCGATCCAGGTCGTCATGATCAACACGAACGGGATCCGGCTGGCGCGCGACTCGGGGCTGGTCCATCGGCTCGCTGAGATGCGTGATCGACTCGAGGTGTACCTACAGTTCGACGGGTTTGATGATGCCACCTCGGAGAAGCTCCGCGGCGAGCGACTGCTCGAAACCAAGTTCAAAGCCCTCGACAAACTTGACCGGGCCGGTATTCCGAGCACCCTCGTCTGCACCGTCGAGCACAACACCAACTTGCACGAGGTCGGGCAAATCCTCCAATTCGGTTTGGAAAGACCCGGCGTGCGCGGGGTCAGTTACCAGCTCGCGACCTATTGTGGCCGGCACTTGCCAAAAGATCAGCTCGACCGCCGAGCGACCATGCCGGACCTGGCGAAGGCCCTTGTCGCCCAGACCGGCGGGCTCCTGGCGGAGTCGGACTTCTACCCACTCCCATGCGCCCACCCGAACTGCCACCTGATGGCCTACGTCTACCGTGGGGGGCCAAAGCCAGTCCCCGTGTCGCGGCTCATCGACGTTAGGAAGCACATGGACCTCGTGGCGAACTCGATCGTCTACACGCCGCACCGGGCGCGGCAAATCGTGTCGCGGGCGATTGATGCCTCCGGGAGCTGCGGCTGCGGGCCGGACGGCTGCGCCCCGGCCGTTGCCGACGACTTCACCGCGAAGGCCCTGGCCGCGAAGCTGACCGGGGCGGACGTGTTCCGTGTCACGCTCACCGCCTTCCTGGACGCGCACACGTTCGATACGCGGCGGATCATGAAGTGCTGTCTGGCCCACGTCTTGCCGAGCGGGCACGTCGTCCCGTTCTGTGCGTACAACACCCTCTACCGCGACGGGCACGTGCCTTTGCCGCCACTCGTCGATGAATTGGCTGCGCCGCCGGCCGCCGTTTCCCTGCCGCTCGTCGCGGACGGTTCGCCTTCGGCTCACCGCTAAACGGTCACCTTCATGTCGGATCCGTTCGAGCGCAAGCGCGCCGCAATGCGCGACGAGTTCTTCGCCAAGCTCTTCCTCCTCGGCGGGTTCATCGGCGGGACCGACACGTACAAGCGGACGATGTGGTCCGCGGTCCCGGACGTCGCCGTCGAGCGGGCCGCGTACTCGCTCACGATGCGCAAGGGGCTCCCGGAAACGGGGGCGGGCAATCGGCTGATCATGGCCGGGCACGAGGCCGTGCTCGCCCAGTGGTTCCACTGCCCGCTCCGGCGCGCCGACATCGAATTGGCCCGGCGCTGGTTCCACGAGCGCTCGGCCGTCAAGGCGTTCCCGGACGAGGCGTGGAATGCCGTCCTGTCGTCACAACTCGGGGACGACATCCGGCTGCCGGTGGACGTGTGGGGTTTTCCCGGCGGGCAGACATTTCTGGCCGGTGTGCCGTGCATGTCTTTCGAAGGCCCGGGGGCGATTGTCTCGTATCTCGAGCCGGCGATGTGTCGATACTTCGCCCCCGTCATCCAGGCCACCAAGGGCCGGCTGATGAAGCTGGCGACGCCGAGCGACGCCGAGTTCGGGTTGCGCTCGGCGCCGGTCGAGGTGTGCAACCTGATCCTCATGCTGGCTCGGTACGTGGGCGGGGGCGGGCGGCTCACTTCGAACGACACGGCCGAGTTCATGTACCCGGAACTGTTTCAATCGATCGGGACGATCGGTCACGAGATGATGAGCGCCACCGAATCGCTCGACCGCCCGCTCGGCGAGGCCGAGTACGAAATGATGGACCGCTTCGTCTCCCGGATGGGGACCGCATCACTCCTGTGCGACCTGGTGGACGCGGAGACGGTCGGCCTCGAGAACGCCCTGCGCGTGATCCGGGCCCACCCGGAGACGAACCGGGTCGGCATTCGCGTGGACAGTGGCGACATCGCTGGCCAGTGCGTCCTGTACTTCCGGAAGATGAAGGAGCTCGGGATCAGCCCGCGACTGATTGTCTTCGAGGACGAAGTGTCCCCGGACGTGGTGCGCCGGGTGTATCAGACGTTTCGGGAGCAAACGGGCGAGGAACCGACGATGTTGTTCCCGGGGGCCGGGGGCTACTGGTGGCGCCTGGTCCACCGCGACACGGTCGCGGCCGCGTTCAAGCGCTCGGCGACCGGCGACCGGCCGAACGTGAAGTTCTCCAACTCCCCCGGCAAGGAATCGATCGGCGGGTACCTGCGCGTGTACGGCCGCGACGACGTGCTGATCGTCGCGGACGCCGCGGAACCGCCGCAGGGCGAGCCCCTCTTTGTGAAGCTGGTCGAGAAAGGGCGAATCGTGTACAGCGAGTCGTTCCCCGATCAGGCGGCCCGGGCGGACGCGTCTTGGGAGACGTACAAGCGTTGGGAGCTGTCGCCGAAGGTTGCGGCGGTGATGCGGCGGTTCGAGGAGATGCGGGCACGTGAGGTCGCGGCGGCGCGCGAGCAGGTTCGACCATAAAATGGTACATTGGCCGAACGTCTCTAACTCCTCACAACCGAATGCCCCGCCACGGATTCGTCCGCGTCGCCGCCGCCGTCCCGCAGCTCCGGGTCGCCGACACGCGGTTCAACGCCGGCCGCACCATCGACCTGATGCACCGGGCCGCCGACGAGTCCGTCGACGTCGTCGTCTTCCCGGAAATGGGCCTCACCGGGTACACGTGCAACGAGCTGTTCTTTCAGCGCACCCTCCAGGAAGGGGCGGTCGATGCCCTCCAGGCGGTGGCGGTCGCGTCGGCACGGTTGTTTACCGGACTGGCGATCGTCGGGCTCCCGCTCGTGGTGGACGACCAGGTCTACAACTGCGCCGCGGCCGTCTATCGCGGCGAGATGCTCGGGATCATCCCGAAGACGTACCTGCCGACGTACAAGGAGTTCTACGATGCCCGCTTCTTCGCCCCGGCATCGACCGCGTACAGCACGTCCGTCCGCCTGCTCGGCCGAGACGTCCCGTTCGGGACGGACATCCTCTTCCGGGCAACCAACGTCACCGACCTCGTTGTGGGGGTCGAAATCTGTGAGGACCTGTGGGGCCCCGTTCCGCCCAGCTCCTTGCAGGCGTTCCACGGGGCAACGATTCTGCTCAACCTGTCGGCCAGCAACGAGACCATTGCCAAGGCCAACTACCGTCGGTCGCTGGTCGGACAACAGTCTGCCCGGTGCATCGCGGGGTACGCGTACACGTCCTGTGGGCCGGGCGAGTCCACGACCGACCTCGTCTTCGGCGGCCACAGCCTGATCGCCGAGAACGGGGTGATTCTGGCCGAGTCAGAACGGTTTCGCCGGGAGGACGGCCTCGTCTTTGCGGACATCGACCTCGACCGTCTGCGGGTGAACCGCACCCAGACAACGAGCTTTAATGATGCCGTCCTGACGCCGGGATTGAAGCGGAACTACCGCCGGATCGACTTCGCCGCCCCGGAGCGACCCGAGGGTCTGCCCCTTGCCCGGGAGGTAGAGGCCCACCCGTTCGTCCCGGCCGCAACCGTCGAGTTACAGGACCGTTGCGAGGAGATCTTCCACATCCAGGTGACCGGCCTGGCCCGCCGGCTGGAGCACATCGGCACGCCGCCCGTGGCGATCGGGGTGTCCGGCGGACTGGATTCGACTCTGTCGCTCCTTGTCCTGTGCAAGACTCTGGATCATCGCAAAGTCGGGCGGGAACGGATCCGCGCCCTCACGATGCCGGGGTTCGGCACCACCGGGCCAACGCTGGCGAACGCCAAGAACCTGATGAAGTCCCTGGGCGTGCCCTTCCGGGAGATCGACATCCGCCCGATCTGCCTGGACGAGATGAAGGCCCTCGGACACGCTCCGTTCGGCATCCCGCTCGCCGGTTTGGACGTTGAGGGCCTCACGGCCCGGCTCCGGTCGGTGCCCCCCGACCGACTCTGCGACCTGACGTTCGAGAACGTCCAGGCCCGGGTGCGGACCAACCTGCTCATGAACACGGGATTCGTCGTCGGGACGGGGGACCTGTCCGAGCTGGCCCTCGGCTGGTGTACGTACAACGCCGATCATATGAGCATGTACAACCCGAACGTCAGCATCCCCAAGACGCTGGTGAAGTTCCTGGTCCGATGGGTAGCGGAGAACGAGTTTGACGGCCCGGCCCGGAAGACACTCCTGGATATTGTCGCCACGGAGATCTCGCCCGAGCTCTTGCCCGCGTCAGTCGAGGGGAAGGCCCAATCCACTGAGTCCGCGATCGGGCCGTACGAGCTCCACGACTTCTTCCTCTACTACTTCCTGCGCTTCGGGACGACGCCGGACAAGATCCTCTACCTGGCCTCGCGGGCGAAATTCGACCGGGATTACACGCTGGCCGAAGTGCGCAAGTGGCTGCGGGTATTTTTGACCCGGTTCTTCGCGAGCCAGTTTAAGCGGTCATGCCTGCCGGACGGCCCGAAGGTCGGGTCGGTCAGCCTGTCACCCCGGGGTGACTGGCGCATGCCGAGTGATGCTCAAGTCGGCTTGTGGTTGGAAGGGTTGGATTAGCAAATGGCCCATGGCCGAATCGCTTTCGGGTGTCGACAGGAGCCCGTGGTGTCCGAATTGGAAAAAAACGTGGAAACCCTTGCCGCCTGTGGTACAATCAACATCTGAATCGTGGACCGCTGATCCTGCGACGGATCGATCGGGCACTTTTTCGCGCCGCGCGGCGCGTCTGTTGCACCCTCACGGCCCTGACCACTCAGGCCACTGCCCCGCCAAAAAAGGGGTGGGGCGAGCCGACACATGGGTCGTGGGGCGGATGATTCCCCGCAGGGAAGCGAGGCATGCCACCCTTGTTCGCCGATTCGTCACCGCCATAACACCTTTCTGACACCGAGGATCCCGTCATGCCCGTCGCCGACCGCGACGAGGGGCCGCAAAAGGCGACTCCGGTCCGCCGCCGCCCCGTCCCCGGCCAGCCCGCACACGCGGGCGACGACCGCCCGCGCCGACCGGCCCCCGGCCCCGCTCCCGTTCCCCGCAAGCCGCCGGAAGGCGGCGCGCCCGCGCCGACCGGTCCCGGCTCGCGCCTGGACGATCTCTACCGCCTTCCCATGCCCAAGCTCTTCGCGCTCGCCGAGCGCGAGGGGATCGCCGAGCACACCGGCATGAACCGGGCCCAGCTGATAGTCGGCATCGTCCGCCGACAGGTCGAGCGGGGCGAGGTGGTCCGCGGGTCGGGCACGCTCGAAGTGCTCCCGGACGGCTACGGGTTCCTCCGCAGTCAGGCGCACAACTACCTGGCCTCGCCGGAAGACATCTACGTCTCCCCGAGCCAGATCCGGCGCATGGGGCTGAAGACCGGCCTGGTCGTCGAGGGGCCGATCCGACTGCCAATCGAGGGCCAGGACAACTTTGCCCTCATGCAGGTTGAACTGGTCAACGGCGGGTCGCCGGACGAGACGGCCAATGTCACCAACTTCGAGGACCTGACCCCGCTCCACCCGGACTCCCGGTTCGTCCTGGAGACCGCGGCCGAGGAATTGATGGGCCGGGTTGTGGACATCGTCACCCCGATCGGCAAAGGGCAGCGCGGCCTGATCGTGTCCCCACCGCGGGCCGGTAAGACGGTGCTCCTGCAACGGATGGCCCTCTCGATCCTCAAGAACACCCCCGACTGCTACGTCATTATCCTGCTGGTCGATGAAAGGCCGGAGGAAGTGACCGACATGCAGCGGGTGGTGGTCGGCCCGAACGTTGAGGTCGTAGCCAGCACGTTCGACGAGCCGCCCGACCAGCACATCCACGTGAGTGAGATCGTCCTGGAGAAGGCCAAGCGGCTGGTCGAGCGGAAGAAGGACGTCGTGATCCTTCTCGACTCAATCACCCGACTGGCGCGGGCGCACAACACGGAGGCGCCAGGCGGCGGCAAGCTCCTCTCCGGCGGCCTCGACTCGAACGCCATGCAGAAGCCGAAGCGGTTCTTCGGAGCCGCACGAAACGTGGAGGAGGGGGGTTCTCTGACCATCCTCGCCACGGCCCTGATCGACACCGGGTCGCGGATGGACGACGTGATCTTCGAGGAGTTCAAGGGCACCGGCAACATGGAGCTGCATCTCGACCGCCGGCTCGTGGACAAGCGGGTCTGGCCGGCGATCGACGTGAACCGCTCCGGGACACGTAAGGAAGAGCTGCTCGTTCACCCGGAGGAACTGGAGCGGACCCGCCTGCTCCGCCGCGTGCTGGCCGACATGAACCCGGTCGAGGCGATGGAGATGCTGGTCAGCCGCATGAAGCGGACCAAGTCGAACGTCGAATTCCTCACGGGGATGAACCTGTAGGCTCGTTAGCCGCGACGCGCCAGCGGAGCGCGCTCCGCCGGCGCGTCGCGGCTCGGCAATTACTTTTTCTTTGCCGCCGGTTTCGGCGGCTCGATCTTCTTCGCTTCCGGCGGAATCGGCATCATTTCCTTCGTCACCTCCTTGCAGTCGGTGAGCTTTTTGAGCTGAATGTCCTTGAACTGGACCGTCATCTCGCCCATTCCGGCATGGATCTGGAACGCAAGGAGTCCTTCCGACGCCCGCTTGTCCGCTTGCCAGTCGATCACCTCGGCCGTCGTCTTGCCGTTGATCCTTTGCGTCAGGTGGTTGGCGCACGCGGTGATGTGGTAGTCATTCCAGTCGTCCTCCTTGATTGACTTTAGAAGCTCGTCGCCGTTCGTGACGGACAGTTCATGCCGCGTGCCGTCGGCTTCGATCCAGGTCTTGGTCCCCCGGTTGCAGAGGAAGCCGCGACCCCGCTCCTCATAGAGGATCCCGACGAACTGCTGTTTCCGCTTCCCGGCCGAGTCGATGTCGGCCTGGTAGCCGGCGATCACGAATTTGTCCGGGTCGCCGACGTGCTTCGACCGGTACTGGATGCCCGAATTGCCGCCGACGATCTTGAAATTGGCCTTCAACTCGAAATCGGCGACCTTGCCGTCCCAGACGAGGAAGCTGTTACCCCCGGGGATGTTCCCGTCCTTGGTGTAGCCGGTGATGGTCCCGTCCTTGACGGACCATAGGTCCGCCCGGCCCTTCCAGCCGGTGAGGTCCTTGCCGTTGAACAGGGACTCCCAGTCTTCGGCCCGAGCGGCAAGCGGCAGCGCGAAGACCAGGACCAGCGCGAGCGGGAGAGGTCGGCTCATGGGGTCGTCCTTTCAGGGAGTGGCGGGCGCGGCGAGGTTGGGGACGGGATACGACACC
>DATFWZ010000191.1:0-4745 GCA_035258765.1 Gemmataceae bacterium
CTTCTTCTGGATGTCCTGGGTGATCTTCCCGCCCCGGGCCTGACCCAGCCGCCGCTCCGAGTTGTCCATCAGCCGGCGGATGTTCGACAGGTCCTTCTCGTCCTTCTTCCACTGCTGCATGTCCAGGAACATGATCGTCCCGAGCATCTTGTAACGGTCCGGGGCGTCCGCCACGTCGTCCAGCAGGCGGACGATACTCCGCAGGGCGTCGTCCTTCTTGATCAGGGCGTGCTCGGCCACCGCCCGGTGGAAAAAGTAGGCAGCCGGGTCGACCGTCTGCTCCGGCTTCACGGCCGCGAGGGCGGCCAGGGACTCCTCGTACACCCGGCCGGTGGTCAAGGCGCGGGCGAACCCGAGGGCCAGGTTGGCCCGCAGGTAGGAGTCCTGCTTCTCGTCCTTGAGCACCGCCGGGACGTCCTTGGGGGCCTCGATCGCGGCGTTCCGGGCCGTGGCCAGGATGGTCTTGGCGTCCGCGCTACCGAGCTCGAGGGTGGCGAGCGTGCGGTCGAGGACGGAGACGTCCTCGTCCGCCCAGATCTGGTTGAACGCGGCCTGGTCAAACTTGCCGGCCTTCTTCAGCCACGCCTCGGCCTGGGCCTTGGCCACATCCGGCGCGGTGGTTTTCAAGGTTCCGAATGTATATTCGGCCTTGGGGTCGGCCGCCGACGCCGGCACCACCCCGCCGAGGCATGTCGCGGCGGCGAGTCCGGCTGCGAGCGGCCATCTCCGTACGGTCACAGCTTGGTCCTCCCAATACGGGTTGGGCTCGGGGCGAAACGACGCCCAAGCCGCGCATAATTCGTCCCTTCGGGAAGATTAACCCCACTCCGCGGTTCGGTGTGACGGTCTCGGGCTTATAGTTACTAAAAGACTGGATAACTTTTGCTTATGACTCGGCTCGGGGCGTCGTCGTGGCTTCCGACTCCGGGCGCAGGAGCGTGAGGAAGGCCTGGGCCGGGGCCGGCAGGGCGCGCCGCCGGTCGCGGACGACATAAAGGTCGCGGGACAGCGTCAGCCCGTCGACCTGTAAGGCGCGCAGCCGGCCGGCCCGGACTTCCTTTTGCACGGCGCGCCGCGACAGTACGGCCACCCCAAGCCCCGCGATCACCGCCTCCGTGATCGCCTCGCTGCTGCCGAGCTCGAGGACCACGTTGAGCGCCGTCGGGCTCATCCCGACCCGCTCCAGGGACCGCTCCAGGCACCGACGCGATCCGGAGCCCTTCTCCCGTTGAATGAGCGGCTGGGCGAACAGGTCACCCGGGGACACTTGCTTCTTTCGGGCCCACGCGTGTCCCTTCGGGACGATGAGCACCAGCTCGTCGCTATCGAAGCGGCGGAACTCCAGGTGCCGGCCCCCGCCGATCCCGCCGACCAGACCCAGCTGAGCCGACCCCTGCCCGACTTCCTGGAGGACCGCGTCGGTGTCGGACACCGAGACTTTGACCTGAACCCCCGGGTGCCGGGTGCGGAACGCGGCCAGCGTCGGCGGCAGGACGTGCTGACCGGGGACGGAGCTAGCGGCCAGTCGCAGCTCGCCCGTGAGTCCGCCCGGCGTACCCGTCACTTCGGCCCGGGCCTCCGCGACGAGGTCGAGGATGCGTCGCGCGTACCCGTGGAGGCGCCGGCCGGCGTCGGTGAGCGTGGCCCGGCCGCCCTCGCGGCGGAAGAGGGCGGTGCGCAAGGTCGATTCGAGCTGGTGGATGCGCTGGCTGACGGCCGCCTGCGTGACGCCGAGGTGCCGGGCCGCGGCGGTAAAGCTGCCGCGTTCCGCGGCCTCGGAAAACGTCTCGAGGTGTGGCAAGGGGTCCGGGGTCATCGGGGCTCGCGTAGCGATTGGGAGTCGCTCTGAGTCTAGCCGGTTTCGGCGACGATGGCCTGTGGACCGCTGTCTGTACCCCGAAGGGGTAGCATCTCAGAGCCGGGGGTTCGACGCCAGCGTCGTACCCCCGGTCACCCGGCGACCAAACAACAAGGTCGAACCCCAACGGGGTTCTATCGCCACCGTTCACCTGCCGCGGCGGCCGGTGGGACGTTGAACCAAGAGGAGAGGAACTGAGGTTTCGCCGCGGCCAGGTGCAATGGCTGGTTAGCGGCTTCTAATCCCGGATGACTGGCTTCAACGCGTAGTTCGACAGCCGATTCAGTTCCGTTGCCGCGCGAGGATCAAGGTAGTACAGGACCATCGCCTGGCCATTGTCCTTAAAGTAGAATCGACCACCATCCCGCTGGATATCGTCCATGACGTAGTTCAGTGTCATCATGTCGGCCCAGTCGTCGTTCACCTCGACGGACCAATTCCGCTCAGTGCCATTGACCTTGTATTTGAGCCACGCTTTGCAGGCGACGAGGTCAACGAAGTCAGTGACGTCTCTGAGGCAATCAGGCCGACCCGCCACTTCGCACAACCGCTTCACGATGCGGACGTAATCTCCCGTGGAGGCGATACACTCGGTATCGAAATTCCAAACCCGCGAGCAAAAGGAACGGCCCCACGGCTCGCGCTCAACTTCAATTCCGAGAACGAACAGGAGGAGATCGAACGGGCGCTGCTCGAAGTCTTCGCGGCCAAACGAATAGAGCACATCATCGATCGTAATGCCGTCGTCGAGCTTGAGGCCAAATTCCGCAAGCTTGGCGAGTTGCTGCTCAAGTGTCACTGGCAAACTCCTGGCGGCCAACCCGCGCCTGGAGGGAGATGCGTGATAGAACCCCGTTGGCGTTCGACTGGGGCGTTTCATCGTCGCCGATGACCGGGGGTACGACGCTGCGCTTCGAACCCCCGGCTTTGAGATACAACCCCCTTCGGGGGTAAAGACAAAACCCTTCGTGCCCATCGGGGCACACGAACCCCCGGCTCTGGGATGCAACCCCCGTTGGGGGTAGAAACAACTACGCCTTCAGAGAAAGCACCGTGCTTCCGCGTCACTTCGCCGCCGGCTCCCCCACCGCCACCGGCCGGTGCGACGGGAGCTGGGCTCCGAAGTCGCCGAGGCTCACCCACTTCGCCCGCTTACCGAGATCCACCTCCGCGACCGCGACCGTCCCCCAGTCTTTCGCGTGGGCGATCGCCCGGCCGCTGTGGTCGTAGACTGCGGAGATCATCCAGTTCCGTGACACGTCCTCGTAAGTGCTGCTCACGATGTAGACGTGATTCTCGCACGCCCGGGCCTGGGCGAGCATCGGGTTGCACCCCCAGACCGGCCACGCGATCACCTCGGCGCCGCGATTGGTCAGCTCGCGGGCGACCTCCGGGAAGAAGCCGTCGTAGCAGACCATCATCCCGACTTTGCCGAACCGCGTCTGGAATACTGGGTAGTCGGAACCCGGCGCAATCCCTCCTTCGACCTCGCCCCGAGGCAGGCACACCTTGCGGTACTTACCCACGACCTTCCCGTCTGGCCCGATGAGAACCGCGACGTTATAAACGAGGTGACCGTCGCGCTCGAGCAGGCCGGGGACGATGTACATGTTGTGCTTCTTGGCCAGCTGGCCGAAGTAGTCGGTGGACGGCCCCGGAACCGGCTCCGCGATCTCGTGATACTTCTTGCCCAGGCCCGGGTAGGTGAGCGTCTCGCCGAGTACCACGAAGTCCGCCTTCTGCCGGGCCGCCTCGGCGATGAGCGGCTCGTACAGCCGGCAGTTGTCCTCCGGAGTCTTCCCGCCGCGAGGGATGAAATGCACCGTCGCGAGCCGGACGGTTCGCGGTGGGGGCGCCTCGGCCTCGGTTAACGAGACCCCGGCCCAGCGGACCTCGCCCCCGGGGGCCCAGCGCAGGTGCAGCTCGACTACCCCCTGGGTGGCGCGTGACGGGGCCCGGTAGACGTCCGAGACTTCGGTCCAGCCCTTGGCGTCGGTCGCCTTGGCGGCGGGGAACTCGGTCTCGGCGATCGGCGTGGACCCGCGGAGGTACCCGGTGACGGCCGGTTCGTCGAGCGGGACCTTCTTGCCCTTCGCGTCCTGCCAGTGGATTTCGGCGACGATGCTCCGACGCGGAACGGAGATGCCGTCCGCCCGACACTTGGCCTCGAAGCGGTAGTGCTGGCCGCCGGTGATGGGGAAGGACCTGGTCCAACAGCCGTCGAGCCCGTCGCGGCGGTCGGCCTTGATGGTCAGGCAGCCCTTACTGTCCGGCCCGCCGGTCGGTTCGTACGCGAAGTCGGGACGAATCTCGTCGCGCGGCGCCGACGGGAGCCAGCCGTCGGGGGGGGCCTCGCCGGTCTTGGATCGCGGGGCCGGGTCGGCGACGACGGCGAACGCGATCACCAGAACCAACATCAAACTGGGCCGGACGGCCTGTCGGATCGTGCGCATTAGTTGACTCCGTCTCCAGACCACGGGATCGGCCACTCAGCTCGGTCCTCCCGTGGCGGCAAGATTCCGATCTTGCCGTGACTTCCTTCCCCGGAAGGCGAACAAGGTGCCCCGGGCGGCAAGCCACGGCAAGATCGGAATCTTGCCGCCACGAGAAGGCGCCCCCTGAGTCGGCCGACCGATCGGCCCTACGCCGTATCCTATCCGCGAGCACGACACATTGCGCATCATGAAATGGGGCGGGCGGAGCCCGAGTCAAATGAAACGCTTGAGTATCCAGATTCAGCCAGAACGCGTGCCCGAACTGGACGAAGCGCTCGTGCGGCGCACGCTTGGTGAACTGGGTGCCGGCACCGCGCTGGTCTGACGATCAAGGGGTCTGATCTTGTTCACCATCCGCGAGGCGAGTGAGTCCGATGTCCCCGTCATCCTGC
>DATFWZ010000192.1:0-4995 GCA_035258765.1 Gemmataceae bacterium
CTCCCACCGGGGCCAGTGCCGCTGCCGCTCGCGCCAGTTCCGGTAGGTGATCCCGGCGAAGAAGGCCCCCGGCACCCCGCCGATCAGGGATCCAACCAACATTCCCAACCAAATGCCCAGGCCGGTGCACATCGACAGCCACGTCAGGAACAAGCCGAAACCGAAAAAGGCCAGGATGTAGACAACGCCCGCGACCAGCACCCCGCTTCCGAGGCTCGCGGCCAGGCGCTCGCGCAACGGGGTGTGCCGCGACGAGTCGTGGAACGTGACCAGCCCGCCGATCACGAAGATCACCCCGGCGAACATCGCCGCGTACTTGCACGCGTCGAGCACGGCCGAGGACAGGGGGTATGGCGGCCGCGACCCGCCGTAGTAGCCGATGAGGATGCCAATGACCCCCGGGACGGCGACGGGCAACAGGGCCGACGGCGGATGCGCCCGGTCGTGCAGCCGGGCCCAGTACGGGTGGCTGGCCGGGGGTCGCTTCCGTCGCACGTACTCCGCCATCGCGGGTCCCTCGCGGGTGCGGCACACCACCATTTTACCTCAACCCGCAAACTCCGCGACCCCGGTCGTTGCGCAGCGGGCCCGCGACTTCTGGACGTTCGCCGTGGACAGTCGGTTCGCGGCATTGGTGCGTGAACGGGCAAGATGGGAAGAGGTTGCGAGAGCCACCCCTCCGTTTACGCGAAGGGTTCGCCGGGCGGGCCGAGCTGGGTTTTGGCGAACCCCTGCGTCAGCGGGGGGTGGCCTGTCAAGTACGACGGCAACCGAACGGAGATATTGGAATGGACACGACCGGCTCGCGAGCAGGCGACCTCAGCCGGCGGAGTCGGTCTCAAGCGGCTCGACGCGCGGCTCGGCCCCGGGCGGAGGCGTTCCTTTGCCCGCACGGATGTAGCCGGCGCGGCGGCGCTCGTAGTCTTCACTGCCCAGGATTTCGAGCTCAATCACACCGCCGGTTGCCGCCCGGTTGAAGATCTGCTTCAGGAACGGGACGCACCACCCGCAACCGGTCCCGGCGCCGCCGCATTCGGACAGCTGGCTGGCCACCCGGGGCTTGTGCAAGCGAACGTAGCTTTCCAGCTTGCGTCGTGACACGCGAAAGCAGAGGCAGACGTGGTCGTCAAGGTCCATGTGGTCCGCAATTACTCGATGGCCGTGGCCTCAACGGTGAACGAGACCGAGTCGCCCGTGTCGGTCTTGATCGTCAGCACCTTCTTGATCGGCCCGACCTTCTCCGGGGCGAAAATAACCGTCAGCGGGATGGACTTGCCGGTCGTCCCCTGGATGAGCGGCACCTTGAGTCCGTCCCCCTGGCCCTCCACGGCCGTCACCAGGAATGCGTTTTCCGCCCGGACGATCACCCTCTGGCTCACTTCCTTGCCGACCGCGACCTTGCCCAGGTTGAGCCGGCCGTCGCGGTCCGGGCCGACCACGCTGAGGGTGGCTTGCACCGTGCCGGTGGCGGTCAGGCTCAAGGCCGGGGCCTCGCGGTCGTTGGTCCGCAAGACGATCTGTTCGTCGAAGGCCCCCGCCAGGGCCGTCTCCTTGAGGGTGACCGTGACCTGGTACGCGGCGCGCGACCCGCGCGGCGCCTCGGCGGGCGCGACGGCCACGTCGAACAGCTCCTTCTTGTACCCGACCTCGGTTATCTTCCAGCCCCGCTGCGACCCGCTGTAAACGACGGTCACCTGCTGGACCGCCTTCTTGCCGACCGGGACGGTGCCGAACGCGACCGACCCCGGGTGGATGCCGATGTCCGGCCGACTGTCGGTTTGGATCTCGAGGCGCGCGGTCGAGTAGAACGGCTCGTCGGTCTTCGGGTCCCGGCCATAGAAGGTCACCGGGAGCGTCACCTTTTTCGGCCCCTCGACCCGGGACGTGTCCAGCTTGATGTCGATGTGCCCGGTCTCGCGTGGGTTCATCCTCCCCGTGTACTCGATCACCGAAACGCACCCGCACGTCGGCTTGGGCTCGTGCAACTGCATCGGGACCGCGTAGATGTTGGTCATCTGAAAGCGGTAAGTCTTGACAGTCCCCTTGGGCAGGGTGCCGAAGTCGTGCAGGACGATCGGCGGCGGGGCCTCGGCCTTACCGCTGAAGAACTTGTTGGCCCACGGGATGGGCTCCTGGGCAAGCGCCGGCAGGCCGACGAGCAGGAGGGGGAGGGTCAGCGTCAGTCGGCTCATGGCGCGGGGCCTTCCTCCGGGTCATCGGCCGACGGGCCGCGGGGCGATGGCCCCCGGGACTAGGTCGGGCGGGCGGGCGAAAGGGGTTGAGGGCGATCGCGGAAACTCTTCCGGTCGGGCAACCTGGGGGCCGGCGGTGCCGCCTGGGCAAGGTGCGCAAGCCGACCCGCCGGCCGGCGCCGCGGCCCCTGAATCGACTGTAGTTTACGCACCCCGCGACGGGGGATCAATTGCAAGGGTCAGGGGGTGAGTGGTCAGCAGTGGCTCGTCCCATAGGTCCCATAGGACTCATAGGTTCTATGGGACAAATAGGAAGCAGCACCACTCACCTTTAGCTACCCACCCCCCACCTCACCACCGAAAAGCCCATGCCTTCGGGTTGCATCGGGGGGCGACTTGAGCTAAACGCCCCGGTCGCCACGGAACACCCTCGGGGGGCCGGCCGTTCCCACACGGCCGGGACGAGGGGTCGCCGCCGCGGCCGATCGACGGGGGACGACCATGAAGCGCTGGTTCCTGAGGCGCTGGAGCAAGTGGGTCGCGGGGGTGGTCCTGGCCCTGGGGGCCGTGGGCTGCGTCAAGCCGCTCTACATGACCCCGGAGACTCAGGTGCTGGCCACCTCTGTCGGCCTGCCGTCCGACCTGGCCACCAACCCGAACGTCGTGGCCCCGCCGGACCTGTCCGACCTCAAGCCGCCGGCCACCATCCAGGACGCGAACCGCGAGCCCCGGTACATGACCCTCCAGGAGGCGACCGCCATCGCCCTGGAGCGCGGCACGCGGGGCAACAGCAGCGTCTTCAACCTGACCGCGTTCGGCTCAATCGTCGGCGGCAACGGCGTCAGCTTCAACGACGACCTCGTCCAGTTCACCGGCCGCGGCGTCGGCGGCGACGACGCCATCCGGGCGTTCGCCCTCGACCCGGCCATCGTCGCGGCCGACATCGAGGGGGCGTTGTCCAAGTTCGACGCCCGGCTCACCTCCAGCATGAGCTGGAACGTCCGCGACCAGGCGGTCGCCAACATCTTCAACAACTTCAACAACGGCGACTTCGCCGCGTTCACCGCCGGGCTGATCAAGCCGCTGCCCACCGGCGGCACCGCCGGGATCACGTTCGACGTCAACTACACAAAGCTCAGCGCGGTCCCGCAGGGGTTCGCGGTCATCAACCCGTCGTACACCCCATCCGTCACTCTGCAGTTCGAGCAGCCGTTGTTGCGGGACGCGGGCGTGGACATCAACCAGCTCCTGCCCCAGCACCCGGGGAGCACGCAGTTCCCGTTCCGGCCGACCGGCGGACGGGCTGAAGGCATCCTGGTCACCCGCATCCGGGCCGACCAGGCCCGGCTCGAGTTCGAGCGCGAGCTGAACACCATGGTGTTCAACGTCGAGCTCGCCTACTGGTCGCTGTACTCGGCCTACTACGGCAAGTACGCGGCCGAGCAGGCCCTGAAGCAGGGGTACATCACCTGGGAGCAGCTCCGCGACCTCCAGTTGGCCGGCCTGCAGACCAAGCAGGGCGTGGCCCAGGCCCGGGCCCAGTTCGAGAACTTCCGTATCCAGTACCTGACCGCCCTGCAGACGCTGCTGGAGAACGAGCGGCGGTTCCGCGGCCTCCTCGGCCTGCCGCTGGAGGACGGGACGCGGATCGTCCCGGCCGACAACCCCACACTGGCCCCGTATAAGCCGGACTGGGGCTCGGCCGTGAACGAGACCATGAACCGGCCCGAGCTGCGCATGGCCCGGCTCGACCTCAAGGCGCAACAGCTCAACCTGATGGTCCAGGAGAACAACTACCGCCCGGACCTGCGGTTCTTTGCCAGTTACAACGTCAACGGGATCGGCAACCGGATCGACGGCCCCGGCCCGGTCGCCATCATCAATGCCCAGGGCCAGGCGGCCCAACAGCCCGGCAACGCGTTCGCGCAAATGGCCGACAACAAGTTCAACAACAGCACCATCGGGCTGCGGTTCGACTACCCGCTCGGGTACCGCGACGCCCACGCGGCCCTCAAGGTGGCCCAGCTCAACCTGGCCCGCAGCCACGTCGTCCTCAAGAATCAGGAGCGCAAGGCAACCCTGTTCCTGGGCAGCATCTACCAGCAGCTTGCCGCGTACCAGGAGCAGATCAAGCTGCAACAGGCCCGGCGGATCGCCCTCGGGACCCAGCTCGAAGGGCAGTTCGAGCGGGTGAAGATCGGCAAGGACCCGCTCATCCAGCTCCTGCAAGCACAACAGGACTTCGCCGCCTCGATCCAGGCGGAGTCGAACGCGGTCGCGAATTACAATATCGCGATCGCCGGGTTCCACTTCGCGAAGGGAACGGTCCTGCCGTACAACAACATTGCCATCGCCGACGGCCCGCTGCCTGCGGCGGTCGCCGAGCGGGCGGCCGACCACTTCGGAGCCAAGGCGGCCGGGCTCAAGCTGCGGGAGCGGCCCGCCCACTACGAGTGGCCGAAGCAGCCCGGGCTGCCCGATGCTCCGCCGACGGACGTCGTCCTCCAGGCGAAACCGGACGCCGACGGGGCCCCGGCGCCGGTCCCGGCCCCGGCCGTCATCCCGCCGACCGCGCCGAAGGAAACCGCGCCGATCCCGCCGAAGGAAGTCAAGCCGACGGGCGGGGCCGCCCCGGCCAATTTGCCGGGGCTCTCGGCGAAGGACGCGGTCCCGGCCGGCCCGGTCGTCCCGGCCGGCTCGACGCCCGGGACGACCGTGCTGCCGGCGACACCCGTTTCCCGCTATCGACCGCAATGACGACGGTGTTCGTTTACGAGGACGTGTGTGCGACCGGGGCGGGGGG
>DATFWZ010000193.1:0-2563 GCA_035258765.1 Gemmataceae bacterium
GGGCCCGGTTCATCCGCGAGGCGCGGTCCGGAGCCGCCGTCCGCGACGAGCACGTGGTCAGCATTCACGAGGTAAGCGAAGAGCACGAACCCGTCCCGTTCCTGGTCATGGAGTACGTCGCGGGCCAGACGCTCCAGCAGAAGCTCGACCGAACCGGCCCGCTGCCGGTGCACGAGATTCTCCGGATCGGCCACCAGGTCGCGAGCGGACTGGCGGCCGCCCACGCCACCGGTCTGGTCCACCGGGACGTCAAGCCGTCGAACATCCTCCTGGAGAATGGCGTCGAGCGGGTCAAGCTGACCGACTTCGGCCTGGCCCGGGCGGCCGACGACGCGAGCGTCTCGCAAAGCGGCGTCGTCGCCGGCACGCCGATGTTCATGGCCCCGGAGCAGGCGCACGGTGGGCCGATCGACGACCGCGCCGACCTGTTCAGTCTGGGCAGCGTCCTCTACGCGATGTGCGCCGGCCGCCCCCCGTTCCGGGCAAGCACGGCGATGGCCGTCCTGAACCGGGTCTGCGAGGAGGACCCGCGGCCGGTCCGGGACGTCAACCCGGAAATTCCCCAGTGGCTCGGCGACCTCGTCGCGAAGCTGCAGGCGAAGCGCCCGGAGGACCGCTTGCAGTCGGCGCGGGAAGTCGCCGACATGCTCGGGAAGTTCCTGGCCGAGCTGCAAATGCACGGCGGGGTGGCGACGCCGCCCGCGATGCCGGCCGCTTCACGACGGTCGCGCTGGCGGTGGCCCGCGATCGCGGCGATCATCCTGATCGCGGCGTCAGCGTTGACGTGCGTGCCCGCGGTCCGCCCGGTGATCGACGGCATTCGCGGCGACGGCCGGCTGGTGATCCGCGTCGATGACCCCGAGGTCGTCGTTGACGTGTCGGGACAGGGCCGTGTTGAGGGCGTGGGCGACCACTCGATGCGCTTACGGGCGGGGCGGTATTCGATTCAGGCGGCCAAGGACGCCGCGGGCCGGAGGCTGACGAAGCAATGGGACGTGGACGTCGAACGAGGCGGCCAAGCGGTGGTCGAGGTAAAGGCATCGGAACTGATCGCCAATCCCGGATCGGGCCTAGCGCCGGACAAGCCGCCGATGCCCCCCTCACCGGAGGACGAGCGCGTGAGGAAGCTGCTGGGAGATGCGCTCCTGCTGATGCCATTTGACAAGGAGGACTTCTACAAGCAGGACGACCACACCTGGGTGCGTGACCGGAGCGGGTATGGTAACGACGGCGTATGCGAGAAAGTCGAACCCGTCGGGTGGGGCAATGCCGGCGGTGGCCTGCTTTGTCGTGCTGGCGGGCAGGTACGCCTTTCCAAATCCCTGCTGAATCGCCTACCCGCCTACACGATTACAGCCTGGATTCGGCCGGACTCGCGGAAACCCGCCCGGCAGCGGCTGTACCACACGACCGACTTGAACAATCGCCTCGAACCAGTGTACGCGGTCTACCTGCTATCAGACCTGGGGGTACGCGTCGAAGCATTTAACGACCATTTCAAGCCCAACACCCGGCTTGGCGCTTCCGGCGGACAGGCTCTCCGCTGGGGCGTTTGGAACTTCGTCACGGTCGTCTTCAACTCGGGCAAGACAGGTAAGGGAGGGATGGAGGTCAGCGTGGACGGTCTTGCGTCTGGGAGCGAATCGCACATGGTTGATTCGTCGAACGCAGAACTCGTGGATCGGCTGGGTCAAAATCTGGAAGGCGTCCTGGACGAGGTTGCCGTCTTCGCACGTGCCCTTCCGCCGGAGGACATCGAACTCCTGCGGAAGTTCGGCTTGGCAGGCAAGTCGTTCTCGGCACTCCGCCCGGGCCCAGTGATCAAGAAATAGCCGTCAGGGCACGGCCGCGAGGCAAAAGCCGGTCGAAGCCCTGTACACGGCTGAAGCGTTTGGCGACGACGACTACCTCCCCTTCCCCGCCTTGCCCTCGACAAACTCCTGAATCTCCTTCCGAATCAGCTCCCGGGCCCTGGCATCCTCCTCCGGGACCTTCACCTCCTTCGCCTTCTCGATCGCATTCACGGCATACTCCATCGCATCCTTCACGGCTTTGTCGTCCGACTTCATCGCGGCGCGGAGGGCCGGGAGGAGCGGCTTCCCCGCGGCCCCGAGCCGGCTGGCCGACCCGGCGGCGCACCGCAGCGCGTACTCGTGCTTCTCGTTCTTCAAGACCCGCTCCAGGTCGGGCAGAACCTCCTCGGCGGTCGCGCTTCGGTGCGAAAGCGCCGACGCGGCCACCCCGCGAGCATGGTGCGACTCGTCCGACAGCGCCTTGCGATACCGCGCCAATAGCGTTTCCAGATCGATCACCGAGATGCCGTCGGGCAAGTTCAATACGTCCAACGACAGGCCGACGTTGACGTTTGCCAGGACCCGTTCCAGCCGGTCCCGGACTTCCGCGGACGCGGCCCCTTTCAGCGCGTCGCGGAGGAGACTCGCGACCGGGGGCCCGAGGGCGGCCAGTTCCTTCGCCGCAACTTCGCGCGTCTTGAAGTCGTCGCTCCCGAGGTCCGCGATCCACTTCCGCGCCTTCGCCGGGTCGGCGAGGGCGGGCGGCCGCC
>DATFWZ010000194.1:0-3414 GCA_035258765.1 Gemmataceae bacterium
CAGCGTCTGTCAGCGGGTGCTCGGCGACTGGCACGCCGCTCAGGACGCCTTGCAAGCCACCTTCCTGGTGCTCGCGCGGAAGGCCGGGATGCTCGACCGGCAAGTTCCGCTGACCAACTGGCTCTACACGGTCGCCTATCACGCGGCTCTTCGCTTGCGCGCCGTCACCGCCCGGAACCGCCTGACGGAAGCGGCGGCCGTCGAGGACTGGCCGGCCCGGAGGGACGGCGAGGTCGGCACCGAAATGGAGCGGTTGGAGATCCAGCAGGCCGTTCGCGAAGAACTGCAGAACTTGCCGGCCGAGTACCGGGAGCCGCTGGCCCTCTGTTATGTGGACGGCCTCACGCACAGCGACGCCGCCCGCGAAATCGGAATCCCCCGCGGGTCCATGGCCAAGCGCCTCGGTGAAGGACTCGAGCGCCTCAAGGAGCGGCTCGTCGTCCGGGGCGTGTCGACCTGACATTTCTGAACGTCCGCGGAATCCATAGTCACCCGCCGGCCGCGCGTCTGTATTGAGTGACGCCGGCACCAGCCCGCCCAGCGTCTCGGGGACCAATGGAATGCCCGGTCTCGCCGTGCAGGGTGTCGTGATTCCCGCCATCCTCTTGCAGGTCCCTGCGGCCGCAACCCAGATCCTGGGCTTAGCGGCGTTCGCACTGGTGGTCGTTTTGGGCGTCTCTTGTATTCGGCAGTGGCGTGCCGCGCGGCACTGGGACAGGGTGCTCAAAGCGTATTCGGATCGCGACATCGCCCGGCGCCGGGGACCCGCGAAGCACGACCAGCTGGCCGCCCACGTGCGTAAGCCACCGCCCCCTCGGGCCGGCAACTCCGGCGGCCAAAACCCACGCTGAAACCCGGATTGGCCAGGAATTACCAGGCCGCCGTGCCGGCCGCGGTACGCCGTGCCCACGGCGAACCTTTTCAAGGAGGAAGTGTCGTGTTGGTTCTGAGTCGAAAAACCGGGGAGCAGATCGTCGTATCTGAGTACGGCGTTTCGGTCACCATTGTCGCCGTAAATGGCAAGACCATCCGACTGGGGATCACAGCGCCGGCCGGCGTGCCGATCCTGCGGAGTGAACTGGCGAGCCGCCGCCGAGAGGCGCTTACCGCGCCACCGAGTCAACGCGAAGTGGCAGGAGACACATCATGACAATCCCCATCTTGACCCTCCCGGACCAACGCGACCGTGCGGCGGCGTGCAACCAATCCGGCCGGCCTGCGCGCCGACTTCGCCGCGACGTGCTTGCCGCTGCACGCGAGCGGAGCAACGAGCGCGCGAGCCACGGCACGGACGACCCGTGGCTGGAGAGCTGGCGGAAACTGCTCGCCAAGTACCGCCGACGGTAATTTCGCCCTCCGGCCCGAGGCACCCGGACCTCCTCTCCGAAGCCGAGGGGGGAGGAAGACAAGACGCGTCAGCGCTTCGTCCGAGACCCCTCCCCCGGCCCCCTCCCCGAATCGGGGAGGGGGAGCCAATCCCACAAGATCCCAAGCACGGCGACGGCAAAAGATCGCGAGAATAGGGGACCTAACGATAACTCCGGTCTTTTCGGAAGCCTGAGTTGAACCGGCGGGATGCGAAATGCCGATAATCCGATTGCGCTCGAGGACCGGGCTCACGGAAGGAGACTCGCATGTCCGAGCCAATTGGGGTGCGTCCCATCGGGCTTGTCGTTGCTCTCGTGCTTTGCGCCGCCGGCGTCGGCTGCAAGACGACCGAGGTCTCCTACACATGCGTCCCGGCAGACTTCCCGCGCGAACTCGACAAAGTCAAACACCCAGCCTACGTGGTCGAGCCGCCGGACATCCTGATCATCGAAGCCAACGTCGTCCCGGGCCCAGGCTACAAGGTTCAGCCGTTCCACACTCTGCGCATCGACATCGTCAATCCGGCCCAGGACCCGAAGACGCCGGAAGGGCCGAGGACCGTAGTTGCAATGGTCGAGGCGGACGGGACCATTGACCTCGGGACGCATCTGGGCAGCGCGATCCGCATCCGTGTCGCCGGAATGACTCTGTCCGAGGCCCGCGACGCCATCGAGAAGAAGCTGCCGCAGAGGAACCCCGGCGTCTCCGTGTCGCTGCCGATCGATCCGCTTCGCGGGCAGCGACTAATTCGGCAGGACGGGACCATTGAACTTGGCTGGATTCTCGGCGCACTTCACGTGACTGGAATGACACTACCGGAGGTCGCGAAGGCGATCGAGATGCGGCTCGCCGAGTTCAACCTGGCTGGAATCATCGCCGTGGACGTCCAGGGGTATAACAGCAAGCTGTTTTACGTCATCCTCGACGGCGGCGGGGCAGGCCAGCAAGTGGTTCGCGTGCCGATCACCGGAAACGAAACCGTCCTCGACGCCATCGCTCAGGTGAACGGGCTGTCTCCGGTGTCCAGCACGGATAACATTTGGGTTGCCCGGCCCGCGCCCGCGGGTGGCCCGCACCAGGTTCTGCCGGTCAATTGGCAAGCGGTTTCGCAGCTCGCGGACACGGGGACGAATTATCAGCTGATGCCCGGCGATCGCGTGTACGTCGCTGCCCAGCACCTGGTGGCCACGGACACCTTCCTGGCCCGGTTGCTCTCGCCGGTCGAGCGGCTCCTGGGTGTGACGTTGCTCGGGAACTACACGATCCGGTCGGTGGCCGGCCAGAATGTGAGCGGGTTCGGCGGCCCGTGATCCGCCGTGTCGGGTGGGCCGAGTCTTCGAGGCCCACCATTGGCCCACGGTGGGCCTCGAAGACTCGGCCCACCCGACCGGACCGTCCATTCGAAAACGGTGGGCCGCGGGCGGCGGAGGCCGAAGCGGAGCGAGGTCGCCGCCCCGCTGCCGACCCACCCGTTTGAGGTAGCCCGACTACTACAAGACAGCGGTCCAACTCAGGTACATCGGACAACTATGTTCTTGGAATCGGCCCCAGCGAGGGTTGTGCTATGAGATTGCTTTCTTGCCTGGCAATCATCGCGATTGGACCTATGGTGACCGCGTCGGGCGCCCGGGCCCAGTCGCCGATCGGCGCGCCGCCGCCCGCGTACAGCCCATATTTGAACCTGATCCGGCCCGGGGCGAACCCGGCGCTCAATTACTACGGACTCGTCCGTCCGCAACAGGACTTCGCCCGCACGATGCAATCGATTCAAGGTCAATTGCTCAACACGCAACAGGCGATCGCCGATCAGGCCTCGGGCGACCTGACCACCGGACATCCAACCTATTTCATGAACTACGGCGGGTACTTCATGAACACGGGCTCGGGCATGACCGCTCCGGCCGGCGCGACCCGTGTCCCGGCGGTCGGCGGGTTGGCCCCCGCATCGCGTTACGGCAATCGCCGCTGAGCCTGCAGGAACCATCCAGGGAGGGAGCCATGTCGAAGTCGATCCGCCGCGGACTGCTCGCGGTCGCCGGGCTGACC
>DATFWZ010000195.1:0-14701 GCA_035258765.1 Gemmataceae bacterium
GGACTCCAGCCCCCGGTCGGCCGCGATCGCCGGCAACCCCTCGGCCGTGGACAGGCGCGTGCTGGGCCGCGGAGGCTCTTCTTCGCGGATGACCCGCAGAACCTCGAGGAGGGCTGCCTGTTTCAGCCGGTTCTTGTCGAGGGGCGTCGTACCGGTCAGCAGCTCATAGAGCAGGACTCCGAGCGAGTAGATGTCGCTCCGCGTGTCCACGTCATGCTGGCTGGGTTCGGCCTGCTCGGGGCTCATGTACTCCAGTGTGCCGACGACCGCGCCAATACCCGTGGACACGGTCCGTTCGGTCAGCCGCGGGCCGGTCGCCTTGGCCACCCCGAAGTCGATCACCTTGGGCACGGGCTTGCCGTCGTAGGTCGAAACCAGCACGTTGGACGGCTTCAGGTCGCGGTGAATCACGCCCTTCTGGTGCGCGTGCTGCACCGCCTGACAGACGGGGACGAACAGCTCCAGGCGCTCCCGCGGAGTCAGTCGATGGCCGTCACAATAGGAGGTGATCGGCAGCCCGCGGACCAGCTCCATGACGAAGTACGGCCGGCCCACGCCGACGGACGGACGGCCGTCGGCGTCCAGTGTTCCGGCATCCAAGACCTTGGCGATGTTGGGGTGGTCCATCAGGGCGAGGGCCTGCCGCTCGGCCTCGAACCGCGCGATCACCTGGGCCGAGTCCATCCCCGGCTTGAGCAACTTCAAGGCCACGGTGCGGCGGACCGGGCGCTCCTGCTCAGCGGCGAAGACGATACCGAAGCCACCTTCGCCGATCTGCTCGACGATTCGGTACGGGCCGATGACGGCCCCGGGACTCTCCCTGACAAGTGTTACATTTCCGATTAGTGTTGGCCCGTCCGCCGGGGTCTGCAGGAAGCTCAGCTCCTGATCGTGGACGCGCAGCAGCGCCTCGACCCGGGCTCGCAGGTCCGCGTTCCCGCCGCAGCAGTCGTCCAGGTACTGCCGGCGCCCGTCGGCCGTCTCGATCCGGCGGGCGGCGTGGAAGATGGCCTCTTCCTCGAGTATCGGGATTGCCATGGACGCACCGCGGTTTGGAGGGACCTGTGTCCGCCCCCGAGGGCAGTGCGAAAACCAGGGGCGGATTCCCCAAGAGATTCCGGATTTTTCCGGGGTGGTCAGGACTGCCGGCCGCCCTCAATTTCGAGGCGGAGCCAGCACCGGGCGTAGGCCCAGTCGTTGTCAGCCGTGGAGGCGGAAATGCCCAGCGCCCGGGCGGCCTCCGCGGTGGTCAGCCCGGCGAAGAACCGCAGCTTGACCAGCTCGGCCTTGCGCCGGTCCCGCCGCTCGAGCTCGTTCAGGGCGTCGTCGAGGGCAAGAAAATCGAGGTCCGGCCCGGGCATGGTCGGCTCGACCTCATCGAGGCTGACGCGCCGGCGGTCGCCTCCCGCTTTCTGGCTCCGCTTGTGGCGGGCGCGCTCGACCAGTATTCGGCGCATGGCCTCGGCGGCAGCCGCAAAAAAGTGCCCCCGGCTGTTCCAGTGGGTTTCACTCCCGCCGTCCTCGACCAGGCGCAGGTAGGCCTCGTGGACGAGCGCCGTGGCCTGCAAGGTCTGCCCGGGCCTCTCGTGCTCCAGCCGGCCGGCGGCCAGCCTGCGTAGCTCACCGTACACGAGCGGCAAGAGCTGCTCGGCGGCGTCCGGGTCGCCCTGCTCGATGGCATTCAGGATTTGCGTGACTTCGGCCATGGACCCAGTCTCTGGGCCGACAATTTGTGCAGTCAATCGGCGCGCACGCGTCGGGCGGGTCGCCGCGTTCGGGCCATCGCACCCACAACTCCGGAGCCGGCCCGCCGTTGGCGCCAACCCGCCTAACGGATCTGAATGTGTGAACCTACAATCGCGGCGCGAACGTGAGCGGCCCGGCGCCCGTGTACATTATGCCTTTCGCAAGAGTCTGGCGCGTGGACGAACCTGCGAGACACGCCCCTCCTTCGGTAGATTGGTGAGTGGATCCCTCAAACACTCTCACCCCGCCGACCCGTGCGAACTCTCGACCTGGTGCTTGCCGGCCTGTCGTCCCTGCGGCGACAAAAGCTCCGCACCACGCTGACCATCCTCGGCGTCACCATTGGCATCGCCACGTTGGTGGCCAGCGTGTCCGTCGGCCTGGGCGTCCGCCGGATCATCGAGGACGGCTTCAAGAAGCAGCACCGGCTCCGGGAGATCACCGTCTACGCCGGGTACGACCGGACCTCCGACGAGTTCGCGGGCATCCCGTCCGACGAGCTGCGGGTTGAGGGGGACATGTCCGAGGCCCGGCGCGACCGCCTCCGCCGTCGGCTGGCCCGCGAGTGGCGGATGCGTCACACGCCCCCGGCCCCGAAGCCGCTCACCCCGGCCCGGCTCCGGGAGTTCGCCGCGTGGGAGCACGTCATCGACGTCGAGCCCAACCTGATCGAGAGCGCCCGGCTCGTGTTCCGCGGCCGCGTCCTCAACGGCGACTGCACCGGGTTCACCGGCGACCCCGACCGGGTGGCCAAGGTGGTCGAATTCGGTCGCCTGCCGGCCGCGGGGACCGACGAGGTCTTGGTCCATGAGTTCGTCCTGTACGAGTGGGGCGTCCGGTCCGACGACGAAGTACGGGCCTGCCTGGGCCAGACCCTCCGGGTCGAGTTCACCAGCGGCCAGACCCGCCGGCCGGAGGCCCTGCTGTCGCTCTTCGACGCCGACGCGAGCAAGTTGACCGAGCAGGAGCTTCTGGCCACGGCCCGCGCCCGCGAACTGCTTCCCAAGGCGATCGAGGGGCTCGACTTACCCGCCGCCGACAAGGCGGCCGTCCTGGCCGCAATCGGTCGGAAGGTCAGGAAGGACCCGAAGGAGAAAGAGCACCCGACTGTCGCCGGGGAGTTCCGGATCGTCGGCGTGTTGCGCGCGGCCAACAAGGGAGACGGGGACGCGAACGACTTGCTCGGCGACTGGCTCGAGGGCGAGGTGGTGCTGCCGCAGAAGCGGGCCGAGGAGTTCTTCGCGCGGCTCCCGGTCCGCGGCGAGCGCGGGTTCAACCGAGTTACCCTGACCGTAGACTCGGACGAACACCTGAAGCCGGTGTGCGATCAGCTCAAGGCGGAGGGGTTTCACTACTTCGCCGTCGGACTGTTCCTGCAGACGGCCCGCAAGAACGCCCTGCTCATCGGGTTCACCATGGACTTCGTGGCGCTAATCGCCCTCGCCGTGGCCTGCCTCGGGATCATGAACACGCTCTTCACCGCGGTCCTGGAGCGGGTGAAGGAGATCGGGGTCATGAAGGCGGTTGGTGCCAAGGACCGGCACATCCTCGCGATGTTCCTCGTCGAGGGCGGATTGATCGGGCTGGTCGGCGGCTGGCTGGGCGTCCTGGCCGGATGGATGGTGTCATTCCCGGGGGACAGTTACGCCCTGCGCCTGATTAAGGAGCAGGAGCCGAACATGCCACAGCCGGAGACGGTGTTTCGCTACCCACTTTGGTTGGTCCTGGGCGCGCCGCTGTTCGCCGTGCTGGTGACGACGCTCGCCGGGCTGCTGCCGGCACGCCGGGCGGCCCGGGTTGAGCCGGTGGTCGCACTTCGGGCGGAGTAACTTTGCCGGTTGTGAGTCTAGGCAACCTGGGAAACACGTCGGCGTTGTGCGAGTGCGTCAAATCCGAAACATCCCGAGTCCAGGTAAGAGGGGTCATATCGGGAGAACGCGGGAGACGATGTCTGACCGCGAGGACGGATACCAACCGCGTTCACGGACCCGCGCGCCCGCCGCCCCACCCGGCCGGCGGCCAGGTCCCGGATGTGTGAAAGGATGCGCATGAACCGGCGAAACTTGTTGGCGACCGCCACTTGCTGTTTGGCCGTCGCCGGGGCCGCGCCAGCGCAGACCGAAGCCCCGAAGGCCGCCACCCTCGGCAAGCCGCAGGCTGAAACGCCAGGCTACGTCGCCCGCGGCGCGGCCCCCAACCCGGGCTACCCGGCCGGCGTTCACGGCATGCCGGTCTATCCGCGGTACGTCCCGCGCGAGTACGTCACCCCGACGCCGCCCACTTACGGCAACGCCGGCAGTGCCAAGTTCGCGGCCGACCAGGAACTCGCGCAGACCGACAAGGACAAGGAGCAGGAGAAGAAAGACGCCACTCCCGCCGTCCCGATGCCGATGCCCCCGGGACCGGGGTCCGGCACCCTTCCGCCGACGGCGATGCCGCCAAATTCGTCGGCCACGGACGCGGGCACCGTGGTGAGCAGCCCGCTCGTCGCGACGCCGTTCATCGACGGGCAGATGGCGGGGTACGGGTTCACGGGCGCCAACATGCCCACCGTCTGGGTCGCCCCGGAGTTCCTCTACTGGAAGTCCAAGGGCGCCGCGCTTCCGCAGGTTGTCACGACCGCCCCGGCCGGGTCCCCAGGCACCCTGGGCGACAGGGCCACCACGCTGGCGTTCGGCGGCCGTGACATCCTGGACCGCGAGCAATCCGGCTGGCGCATTCGGGCCGGCTGGTGGTTCGACCACGCGTCAGGCATCGACGTCGCCTTCTTCTGCCTGGGCCGCAACAACGAAAACTTTGACACTGCGTCCGGCGGCAACCCGGGCATCTTCCTGCCGTTCCGCGACACCGTCGGAAACGTCGAGAACACGCGCATCGTGGCCTTCAACCCGGGCACCGGCCCCATCGTGTCCGGCCGCGTCTCGGTCACAAACACCTCCGACCTGATGGGCGGCGAAATCAACTACCGCACCGGGTTCATGAGCGGCTACGGCTTCCGGTGCGACTGGCTGGTCGGGTACCGGTTTGTCAAATTGCGCGACGTGACCACCATCGAAACGAGCTCGACCGCCCTGCCGCTGGCGACCGGCGTCGCCCCGGGCACGCGGATCGGGACGTTCGACCGGTTTGAGGCCGACAACCGGTTCCACGGCGCTCAAGTCGGCGCCGTCGGCGAGTGGGAGATCGGCTGCGTGACGTTTGGCTTCCGGGCGACCGTGGCTGCCGGCGTGAATTGCGAGAAGGTGAAAATCGACGGGTCGAGCGGCTCGGTCGCCCCGGGCGGGGCTCGCGTGACGGGCGTCGGCGGGCTGTTCGCCCAGCCATCCAACATCGGCGAGTTCAACGACACCCGGTTCTCCATCCTCCCCGAGGTCGGGGTGACGATCGGGTACCAGGTGACCAACAACCTGCGCGTCTTCGGCGGGTACAACCTGCTCTACTGGACCGACGTGGTCCGGGCCGCGGAGCAGATCGACCGGACGGTGACCTCGACCCAAATCGTGGACCCGGTGACCGGAGTGCGGACTGCGGTCGGGGGCCGGCCGTCATTCACACGGAATGAGACTGACTTCTGGTCCCACGGCTGGACCGCCGGGCTGGAATGGCGGTGGTGAGAAGCACATCTCCCGGCTGACGCGGGACTTCGCCGGGCCTAGCGAGTCCTGCCGTCAGCCCGGAGTCTTGTCCTGGCACAGTGAGAACGCCGACGTGTTGCCCGCGGCGTCGGTGACGGTCAGGCATAGGAACCCGTACGCGGGCGGCACGCCGCGATTGAACGTGACGGTAAACCTTCCGGCGCCGTCAGTCGGCACCCCGTCCGCCTTGCCGAGGTATGCCGTCCCTTCGCCGGCCCCGCTCCCGTCCGCGGCCGCGTTCCCGAACAGCTCCAGCCAGACGATCTGATTCGGCAGCCCCGGTACCGTCCCGGTTACGGTGATCGACCCGGGACCCGTCGTGATCGGGTCAAGGCTCGGGGGGGCCTGATTGTTGTTCGCCCCGTTGATCAGGTGAATACCGAGTCCGCCGTTCGTAAAGATGCGGTTGGCCGAAATCGTATTGCCGATGCCGTCGTCCAGCAGCACCCCGTCGCCGGTATTGAAGGCGATCACGTTCGGCCCGGCCGTCCCGCCGACCAGGCTGCCGGTCGCGTTCACCAGCGCGATGCCGTTCCCGTGATTGGCCAATGCGACCTTCGTCGTACGATCCGTACCGATCGAATTACGCCGGGCGAGGAGACTCGCCCCGGTGACGCGGATCCCGTCGCCCTGATTCCCCGAGATCAGATTGCCACTGCCCGCGCGATCTCCGCCGACGGCGGTTTTCGTGCTATTGCTCCCCTCGATCAGGACGCCGGTCGCGTTGCCGAGGGCAGCGAGGCCGGTGCGGTCGGTGCCGATGTAGTTGCCGAGGATCGAGTTGACCCCCGCGGCGTTCACGACGTGGACGCCAGCCCCGGCGTTGGCTGCGACAATGTTCCGGCGGCCGGCGAACCGGTCGCCGACGTAGTTGTTGCCCGCGTTGTCGATCTGAACCCCGTCACCGGTGTTCGCGAGCGCCGTCGCGCCGGTGACGTCCGTGCCGATGTAATTGCCGAACACCAGGTTCCCCTGGAATTGTCCGCCGGTCGTGGCGGATAGGGACACGCCGTCGCCGGTATTGCCCGAGATGACATTCCGGGCGCCGGCCACGCCGCCGCCGATCGTGTTGCCGTTTGCATCGAGGACCGCGACGCCGCCACCCTGATTCGGGAGCGCCGCGGCGCCGGTGGCGTCCGTGCCGATGAAGTTGCCGGCGATGACGTTCTTCGTCGTCCCGGCCCCGGTGAGCCGCACGCCCGGACCGGTGTTGCCGGAAATCAGGTTGCGAACGGCCGCGAGGCTGCCTCCGACCGTGTTCCCGGTCGCGGTCCCGTCGATCAACACGCCGACCGCGTTCGGCCGGGCAGCCGTGCCCGCGGCGTCGGTCCCGATGAAGTTGCCCAGCACTTTGTTGATGGTGGCGGCGACGTCGGTGATTCGTACGCCGGCCGCGGCGTTCCCGCCGATCAGGTTCCGGGCCGCCGGAGTCGATCCGCCGACGCGAGTATTCGTCGCCCCGAAGGCGATGCGCACGCCCCCGCCTTGATTGCCCGCCGCCGCTCCCGACGCGTCCAGGCCGATCGAGTTGCCGGCGATCACGTTCCCGTTCGCCGCGGCGACAAAGACCGCGGCCATCTTCTCAATGAGCACCCCGGCCGCACCGTTGCCGGCGATCACGTTGCCGGCGCCCGCGGCCGTGCCGCCGATCGCGTTCCCGTTCCCGCCCCACACGAACACTCCATTTTCGCCGTTCGCCCGGACGGTCGTCCCGGTGGCGTCCACGCCGATGTAGTTCCCCCGGACCTTGTTGAAGCTGGAGCGCTCGATTCGCACCCCGTCGTGCGTGTTGCCAGCGATCACGTTCCGGTCGGTGGACAGCGTGCCGCCGATCACATTGCTGCGCGCCAGATTGCCGACGTACACGCCGCGCCGGTTGGCCAGCACCGTTGAACCGTTCGCAGCCACGCCGATCTTGTTGCCGACGAGCTTGTTGCCGATCGCGGTCGGGCCGTCGATGGCCACCCCGTCGCCAGAGTTGCCCGCGATGACGTTGTTCCGGACCACCGATGCGGGCCCGAAGAGCTGGACGCCCGCCCCGCCGTTGCCCAGGTCGATCGCGCCGGTCTTGTCGGTACCGATGAGGTTGTTCTCGATCACGACGCCGAATCGATCCGCGTAGAGCCCGATCCCGCCGTTCCCGGAGATGACGTTGTTCCGCACCAGCCCGCCGCCGGACATCGACAGACCGGTACCGCCGTTGGGCGCCGCGGCCGTCCCGGCGAGGTTCGTGCCGATGTAGTTGTTCTCGACCGTCCCGCGTCCGATGAGCACCAGCCCGACCCCACCAAACCCCTGCACGACGAGATTCCGGACCGTGCCTCCGGCTTGCAGCATGAGTCCGCCGGTCACACCGCCGCCGTTGATGACCGTGTTGGGCTGCCCGCCCGCGGTCGTGTTTCCGGTAATGGTCACCCGCTTCTTGATGACTGGTAGCGTGTCGCCGACGGTGATCGGGCCGGTCACCCCGAAGGTGATCTGCCCGCCGGTCTTATTCACCTCGAGGATGGCCTCGCGCAACGACTCGACGCCATCGGGGCCGACGAAGTCATTGGCGGTCGGGTTGGCGTCGTTGGACTCGTTCGCGGTGGTGACGACCGCGGGGACGTCGCGGGCTTCGAGCGGCTCGAGTCGGAGGCGGGCCGGGCGCCGGGCGGAGGGGCGAGGGCGGGGCAACATGGGCTGGCCTTGAGATGGGTGGGGGAAGCCGGCCGGGCGAGGGGACCGGAAGACGCTGCAAGCGTACTTCACCCCGATCGGGCGGCGAGAACCCCGTTCAATCGTACGAGTCAAAGTTGAGTCTAGGCCGAAGAATCCGGATTGGACCAGAGAATTGCTTCGGAAACGGGTGAGCCTGAGTCGCATTGGCGGTCGAGTATGCCGGCTGGGTGGGGCGGAGCGGTGTGGGTCCCTCGCGCGAAGATTGCCACGGGCGGGGGGGTGATTTGGCAACCTTCAACTTTCAGTCGAATCGACTGGCTGCCAATCTGGCACCCGTCGTATTTGTCACCCTCGCGTCGCTAAGCCGCGACGCGGTACGGCAATCTCGCCGTCATGGTCGTGATCGCTCACCGGACGTGGTTCCCCCGGGCCGCCGGGTGACCAACCAGCGAACAATCGTGCCAGCGGCGCGTAGGCTACCGCGGCCCGAAATTGGCCAAAGCGAAGGCCGGCCCTATACTCTTCCGCGGCCCTTTCGACCCGACTCGCGCCCCACGGTTTGCACTCGTCATGACGGATTCCGTCCGCGGGGAGGCTGTGCCTCCGCCCGCCGCCAAGGTCCTGCGCTGCTACGCCTGCGGGCGAACGGTCGCCTGCACGGAGGAGGAAGTGACGCGGTATACCCAGACGGGGTGGCCGAGCTGCTGCGGGGAGACCATGTCGCTATTCGCGCCGGCCGACTGGTCGGGAAAGCCGACGCCGGATCAAGAGTCGCGGCCGTGAGCCGCGGGAAGTGTCCCGGTGTCGTCAGCCGGGCGGCACGTGCGGGGCCGGCGGCAGTGCGGGCCCTTCGAGGGGAGTACTGTCGCCGCCGGGCCGCTCGGTTTCGACGAAGAGGGTCATCACCTCCGAGCAGCACTTCGGCCAGCCCAGGCGCATGAACGTCATCAGGTCGGCGATGGTGGCGTCGCGGACGCGGCCGCAGACGTGGCACATGAGCATCCGCCGCGGGGGCCGTGGAGGTGAGTCCGAGGGCACGGGGGCGGTCGCCTAACCGGGCGCGGCGCCAGCGGGGGCGAGTGTGTCGTCGTATATAGACGGGAGGGGGAGGCGTGACAAGGGCGGGCTATCGCGCCAGGCGCTTGACGCCACATTCCCGCGGACGCGGTGATCGACCAGAGCCCCTACCCCCTTCCTCATTCCCAATCCCCCGCCAGCACCTCGTCGCTATCGGGCGTGCAAGCCGACCACCACGTCTCCGGGCTGATTGTCGCGGAGACCGAGCGCACCGAGCCGTCCGCCAGGCAGACCTGGATGCCGCCGGTGTGGCCGGTCGCGGCGCGCCGCGGGTCGCACGCGTCGCCCATGTACGGCGTCGGCAGCTGCTGGAACTTCGATGCCGGTCCGGTCAGAAAGACCGCGAAGGCCGGTTGCCATGGGTCCGTATCGACGCGCGCCCAGAGCGTCCCCTGGGTGTTGCACCGCGCGTACTTCTCGGCGAACAGGATGGTCGTGGAGGTGCCGTCTGGAAAACTCGCCGGGATTCGGGCCGCGCCTTGCCAATCCTTCGCGCCGCCCACGCCGAACACGCGAAAGTTCCCGGCGTAACTGCCAACGGCCCGGGTGGAGTCGAGCAACCCGCCCGCCGGCTTGCTGGGATCGGACGGGCATTGGTAAAGCGGCACCGCGCGCCCGGACACGTTGTTCCGGCGAACGTCGTAGGTGTCCGTCGCGGCGCTGTAGGAGACCGCATAGAGGTTATGCTGCTCGGCGAATGGCAGCAGGTGGAAGAACAGCCCGCCGTACGTCCGCTCAGCGGTGTGCGGGAAATAGCCGAGCATCGGCGGCATGCTCTCCATGGTGTCGTGGCAATGGTGGGCCGCCAGGCCGAGTTGTTTGAGGTGGTTCTGACACTTCAGCCGGTTGGCGGCCTCGCGGACCTTCTGGACGGCCGGCAGCAGCAGCCCGAGCATCAAGCCGATGATCGCGATCACGACCAACAGCTCGATCAGCGTCATGCCCGGCCGCGAGGGGTGGACAGGACGTGGCATCGGTATCTCCTCCCCAAAATCGGGGCCCGGATCGGGAACAACCATGCGGTACGGTCGCGCGAGGCAGCACGCGGCGGAAACCGGACGGGCACTGCAATTCACGATTCAGGGCGGGGCCGGCGGGCCGGTCCCGCAATTCCGATTACAGGGTGAACGTCTGCTTGAGGACCACCTCCCCCCCTTGGACCACCGTGATGGTGGCACTGGTGAACTTCACGTCCGTGATGACCGCCGTCCAGTTGTTGTTGGGGAACCCCGCCTCCTTCGCGGTGGGCTGTCGCGGTTCCGGCGTGGCAATCGCGAAGAAGACTTCCCCGTTCTTGACCTTGTCCGCCGAGATGGTGATGGTGACCGTCACCGTCACCCCGACATTCTGACCGGGCGCGGCGTTCCCCCCGGAGTTGTAGCCGGTGGTACTGGCCACCCCGGACGCTTCCAGGGTAATGGTCACGTCCCCGTTGCCCAGCCCGGCCAGGGTGCCGGTGGCGGTCAGCGTCGTGCCGTTGTCCGTGAAGTTCGGGCCCCTGGGCTTAAAGTGAACGCTCTCGGCCACGGCCACCGCGGCCATGGCCCCGACAACAATCAGCGCTAGACCTGCGATGCGTCGCATGATGTGTACCCCCCTCGTTGCGCGGCCGGACGGCCAGTCAACGGATGTAAATGACGGTCAGTGAGATCTCTCAGTCCGAGAGTCCGCCGTCGTGCTGCCTTGATGGATCGGCCAATCGAATAGTGGAGAGTCCGGGAGGGGCCTCTGCTCAACGGACACGAACGCCACAGCAAAGAGGTGAGACAGTTGCCGTGACGCTCACCCGGATGTTAGTCGGGGGGATTTAATGAATTCCAATCGAATTCAAAAGAAATCCAAGAAAATTCCATGACGACCAAATTGGGTTCGGCGAGTACTAGCAGTTCATTTTGCCGAGAAGTCTCTGAAATCCCAGCTGCGTTCGCCTGACTCACTGGCCGAGCACAATTGTGTACTGAACCGAATCCACTTAAGAAAGTAACGCTGAGGGGGCACCCCAGTCGTGGTCCGTGGCAACTATCGCGGTATTGGGAACAAGTGCCCCCACCCCAGCAAATGCCTGTCCGCCGGCGGAGGCTCGACCGGCGACAGCGCCCCTGCCATCACCAGCGTCCCGACCTGGAAGTAACACGCGTCCACGTCCGACGGGCTGCCCGGGAAGTGGCCGAACCCGCCGTCGCGATTGCGACTCCGCAACGCCCACTCGGCCGCCCGGTCGAGCGCCTGGCGACACTCCGGCCGGTCGCCGCCGAGCTGCCGGATCACGAATGCCGCGTCAAAGGTCGCGTGCCGGTCACGAGCGGGCGGGTTCAACATCCAGCTGCCGTCCGGCTTCTGGTCTTTGAGTGTCCGCTTCACCATCGCGTCGGCCTTCGGGGTCGGCTCGCCGACGAGCCGGTAGTAGTGGGCCGCGTGGAACGTGGCCGCGATGTGGTCACTCAGGTATCCGTCTGCGTCCTGCACCATCAGTGCTTTGATCTTGCGGTCCGCCTCCTCGGGGATCGCTTTACCAGAGGCCAGGTACGCGAGCGGGAAGAAGCTGGTCATGTACGGCGGCAGGTCCCTGTAGTCCGCCTTGAGGACGAAGTCGAAGACCGGCAGCGGGTCGTAGTTGGGCTTCGTGCCGAGTGCCTTGAGGGCCATGACGGCCATCGTCGTGTTGTACGCCCGCCCGGCTGGCGACTTCGGATCGACCGTCCCGGCCACGTTTACGAACGCGCCGTCCGGCCGTTGTCGCGACAACAGAAACGCGCGCGTCTTACTCTCGTTCGGCAGCTTCCAGCCGAACGTCTTGTGGATGACGACCGCGTACGCGACCGGGGCGAGGTCGCTGTAAGCGCTGTCGGAAATGCCCTCGTAGAACAGGTCGATCCCGGGACGAAAGGAGCCGTCCGGCATCGCGGTCCGCTGGAAGAACCTGCGAAGGCCTCTGAGGACTTCCTCAGTCGCAGCCGGCTTCTCCTGGGCGAATGCCGGACTCAGGACGGATAGGCCGAAGATGGCGGCGCCGATGGTTCGGGAGTACATGGGCTCGAAGGTATCCGGGCCTCGGCGCGTGAGCAAGCAACTAAACGAATGAAGCCAGGTTGCCGGTCCAGGCGCTTGACCCGCTCGCCCGTCGGGGGATAATCGGTGGCATGCCTGCACACGCACTGACCCGCATCTCGCTCCTCATCACACTCCTCGTCGGAGTTACGGCCAATTCGCAGGACGGGCAGACCCTTGGCGGACATACCGGCTGGGTCGGCGGGGTCGCGTTCGCGCCGGATGGCAAGACGCTCGCCACCGCCAGCGCCGATCGCACCGTCAAGCTGTGGCATCTCGCCACCGGGAAGGAACTTCCTCCTCTCAAAGGACACGCGGACGCGGTCGTCGGCGTCGCTTACAGTCCGGACGGGCGTTACGTCGCGACCGCGAGTCACGACGGCACGGCGCGGATTTGGGACCCGGCCACCGCCCGCGAATTGCGCACGCTCCCGGGTCATCGCGGCGCCGTGCTGGCCGTCGCGTTCAGCCACGACGGCCGCCTGCTCGCGACCGGGGGCCTCGACGGCGACATCCGCCTGTGGGAGCCGACGACCGGGGCCGAGTTGGTGGTCCTTCGCGGACACGGGTCGTGGGTCAACGGCCTGGCGTTCAGCTCCGATGGCGAGACGCTCGCCTCGGTCAGTTCGGACAACACAGTCCGCTTGTGGGACGCCCCGGAGCGGGTGGCGCGGGCCCGCATCCACCCGAACGTGGGCGAGTTGCGGTCGGTCGCGTTCGCGCCGGACGGCAAGACGTTCGCGGTCGGCACGCGGTACGGGCTGGTCAAGGTATGGGAATCGACCGGCCGGGAAGAATTGGCGACGCTCCGCGGGCATTCCGCCGACGTCTGGGCGGTCGCGTTCAGCCCGGACGGCCGGACTCTGGCCACCGGCGACGGCGACTGGATTCGGCCCGGCGACATCCGGCTCTGGGACACCGCGACCTGGAAAGAGCGCCCGGGCCTGCGACACACGGGCGAGGTGCTCTCACTGGCGTTCGCCCCGAAGGACCTGTTCCTGGCCGCGGGGGCGTGGGACAAATCGGTCAAGCTGTGGGACCTATCAGTGAAAAAGTGATCGACACGGACGACAGGAGCCTATCCATGTTCGACCCCACCTCTCCCCTCCATCGTCGCGACCTGCTCGCACTCTCGGCGGCGGCCGGGGCCGCTCTCCTAGCTACCGGGGCCGAGCCCAAGGCCGCGCCCACGAAGGACGCGCCGCGGAAGCGCTACGCGATGAAGAAGTCGATCAACCAGTGGGCCTTCCCGTACCCGGGCAAGATGTCCCTCGAGAAGTGCCTCCAGCTCGCCAAGGACGCCGGGTTTGATGGGATCGAGCTCAATTACGACCTGGACAATGACCTCTCGCCCAAGTCTGGGCCGAACGAGTTCGAGGCGATCCGGAAGACCGCGGAGCGGATCGGGATCGCGATCAGCGGGCTGTGTTCGTTCCTGTTCTGGCCCTACCCACTCTCCAGCAACGATCCGGCCAAGCGCGGCCGCGGTCTGGAGCTGGCCGGCAAGATGGTCGAAGCCGCCCATCACTTGGGAACCGAGAATTTGCTCGTCGTCCCCGGGGCGGTCTGCATCCCGTGGCGCACGGACCACGAGCCGGTCCCGAACGACGTCTGCGACAAGCGGGCCCGGGAGGCGGTCGGCAAGCTCCTCCCGCAGGCCGAGAAGCTCAAGGTCAGCCTCAACATCGAGAACATTTTCTTCAACGGCTACCTGATGACCCCGACCGAGATGATTGCCTTCGTCGAGTCATTCAAGAGTGACTGGGTGAGGGTCCATTTCGACACCGGGAACATCATGGAATACCAGTACCCGGAACACTGGGTGGACCAGCTTGGCAAGCGAATCAAGAACGTACACCTGAAGGAGTACACGAAGAAGGGGACCGACCACTCGCTGGAGGCGTTTCGCCCACTCCTCGACGGGACGACCAACTGGCCCGCGGTGCTCGAAGCGTTTGACCGGGCTGGGTACGGGGGATACCTTACGTTCGAGTATTTCCACCCGTACCCGCACTTTCCCGAGGCGTTGATCTACCAGACCAGCGATTCGCTCGACCGGATGCTGGGTCGGAAATAGCTGGCCAAATAGTCCTTACACAATCGTCTCGAACGCCGTGCCAAACGTCACCTGTGGGTTGGCGTTGGTCAGCGTGTCGCTCCCGATCCCGCCGTCAACAATCACACCGCCGGCCGGACCGAACGTCGGTGTCCCACCGGAGTTGACCAGGCTGAACGTGGCGACGTCATTTCCCGCCCCACCCCGGACGGCGACGTCGTACACCCCGGTGGTCGTGGCGGTGTTGGACAGCAGGCAGGACAACACGTCGTTGCCGAGGCCGCCGTTTAACCGCACGCGGAGCCCACCCTGAATCCACCAGGCGTCCGTTCCCCCGAAGTTGACCCCCAGGGTGTCGTTCCCGGCCCCGCCGTCCAAATCGATGGCCATGAGCCCGTCCGAGTCGATGTGTAATTGCCCGGTCCCGTTCCGTGTGATCAACAGGTTGTCGTTGCCGAGTCCGCCGCGGACCGAGATC
>DATFWZ010000196.1:0-16337 GCA_035258765.1 Gemmataceae bacterium
GCGGCGACGACCAGCTCCTTCTCGTCCTTATTTTGAATGACGTCCAGCAGCTTCTGCAGCTTCGACTTGGCCTCCTCCCCCAACAGGGCCAGCGCCTGACACGCCTCTACCCGCCCGCCCGGCTCGATCGCCTCGAGCACCTTGGCCACTTCGTCGAGGTGGGACTTGTTCTTCTCCACCCCGCCCGGGTCGTTCCGGAGAACGCAGACGCGCGTCCACAGGAGGACGCTCTTGTCCTTCTCCTTGCCGATGACGAAATCCAGGTCGGAGCGCCACTTCTTCTGCTGACCACTGGCGACCGGCCCCATGAGGATGAGGGAGTTGACGGCCTCGCGGCGGACCGCGGCGCAGTTGTCGCCCTTGAGCACGTCGAGGAGCGCCGTCACGGCGCCGCTGTCCGGGTCCACCCGCTTGCCGGGCTCGCCCTGGGGGTAGCCCTGGCCGACGGCGCCGAGCGCCGCGGCCGCGGCCCGACGCATCTGCCACGACCCGAACTCGCGCGCGCGGGTGGTGAGCGTGCTGATCGCCTTCGGCTGCGCGTTGCGCGCGTACGGGCCGAACGCGGCGATCGCGTTGACCGCGTCGTACCGGGCGTTCATGTTCTCCGACACCATCAGGTTGACAATCGCCGTCAGTCCTTGCGCGAGCGGCGTGTCGGGGGCGTCGGCCAGCGCGTACAGGACGGTCGGGGCGACGCTGACCGCGGCCAGCCGGACGTTCCAGTCCTGGTCGCGGTTCATGACCTCGACCAGGTCGTCCGCCCCCTCCGCCCGCCCCTTGGGGCCGAACAGCGGCAGCGTCCGGACCGCCGCCTCCCGGGCCGCCGGGTCGGAGTTAGTGCGCATCTCTTTGACGATCATCTCGGGCGTCTTGCCGTTGATCTCCTTCGGCCAGTTGCCGGGGTCCTTCTTCTTCCCTGGCCCCTCGACCGCACCGGCACCGCCGCCACCGGGGAAGCCCGGAGTACCGGTGCTGGAGCCAGTCCCGCCGCCCGGAGTGCCCGAGTCTTTCCCGCCCGGGGCCGGTTGGCCGGTCGGGGGCGTCTTGACCGGGGGCGGCGCCGGCTTCACCTGGGGCATTCCCGGTCCCCCGCCCGGCTTGATGACCGTCGGAAGTTTGACCCCGGGCGGCAGCCCCGGCTGGGCCGAGACGGCCGCGACGGCGACGAACAGGGCCAGGATGAGCAGGCCCAGAAGGCGTGGCGCACGCATGGTAGGGTGACCCCGGTGAGTTCCCGAGAGAATACAGGTTACCGCGCTGGCCCTAACACGGGAAGCGCGGTTCGACCTGGAGGGCGGCTGGATGTGGGTAGGACGCGCAATCTGGTCCGACTTGCGGAAAATACCGGTCGTGGTATCGTTGGGGTCGATTCCCGGGGCCGGACGCCCCGCCCGCCCCGCCCACGGGCCCTTCGCACGGAGCCAGCGACCATGCGCCTCCCGGCCCGTCTCGCCCCGATCGCGGTTGTTACAATCCTCTCGCCGCTGGCCGCCCAGGGCCCGCCGGTCCGACCGCTACCGCCCGCCGGGCCCGGTTCCGACGTCCTCGGCACCTTGATCCACGATCTGGGTTACGAGCCCCGACCACTTTCCCCGGACGTCTACCAGGTGACGGTCGAGCGCGACCGCTGGCCCGTTCACATCATGGTATCGCTGAGCACCGACGGGCAGCGCGTCTGGCTCGAGTCCAAGTTCGCGCCCGTGGATGAGCCGGACAAAGTGGCGCCGCAGGCCTGGAAGCGGCTGCTCGAGGCGAACGAGAAGATCGGTCCGGCCCACTTCGCCTTCGACCCCGGCGACAAGCGGATTCACCTGTACAAGTCGTTCGACAGCCGGGGGCTATCGGCGAATCGGCTCAAGGCCGAGTTCGAGCATTTCGACCGGGCGGTGCGCAAGACGCAGGACTACTGGCGCGCGGACAATTTCAAGCCGGCGCTGCCGGCCGTTGAGACCGTTTCTACCCCGCCGCGGGCGAGCGACGCGACGCCGCCGGTCGCGCCGGCGGCCAAGGAAGCCTCAGTCCTGCCGGCGCCGCGGCTGCCAGAACCGCCGAGCGCGCTGGTGTCCCGCGAAACCGCCGACGTCGAGAAGTTGATGGGCGACTGGTCCATTGTCGAGATCCGCGCCAAGGGGCGAAAGACGCCCGACGACGTGGTGGCCCGCCGCAAGCCGAGCTTGACATTCCGTTCGTCTCGCGACGGGGATGTGGCGGCAATGAAAGGAAAAGTCGTTGCAGAGTTGCGGACCGGACCCGACACGAGTCGGACCGTCTGGGTCAAGGCTGACGCCGGGGTGATCGACTTCGTCGATGAGAAAGAGAGAGTGGAACACGGAATCTACAAGCTGGAAGGGAACGATCTGACGGTCTGCTTCGCCGCCCCCGGGGAGCCGCGGCCTGTGGCCATCAACGCCGCGGAGGAGTCGCGGGGTTGGGTGATCGTGCTTCGCAAGCGCTGATTGAGACGAATTCGCGGCGTGTACTACTCCTTGCGAGTTGCCCCGCTTCGGCCCGGCGGGCTGTCCCCCGACTCCCCTACAGAAGCTGGCACGCTTGGCACCCTTGCCACCCTTGGCCGGATTCGAGCCTGTGTCCAACGACACGGCCGGCTCGATGGTTGCCAAATCACCATCTCCGCCCGCGGCAATCCTCGATCCCTACCGGACCAATAGGCCGGGGGCATGCGAAAAATATTGGCGACCTTGGCGACCTTGGCGACCTTACCCCCGCCGAGAGACGAATGGAGACATCCGGGGAACTCCGGAGACGCCGAAAAACGTCCCCAAACATCCCCCTCGGTGTTACGGAGGGATGCGTTTCAGGGGGTGTGTGTAAATGAAAGATAAGAAACGGGGAGCGGCCGTCAGAATAGCTCATCGATGGGCGTGCCGCCGGGCAGCACCGGGACCGGGCGGCCGTTGTCGATGTACTCTTCCTTCACGTCCACCCCGAGGTGCCGGTAGACCGTCGCGAGGACGTCCTGCGGCGTCTTCGGGATGGCCTTCGGGAACGCCCCTTTTTCGTCCGACGCGCCCACGATTGTCCCCCCGCGAACGCCACCGCCGGCCAGGGCGGCGCTGAACACGTTCGGGTAGTGATCGCGCCCGGCGTCGTTGTTCACCTTCGGCGTTCTCCCGAATTCCCCCCAGGCCAGAACCAGCGTCGATTCCAGGAGCCCGCGGGCCTCCAGGTCCTCGATCAACGCCGTGTAAGCCCGGTCCCACCGTTCGAGGAACCCGAGCTTGAGCGACTCGAACCCCTTGACGTGCGTGTCCCACCAACGGAGGTCAACGGTCACCAGGCGGACGCCCGCCTCGACCAGCCGGCGGGCCAGGAGGATGCGCTGACTCCACGCGGGGCACCCGCACCGGTTCGACGCCTTCGGGTCGAACGCCGCCAGGAATCCGTAGCGTTCGCGGACCGACATCGGCTCCTTGTCGAGGTCGAACGCCTCCCGCGCCGCGGACGACGTGAGGATGTCCCACGCTTTCTGTTGGTGCCGGTCGAGGGCCTCGAATTGCCCCGACGCGTCCATGTCGCGACGGACGGCATCGAAGCTCCGCAGCAGGCACTTCCGATCACCCACGCGCTCGACCGTGATCCCCGACGGCAGGTCGAAGTTCGGCACCTTGAATGGCCCGGCCTGCGCCGGGTCGGCCTGCGTCTCGAACGGCTTGTGGGCAACGCCGAGGTACGCCGGGCCGGTCCCGGGCACCATGCGCGGGATCATGACGTACGCGGGCAGGTGCGGCACGGTGTGCCCGAGCTGCTTCGAGACGATCGACCCGCAGCTCGGGTGGAAGTTCTCGTCCGGCATCGGCCCGGCGTTGTACCCGGTGAAGCAGATTTGGTCGCCGGTGGAGTGTCCCGCGTCGTGGTGGTGCAAGCTGCGGACGATCGCCCACTTGTGCATGGCCTTGGCCGATCGCGGCAACAGGTCGCACAGCCGGACACCGGCCACGCTCGTCGGGATGGTGTCGAATTCGCCGCGATACTCGGCCGGGGCGTCCGGCTTGCAGTCCCACATGTCGATGTGCGACGGCCCGCCGCGCATCCACAGGATGATCACCGACGGCTGTCGCTCGCCGCTCGCGGGGTTCGCCCGCGCCTCGGCGCGGAGCAATTCCGCGAGCGACAAGCCCATCGACCCCAGGACGCCGGCCTTGATGAAGCTGCGGCGGTCGGGATGGCGCAAGGTGCGAGCGAACTCGGGACAGGTGCGGGTGAGGGCCATGAGACGGCTCTCGGCGGGAGGGAGGCGGGAGGCAAACCGGCGGGATCGAACTCAGACAACTCTACCATTGAATGGCGCCCGAAGCCAGTACGAACGGGACTCGCGCCACCAACTTAGCCACTTGCATCATTCGCGTGAGATCGAAACCACTGCCGCAACCGGTCCAGACCTTCCGCGGTCGATACACCCGGCTCGTAGCCGAAGTCCCGCCGGGCCGCGGTGAGATCGAACCAATGGGCCGTCGAGAGTTGTCGCGCGACAAAACGCGTCATCGGTGGCTCCCGTCGCAGCCTCAATAGTCGATAAGAGCTTTCCAGCATCGAACCCGCAAAAAGCGCTACTCCGGCGGGCACACCTTTCGTCACCGGCGGTAGGCCGGCGGCCTCGAGTATGCGATTGATGAAATCCCAAAGCGGTTCCGGTTCGCCCTGGGAGACGAAGTAGGCCCGCCCGGCGACGGGAGAACCCTCGCGGAGCCGGTCGCCCGCCTGAAGGTGCGCGCGCGCCGCGTTTTCGATGTAGGTCGTGTCCACGAGCTTCGGCTCGCGCCCGATTCGTCGGAGCTTGCCGGCCCGTGCCCGTTCGACTAGTCGGGGGACCAGGTGCGGATCGCCCGGCCCCCAAATCAGGTGCGGTCGCAGGGCCACGGTCGCGAGCCCGCGACCGTTCGCGGCCAGCACCGCCTGCTCCGCGACGGCCTTCGTGTGCGGGTAATGCGCCAGGAACTTCGTGGGGTACGGTTCCGACTCGTTGACCCCATTCTGATCAACTCCGGCAAACGTGACGCTCGGCGAACTGGTAAAGACGAGCCGCCGGATTCCGTGTTTGCGACACGCGGCGACGACGTTCGCCGTACCGACAACGTTGGCGCGGTAGTATTCGTCCCACGGGCCCCAAACACCAGCCTTCGCGGCCACATGGAAGACGATTTCGCACTCGCGGGCCGCGGCCGCGACCGCGTCCGCATCGGCCACGTCGCCACGCACCTGTTCGACCCCCAGAGCGTCGAGCGCCGGGTAAGCGCCGCGAGAGAAGGAACGAACCGTGTCGCCGCGTTCGCGCAGCAGGCGGAGGACCGCTCTGCCCAGAAACCCGCCGCCGCCGGTCACCAGGGCGTTCATCCGGCGGCCTCGGAACCGACTTCGGCCGGTCGCCGGTCCGGCGGGATGCGGACCCACGCCATCTCGGTGTCCACCCACTTCGCCAGCTTCTCGCGAAAGATCTTGGAGTTGTGCCGGACGTCCACCGGGAAGTCACGCGGGTATTCGAGATACACCTCGATCCCGCGCGTGTGCGCGTAGCGCAGCCCGACCGCTCGCAGATCCCGTTCGACTTCCGCCAGCGGCCGATCGGCGCCCCCCAGCACGTAGCAGAGTACGGGGTACGTGGTCCCGTTTCTGGTCACTCCGACGAGGGCGGTCCGGAGTATCCCGGGAACGTTGTTGAATACCGGCTCCACCTGGTCGGTGAACAATGTCGCTCCCGGAGTGACGACCCGATGTGCCTTGCGCCCGCAGAACCAGAGCCGGCCCGAGTCATCGAAGTAGCCGAGATCGCCCATTCGGTGCCAGAGCCGGCCGGCCGAGTCGCGCATTTTGGCCAGTGCAGTCGCCTGCGGCCGGCCGAAGTACTCCGCCGACACGACCGGCCCGCTGACCGCGATCTCGCCCACCTCACCTGGCGGCAAGGTAGTCGATTCGTCAAAGACCGGAATCTGGTCCTCCGAGATCGGGATGACGCGAACATCCATCCCCGGTACCGGTCGGCCGACGCACACCCCCCTGCCCTCCTCCGTGAGGTGCCGCGTCTCGCGCAGAATCGTGTCGCTACCGACATTCGACACCGGAAGCGATTCGGTCGCCCCGTAGGGAGTGAACACCTGAACGCCGGGCGCGAGCATGTTCGCAAACGACTCCGCCACGCGTGCCGGCACGGGCGCCCCGGCCGAGATCACGCGCCGGAGTGTCGGCAGCTTCACGCCCCGGACTGCTCCGTACCTTCCGACGCGATCAATCAACGCCGGGGAACCGAACAGATTGGTGACCCGGAAATGTTCGACGGCCCGGATGATCTTGATGGGATCGACGCGCGCCGGCCGCGTCGCGTCCATCTCCGGAATGACGGCCGTCATCCCGAGCGCCGGCGCGAACAGGGCGAACAGCGGGAACGTGCACAGGTCCACTTCGCCCGCCTCGATGGCGTAAACGTGTTTCAGGTATTCGACCTGCGCGGCAAACATCGCGTGCGTGTAGACGGCCCCCTTGGCCGGGCCGGTGCTGCCGCTCGTGAAGAGGATGGCGGCCGGCTCGTCGGCACGCGTCGTGGCCACGGGCAGCGCCCCCAGCCGCTCACCCCTTTGCCGGAGCTGTTTGACGGTATGCGTCCCACCGAAGAGCCTACTGCCGGTCGTGACGGTGATGTGAATTGACTCGGCGGCCCAGCGCAGGATGCAACGGGCGATATGTGCCTTCGGCACGCCGATAAACGCTGCCGGCTCCGCCTCCGCGAGGCATCGGCCGAGGTTGCGAATTCCCATTCCCGCGTCAATTAGCACCGGGACGGCCCCGACCTTGAATAAGGCAAACGTCAGACAAAAGAAGTCGAACGACGGCGGTACCATGAGGACCGTTCGCACACCGCGACCGATGCCGACCTGGTCCAGACCGCGCGCCAGTTGCCCGCTTACGAGATCGAGTTCGACGAAGGTGAGCTGCGTGGCGTCAATTCGGTTGCGGCGCAAACGCGGGAGTATGAGCGCGGGGCGCGACGCCTCACGGGCGGCCATGTCCGCAAGGTGCGTCGCCACGTTGACCGTATAGGGGGTGGACATTTCGGACTATCTGCGGGTAACGAAGCGTTCGACCAGCGACACGACCTCGTCCGACGCGTCCTCCAAAATGTAGTGACCGCAATCCGCAAAGCGGTGAACCTCCGCGTGCGGCATCCGCCGTTCCCATTCCTCCAGGAAATGGTGGTCGAAGACGAAGTCCTTCATTCCCCAACAGATGAGGGTCGGCGTGTTCGCGAAGTTCGGCAGCGCCGACTCGACCTCCGAGACGATCTCGTACCCGGGGTCGGTCGGTTCTAGCGGGATGGTCTGTACGAACTTCAAGACCGCGACCCGATTGTCCCAGGAGTCATACGGTCTGAGATACCACTCGCGGACTTCCGGCGGAAGGGGCTTCCGCTTGACGCCGACCTTCGCCGCGTGGCGGCAGAACAGGTTCCGCGACCGGATGAGCCATGTACCCAGCCGTGTGCTACGCCCGAGCCACAGGCGGAACGGAAACCACTTCGCCTTCGGCAGGTGAAAGGCCGCCGTGTTCAAGACGACGAGCCGCTTGACCGCCACGGCATTCCGGACCGCCCAGGCCATGCCGATCATTCCGCCCCAGTCGTGGAGCACGAGGGTTACATTTTCCCGCACGCCGAGATGATCCAGCAAGGCGGTGAGATCATCAACCCGGCTTTGCAACGAATAGTCGTATCGCGGCGGCTGCGGTTTGTCGGACAGCCCGCAGCCGATGTGATCCGGGACGACGCAGCGGAACCGGTCGCGGAGGGCCGCGACCACGTTGCGGTAGTAATAGCTCCAGGTCGGATTGCCGTGGAGCATGACGACCGGCTCGCCCCGGCCCTCGTCCACGTAGTGCAGCCGCAGGCCGCTTCGATCAAAGTAGTGAGAGGCAAACGAGTACGGGGCGGTCACCACTTCAGTCCCAGCATCATGCAGTTGAGTCCGCTGCCGATGCCCAGGAAGCCGACCTTGTCACCCGGTCGCAGATGCTCCCGCTCCTCGGCCAGGGCCGCGGTCAGCGGCAGGGAAACTGTGCCAATGTTGCCCAGGTACTCGAACGTCGAGAAGTCCTTGTGCGCCGGAATTCCGAGGTTCTTCAAGATCGTGTCGCGGTGCAGCGTGCCGACCTGGTGACAGATCACCTTGTCCAGCTGATCGACCCGCCAACCGAGCTTGGCGAGAAACGCCTGCCAGGTCTTGGTCCCGAGGTCCACGCCATATTTGAGAACGGACCCGGCGTCAGTCGCCATGAATGGGGTGACAATGTGCCGCATACCCCGGTCGAACGCGGCCTTTAGCATTCCGCCGGCCTCCGAGTGTAGCAGCCGGTCCGCGGTAGACGTGACGCTTTGCCAGCCCCAGCGGCACAAGTTGTGGAACTGCGGCGCGTTCTTGGTGGCGCCTCCTAGGAGCTGCCGGCGGCGGGCGCTCGATAATTCCTGATCGACCACGAGGACGGCTACCGCGCCGGACCCGCCGGTCAGCGTCGCGACCGCCTCCTTGAACACCTCCATCGACTGCGACTGGACCATCTGGTCGATGACGACCTCGTTGATCTCCCGGGCTGTCTCACACGACACGACCAGCCCGGCCCGGGCCTGGCCGAGCTCGATCCGGTTGGCGATGTCGACGATCCCGTTCAGCACGCCGAGGCATGCGTTCGACACGTCGAACACGGTCGCATCCGGCGACACTCCGAGCTCGGCGGCCACGTGACAGGCGGTCGCCGGCTCGAGTTGTTCGCGGCAGACGCCGGCGTAGATCATGACATCGATGTCGGACGCCCGGACATTGGACGCGGCCAGGGCCTTGAGCCCGGCCAGTGTCGCCCCGCGGGAAACCGGGTAGTCTTTGGGCCACCAGCGCCGCTCGCTGATCCCCGTGAGAGCTTCAAGCTGCCCCTTCGGCAAGCGCAACGCCTGGTAAAGTGGCGCGAGCCGGCCCTCCAGCTCTTCTGTGGAAATGACCACCGGGGCGAGTTCATACCCGATGGATTCCAAATAGACGCGCGAGTAATGCATGCAGGTTTATTCGCCCTGGAGGGTGAAGTCGGACATGTGGTAGATCATACGTCCATCGACCGCCAAAAGCCCGTCGGCCTTCAGGAACCGCCGCGTGTCATCCGCCTCGGTAATGTACGCCTGGACAACCATTTCCGACGCACTCGGGACGATCTGCCCTCGGTACGTCCACTGGTGCGGCTGGCCGGCCGCGGTCGCATGCCAGCCGGTGGGTGGGGAACCCCAGCTGCGGTGGGCCCAGACCTTCATCAGCTGAACGAGCGATTCCAGTCCGAGTGACCCGGGCCAGACCGGGTCCTGGAAGAAGTGCGACTTGAAGAACCAGGTGTCCGGGTTCACCAGCGCCCGGCCCTCGACCGAGCCGAGTCCCTTTGGCCCACCTTGGTTTGTCGCCCATGTAATGGTGTCCACCATTCGCAACATCTTGTCTGGGAACGGCGGGTTATCTGGCACCTGCCCGGACCAACCAGCCGCCTCTGCCGGTCCCGGGACCAACAGCGCCGAGTCCTTGAGCCCGACCTGGTTGGCCAGGGCCGACTTCGAGAAGAAGCCGAAATGCGTGTCGCCGGCATAGACGCGCTCGCCCCCGCAGCGGACGTCAAAGTCGAAATGCTGGATGATCATCCCGGCCGATGAGGAGACGCGGGTCATTTTGACCGTCGTTACGAGCGTTCCCGAAGCCGGGCGGATGTCGGCGTACCGGGTCGCGGTCCCGCCCAGGTTGCGGAAATGCAGGTCCTCCGGGCTGGTCAGGGCCGAGCCGAGGTAGGCGGCCATCCACCCGCATGCCTGTAGCGCGATCTCGTTGAGGACGCAGTAGGCCATGCGTTCGGAGCGTTCGGCGGCAAAATACCAGGCGTCCGGGGGGACGTCGTACTCCACGGTCGCGGACCCGCCCGCGGCCAGCTTCCACGGTTCGCAATTCTCGACGCGCACGACGCGATCGATGAACGAGTACGGAGGTCCCGGCAGGCGGGCAATGAATCGATCCCGGTCGAAGGGCTTGTATCGTTCCCCAAACGACTTGGAGGGGTTCCCGGTCGCGAATTCGAGAACCTGATCCCGTGTGAATACCGCCTTGGGCTCAGGCGAATCTTGTTCGACGGTTGAGCCCCGTCGAGACCGCGAACGAGCTACGATCTCTCGATCGTCCACAGACTCAATGGTCCCCCGCTCGACGGTGTCCCAAGTCTGACCGTCCACGCTCCAGATTTCGTCCAACCGCTCGCGCGTCAGCCCGACCAGTCGGAGGGAGATGTTTTTCACTTCCACGATCGGCCGCCCGTCCGCGTACATGAGCGCATCGCCGATCGCGAACGGCTCCGGCCGAAACCCGACCTCCTTGAGCCACACCTCATAGGTGACCTTCTTCGTCGTCGGAATCACCTGCCCGCGGCACTTGAGCCGGCTCGTGACACCCGGAACCGGCTCAAACCGGGCCTCCCCGTCCTCGGCCACCCAGCCCATGCGCATGAGCAAGATGCGCAGGGTGTGCAGGCAGCACTCGTACATGAGGGTGCCGGGCATCACCTGGTCGTCCACGAAGTGGCAGGTGAGGAACCAGTCGTCGGGCCGGATGTCGGCTTCGGCGCGGATGCGACCCAGCCCGAACCGGCCGCCCTCCGGCTCGATCCGCTCCACCCGGTGGACAAGCCGCATCATTCCGCCCGGGAGGCGCATCGGCGACCGGAGATTTACCCGGGCGAACTCCGGCCCGAACGCGGCAACCAAGTCTCCGGCCCGCAGCGAATCAACCTGGTTGTCCGAGAGAGATTCGTCGCGCAGCCGCACGACCGGCGACCAGCCCTCCGGCGTCACCCCCGCCACGGGCTTGCGGTCGAGCTCAGTGTGGACGACGCCCTTTCCACCGGCCAGTTCCGCAGCGGTGAAGAACCCGGCGCATCCGTCGCGCATGGTCAGGAGCGGTTCGCCGTTCACAGTGCCCTCGAACCGGAACCGGAACAGGTGCGTGTCCCCCTGACGGAAGAAGTGGTCGATGCGGATATCGTAGCGGACCAACTCACCAACGTTGGGAAGCCCGCGGTGGAAACTTACCGCCGCGTCGAGCAGCCGGTAGCAGGCGAGCCCGCGGGTCTTGAAGTCGATCCCCAAGAATCCGGACAAGAAGAGGTCCGCCTGACCGGCCTCGATGGCTATGCACGCCGGGATGCGGTCGTGCTCCAGGTACCACCGGCCCTGGTGGACGAGGTGTTCGGTGACCACCCGGCCATTCGTAAGCGCAAGCGGCTCTCCCTGAATCGTGACAACACGATCGACGAGCTGCAGCGGGCCGTCGGGCAAACGAACGCGCGTCGGGAACGAATCGGCGGCGGCGAAGAGTGGGCCCAGGACATTACCGACCTTCCCGCGAGCGAACTCCATGCACTGCTCAAAATCCAGCGACCGCGGCACCTCGGGGGCGGCCGGCAGCGTCGGTGGCGACAGGCGGGCAACCGCCCCCACGTCGAATCCGCTCGCCCTGACCCGGCTGAGCAGCGCCGTCAGCGCCGCGACGGTTTGGGCGAATGACTTTTGAATCGCGGTGCTGAAACGCAGGTACGCCTCGTGCGCCCGGATGGTCGCCACCTGCGCCTCGGCCAACATGGCGACGGGCGTCGGCCCGAATTGGATTCCGACATCCTGCGATTCCCGGACAGCCGTCACGGGCGTCGGCCCGGGAATTCGCTTTGGCCGATACCCGACCGGGAGAGTAACAGTTGGGCCTTGCGGTCGGCGCGTGACCGGTTCCGGCCCGCCATAGAGGACCGACAAATCCACCGCGACTCCCTCGGCGTGCAAATTCGCCAGGAGTCGGAGCATGACGGAGACATTATCCTGCCCGGCGACGCACGCGGACCGTGCCAGGTGAGGTCGGCCGGCGAGGATCGAGCCGACCATCCGGCTACACGAAGCCCCGGGACCGATTTCGACGAAGAGCCGGGCCCCGTCGGCGTAGGCAGCGTTCACAATGCGCGGGAAGTCGATCGTGTCGAGGGCCGCGGCCGTGATCGCGTCGGCCGCCGACTCCGCGGTCAGTTCGTAGGGCCGTCCCCAGGCCCCGCTGTAGTAGCGCACGCCCTCGGGCGGAAACGTCGGCACGTAGTGCAGCGCCCGGTACTCGTCTCGCAGCACCCGTACCACCTCGCAGTGGGCTGTACTGACGCCGCGGACTTCGTGGAATGAACCCCCGACCTGACGGATGACCTCCTCGACGTCGCTTCGCTGCCCGCCGATCACGCAATCGTCGGCGGTGTTGATGATTTGGACGTAGACTCGCCGGCCGGGTTGAATGACCTCGTGCAGGCGTTGCGACGATACGGAGATGACCCCCGTCAGCCAGTCCACACGCTCGTCCGGCCCGAGGCGCCACGTCATTCGGGCCGCTTCGCAAGGGCCGGCCAGGGCCGTCTGGAACATGGGCGACTCCTGGACGCGGCCGAACATTTCGTCGCGGTCCCGCCAGGCTCGCGTCCCGTAGAGTCCCGCGGATTCACCCAGGCTGTACGGCACGACAGCCCGGGGGGAGACGCCGAACGAGACGAGCAAATCGCTGACAAGCGTTCCGAGTGCCACCTGCGCGAAGAGCAAGTCGCGCGGCGTCATGTCGTCAAGCGACGACACACCCCAAACCTGGTCGGCATGGTACTGGCCGCGCAAGTGCAAGTTTTCGGCCGACTGGCGACGAAGGACGTGCGGGAACGCCGCCCCCAGATCACGACCCATGTCCGGGAAGTGATTGCCGGACCCGGGGTACACGAACGCGACCTCGCCGCTGAGCGGATCAGGCGAGTAGAAGAACCCATCCGCCGCCCGATCGCGGGGCCGATCGCGCAAGTGCCGGGTCGCGACGTCGATGAGCCGGTGGAGCTCGCCCGGCGTCTCCGCGGCGAACGCGAGGCCCAGCCGTTTTCTCGATTGCCCGGCATGTGCCCGCCACCACCGCCGGGCGACCCGGGCGGGAGTGTCGTCGGCGAGTGCCCGCATTTCACCCAGTTGCGCGATTAATTCTGCCGGCGTGTCTCCAGTCAGCGTGAATAGCCCATCCGGTCGGTCGCCGAGCGGGGAAACTTCAGGTCGCCGCGACGCCACGTCGCCCGGCGCTTCTTCGAGTGTAATGCTCGTTCCCGTGCCGAGCGGTCCACCCGCGACGGTCAGCAGTCGCCGCGGACCGTCCGCCGCGTCGTGCAGATGGAACGCGGGCTTTTCGCCCGGGCAGACCTGCGAGTCCAGTACCTGGCAGGCGTCCGCGAACCACGCCAGACCTTGTGCGGCGTGTCCGGCATCGGTACCCGAGTACGCTAGCCCAATGGCCGGTCGTGATTCAACGAGGACCGCGTAAACGCGATCGCCGTCACGCCGGGCGTCGTCCAATCGCTTCAAGACGACCGCGACCGCGATGTCCGGGCCGCCGCCCGCGCGCTCGTCGCTCGCCAGATCGATAGCCCCGACGATGGCGCGGTCGATCTCCTTCCGCTGGAGGGCGCCCGTCGCGAGTGCCAGTCCGCGAAGCCCGGACGCCTCGTCGTCGCAGACGGCAAAGCTTGGCCCCCCGGCGCCAAAGAACCGGGCGATCCGGCTCGGGACGATGCTCGCCAGCGCGCCGATCGTACGATTGGCAGTCAACGGCGGGTGGACCGCGTCCTTGATCGACTCGTCGAATTCGCCCGCCGTCCACCGCAAATGGAAGTTCGTCGTGTTCAGATCGAGCGTCAATCCGACGTAGACGCCGGTGCTGGGCCCATCTGCCGGCTTCGAGCGCACGTCCTCCACCGCGTCGGCCGCCACCTGGAGCATGACGACCTGCTGTGGCAACGTGTCCTCAAGCTCCTTCGGGGGGATACGGAACCTGGTCAACGGAATAGTCTGCGATTCGAGGCGCCCCACCGATCGCGACGCCAGGCCGACGACAGCGACCAGCGGAGCGGACCGGCCGGGAGCCTCGGCGACCGGGGTCGGGCCTCGACCGCCCGCAGACGTACCGGTCCATTCCTCAATGAGTACGTGCGCGTTGATGCCTCCGAAGCCAAACGCGCTGATCGCCGCCCGTCGCGGGCCGTCCGTTTCCCAGCGCTCCGCCTGCCGCAGGACTCGGAACGGGCTGCCGTCGTAGGCAAGTTTCGGCGAGGGGTTCGCGAAGTTGGCGGTCGGCGGCAGCGTCCGGTGCCGCATCGCCAGGAGCACCTTCGCAAGTCCGGCAGCCCCGGCCCCGGTCAGCAGGTGGCCGACCGTGGACTTGACGCATCCGATCACGGCCCGGCCGCGCTCGCCCGCCCAGAGCTGGCGCAGGCTCTCGAACTCGACCGCATCGCCGACCGGCGTGCCGGTGGCGTGGCATTCGATGAGCTGAACGTCGGACGGCCGCCACCCGGCCACCCGGTACGCCGCCCGCATCGCCCGCAACTGGCCTTCGTTCGCCGGCAACAACAGGTTCCCGTCCACGTCGTTGGACAGGCCGATACCGGCGATCACGCCCCAGATCGAATCGCCCTGAGCGACCGCGTCCGAGAGCCGTTTGAGGACGAACGCGCACCCGCCTTCGCCGACCACCAGACCGTCGGCGGCCGCGTCGAACGGCGAGCACCGTCCGGTCGATGACAGGGCCCGCAACTGAGCGAACCCCATTTGCGTGTAGAGCGAGTCAGACCGGTTCATCCCCCCCGCGACCATGACGTCGGCCCGGGCCGCGAGGAGCTCATCGCAGGCGAACTTGATGGCATAGAGCGACGAAGCACACGCGGCGTCCAGGGCGTAGCCGCCGCCAACGAACCCGAGCCCCTTGGCGGCGAGTGCGATCGGCAGGGCCGGGATATGGCGGTTGAGGCCGTGCGTCCGCCGGTCCGTCTTTGGAAACCATTCGCCGAGCTTCGGGCCGAGAATCTCGCGCGTGAGCGCGTTCGTCGCCGCGGTCGGCAGCGCAATGTTTCCCATCACCACGCCGGCCGCGTACCCGCCCGGCGCCCGGCGCTCAATGCGCTCCGTCCTGGCACTCCGCCAGGCCCCGTTGACGACGTGCAAAGCCACGTGGAAGGCGGGGTCGAGCTCGGCGACTGGAGTGTCGCCCAGGTCGAGACCGGTCAGATCCGCGGTGAACGGCGGAAGGTAGTAACCGCGAAGGGTGTGGACGCGATCCGCAGTCGCCGGCCGCGGGTCGAGCACACGCTCCGGGGGGACGGCCCAGCGGCCCGGCGGCGGGTCGGTGGCGCAATCCCGGGCGTGTTCGATGTTAGCCCAGAACCCGGCGAGGTCGGCAGCCCCGGGGAAGAGGCCGCCGACCCCGACGATGGCGATTCGATCGCGGTCCGGTCCCAACGTCAACTCCCCATCTCACCGACCCGCGCGCCGCTCCCCGCGTGGGCCAGCCGGCCGCGCCGGAAGGCGTCGTTCAAGGACGCGTCCATCACATGCTCTGCGTCGGTCATCTTCGCGACCAGTCGCCCGTCCGCGTCGAGGAACTCGACGTCCGCCTGGGCGGTCGCCGCGCTGTCGCGCTTTACCTTGAGCGTTATCGTGATCCCTTCGGCGGGGAACGACCGGCGGAACTGGCGGTACCGGCCCGCGAAGCACGGCAACGACGCGGCACCGTGCCGGCGGACGGTCCATAGGACTAGCATCTGGAACGCCGCATCGAGCGCGAGCGGGTCGGCAATCCACGACCCGCGGACGGGATGCTCCATCCACTCGCCCGGGGCCGGGGCCGTCCGGGCCGCTGCCACAATGCCCGCCGCGGACAGCCCGTCGATCCGCTCCAGGGCGCGCAGGTCCGGGCCGTGGAACAGGACGTCGTCGTACACGTCCTCCACCGTCCGGTCGTACGGCTCGGTCGGAGGTGGCGCGGACGCGGGCTCCGGGTCCGGCAGCCGGTCCACGAGCAGAATCTCGGCCCGCGAGTAGGTGACCTCGCGGCGGTTCTTCGTTCCGTGGACCTCGACCGGGACGGCGAAGAGCCCGTCGCGCTTCGCCGCTCTTCCACACAGGACGCGCAACTCCGCCGGCGTCGCCTCGTCAACGTGTATGCCCTGGAAGATTCGCAGGTCGTCGAACCCGTGGAACTTCAGTCCGGGGTTCCCGTGCATGGCGGCGTGGGCCATCCACTCCAGGTGCAGCACAAAGGGCACGACGGCCTTATCGTTCAGAACGTGCGACCGCAGCACCGAGTGGTCAGTGAGACTGATCGTCCGCTCAAATACCGGCGCGAGTTGTGCGGCACTCGCGGGTTCGGCCGTCTGAGGCGGTCGGGCCATCACGACCACCTCCGCCGGCTGGTCGGCCGCCGCTAGCTCCCGCCACA
>DATFWZ010000197.1:0-9863 GCA_035258765.1 Gemmataceae bacterium
TTCGATAACGGCAACGGAACGTTCACGGTGCTCATGAACCACGAGCTGGTCAGCACCGAGGGTGTCACCCGCGCCCACGGGGGCATCGGTGCGTTCGTCTCCGAGTGGGTGATCGACAAGAACACCCTCCAGGTCTACAGCGGCCAGGACTTGATGCAGACCGCCGTCCTGAACGGCTCGACTTCCCTCAACTTCAGCCGGTTTTGCTCGGCCGACCTGCCCGAATTCACGGCGTACTTTGACCCCGGCAGCCTGCTGGGCACGACCGACCGCATCTTCATGGACGGTGAGGAGGTGGCCGGCGGCCGGGCGATGGGGCACGTCGTCACCGGTTCGTTCGCGGGCACCAGCTACGAGCTGCCCCTGCTCGGTCGGTTCGCCCACGAGAACACCCTCGCCAATCCGTTTGCCCAGCCCCTCACGATTGTCGCGGGAACAGATGACACGACGCCTTCGCCGACCAACACCGGCGGCAAGATCTACATCTACGTCGGCACCAAGACCAATTCCGGGACGCCGGTTGACAGGGCCGGCCTGACCAACGGCTTCAACTACGCGATCCAGGTCGACAGCCTCGCCGTCGAGTCGCGAACCTCGGGCCTTGCCTCCAGCGGCCCGTTGACCACCGCCGGACGCTTTAGCCTGGTGGACCCGGCCCTTGGCGGCACCCAGTTCCTGCGCCCTGAAGACGGCGCCTGGGACCCCCTCCATCCCAGCGACTTCTACTTCGTTACCACCGACCGTCTCGACCAGGTGCAGGACGGACTCGGTACGCAGGTCGGCCGCAGCCGGCTCTGGCGGGCTCGGTTCGACAGCATCACGAATCCCACCGCGGGCGGCACCCTCGAGATGATGCTAGACGGCACCGAGGGCGGCAACATGTACGACAACATCACGGTCGACAAGACCGGCCACATCATCCTGCTCGAGGACGTCGGCAACGCGGCTCACCTCGGCAAGGTGTGGACGTACGACATCGCCAACGACCGCATCTTCCAGCTCGCCAGTCACGACCCGGCCCGGTTCGGCAACGTCGGCGTGCCGGCGACGGCCCCCTTCAACCAGGACGAGGAGTCCTCGGGCGTCATCGACGTCTCATCAATCTTCGGCCCCGGCACCTACCTGGTCGACGTACAGGCGCACTACCCGATCAACGCGGCCAACCCCAACGGCTTCAGCAATCCCAACGAGCTGGTCGAGGGTGGCCAGTTGCTGCTGATGCAGGTCACTCCGACCGTCTCGTTCCTCGGGGTCGGGGCCGGCGACGCCACCAGCAGCGACGCGATCCTTTGGACGCGAGCCCAGGACGTCTCCAGCTCGGCCGGAGTCGCCCTCATGGCCCAGGTGTCCACCGACCCTACCTTCGCCACGGGGCTGGCGACCTTTGCCGGCGTGACCGACCCGGCGCACGACTTCACGATCCACGTTGACGCCACCGGACTGCAACCCGGCACGCGGTATTACTACCGCTTCGTGGCGAGCGACAACACGATCAGCCAGGTCGGCACTTTCGTGACCGCCCCGGCGGCGACGGCAAGCGCGCCGGTGAGCCTCGGCTTCACCGGCGACGCCGACGGCCTGATGCGCCCGTATGACGCCACCAACAGCCCCAACTTCACCACGCCCTCCGAATCAGGAGTCGGTTCCGACAACTTCGACTACTTCGTCTGGCTCGGCGACACGATCTACGAGACGGCCAGCGGGCAGGCGACGCCGAACAGCTCGCCGGCCGTCAACAACACGCCCGTCGTCGCGGAGTACTGGCGCAAGTACCGCGAGCAGTTCCTGCCAGTCAGCAGCGGGTCCTACCCCGGCCTGACGAACTTCTTCAACTCCACCGGCCACTACACGCTCCTGGACAATCACGAGCTGGGCAACCGCCAGTTCATCAACGGCGGCGCCCCGGCCGGCGCCCCGTTCAATACGACCGACCCGCAATTCGATGTGAACACGACCGGCACGTACATGCACAACACGACCGGTTTCAAGACCACGGAACAGGCCTACACCGACTACCAGTCGATCCGCGTCGATACGGTCAGCGCGGCCAGCGACCCGCGCTCCGACGGCACCCAGAAGCTCTACTTCGCCCAGCAGTGGGGGGCGAACAGCACTTTCATCAACGTCGACGACCGGACCAACCGCGACATCCGCCTGCGAAAGGCGTCGGGAACCGGTACCGCCGACGACACCGGCGATCGCGCGGACAACCCCGGACGTACGATGCTGGGCGCCACCGAGCTGCAGTGGCTCAAGGACTCCCTGGCCGACGCCCAGGCCAAGGGCATTACCTGGAAGATCGTGGCGACCTCCTCGCCGATCGACCAGACTGGCGCGATCGGCAGCGGCGACGACGGCGGCAAGTCGTGGATCGGCGGCTACCGGGCCGAGCGCAACGAGTTGTTGAAGTTCATCGACGACAATGACATCGACCACGTCGTCTTCTTCAGCACTGACGACCACCAGCTGCGCGTGAACGAGCTCGGCTACTTCACGCAGTTCACCACGAATACACTCGGCTACCCGGCCCCGGTCCAGTCCAGCTACGTCCGCGTGCCGGGGGCCATGTCCGTCGTCGCCGGCCCGATCGGCGCCACCGGCCCGGACACGATCACGGACCACAGCTTCGCCAACATCAAGTCGCTGGCGGACGCCCTGGTCGCCTCGGAAACCGCTGCCGGCGTTGACCCGATCGGCCTCGACGCCGCGTTCCCTGGCCTGAAGAACGTTACCCGCGAAGGCGACCCGAACGCCGGTACCGACCCGACCGGCTTCGACTTCTACTCGCCCGACACGTTCAACTACGCGACTCTGAATGTCTCGGCCGACGGCTCGACCCTCTCGGTCGGGGTCAAGGGCATCAACTCGTACGCGGTGAACACCTTCCCGCAACCGGGAGCTAGCAACCCGGTCCGCGACATCCTGAAGTTCGATATCGAGCTGGCGCACGTGAACGTCGCGGTTGCCACGGCGACGGCCACCGCGGGGGGCACGACCACGTTGTCCGCGACCCTGACGGACGCCGGCACGCAGGCCCCCCTCGCAGACCGGGCCCTGGTGTTCTCGTTGAACGGCAACGTCGTCGGAACGGCGACGACCGACAGTCATGGCGTCGCCACGCTCGCCAATGTCGGCGTCACCGGCCTGCTGCCCGGACACTTCGATGGCGCGATTACCGTTCACTTCGTCGGCGACGCGGCCGACCTGCCCGGCGACGGATCCGGTTCCCTCGACGTGCTGCCGGCGACCGATGTGACCGACCAGGTCCGCGTCAGGAAGCACTTACACAAGAAGGGGCGGCAGCCCGGGACCTTTTCCACCGACCTGACGATCACGAACCCCATTCGGACCGGCGGCCCGCACAGCTCGACCAGTCCCACGCTGACCGGCCTGTTCGCCATTGAGCTCAACAACCTCACGCCCGGCGTCACACTTCAGTCGGCGACGATGGTCGTCAATGGAGTCACCTATGACTTGACGATCACCCACAATGCGGCCGGCGCCCCGATCATCAACGTCCCGGCCGCGGTGGCGACCAGCCTGTCGGCGGGCCAGTCGTTGCCCACGATCACGCTGGTGTTCAGTAGTTCCGTCGGCAAGCACTTCGATTTCGACCCGGGGGTGTTCATCGACCCGCTCAGCTGATCGAGTGCCATTCACGGGGCTTCTTGGCGTTGGGCTTGAGCCGCTGTCGTGGCCGAAGCCGAACGGCGAGAAGCCCCGGGAACTGGGCTTCCGAACCGCTTGCCCGCACCCGCCCGGTCGTACATACTCGGGGATCGCTCGCCACCATCTCACAGGACCCGGCCAACGGGTCAGGAGGCAGAATGCCCACGTTCAAATCTCTGCTGGCCGTCGCCCTGGTCGTCTCGGCCGTCGTGCTCGGCTCCGGGCGGGTCGCGGCCGAGGAGGAGCTGGTCGCGGTCAGCGGCCGGGTCATCCTGAATGGCAAACCGCTCCCCGAGGCGCGAATTATTTTCCACCTCGGCGACGGGCAGTTCGTCGGGGGCAAGACGGACGACGAAGGGAAGTACAAGGTCACTCGCGTCCCGGCCGGGACTCACAAGGTCACCGTCGAGATGCTCCCCGGTAGCAAGGTACGGCTCCCGGACCGGTACAGCTCGGAGGAGCAGTCCGAGCTGAGCGTCCAGGTGAAGAAGGGGGCCAACGAGATCGACCTGGATCTTCGCTCCAAGTAGTGCCCGTCGCGCGATGCACGCACCACAGTAGCCCGCACGCTCCACGTGCGGAGCCCCCTCGCAGCGGCGTCGGCTGAACGGTACCCGAGGGCGCAAGTGGGCTCCGCACGCGGAGCGTGCAGGCTACTCTGTCCGATTACTCCGCCGGGCCGCGGGCCCGCAGGCGCTCGAGCGCGGCACGGGCGTCGATTGTCAACCAGGCGCCCTCGACACCAGACGCCCATTCCTCGAGCACCTTCCGGGCCGCCGCGGTATTCGCTAGCTCCATCGCCTGGACCGCCCGGGAGTGCGTGACGTCGTCCCGCGACGGCCGCCGCGTGATCCCGGTCAGGACCTTCGTCAGGCGCTCGCGGGCCTCGGCTGTCGGTTTGTCCTGAAGGGCCCGGCGCATCGCGGGCTCGCACACTACCGCGGCCCGGGTGAGCGCGGCCGAGGCTGTCTCGCGCCGGGCGAACGTCGCATGGTCGAGGTCGGCGATCCAACCCTGGATCGTCTCGGGCTTCGGCTCGACGACCGGTGGAACTCGTTCCCGCAACCGGTTCGGCCCGTCGGGATCGGCAGCGATGGCCCAGATCGCGGCGCGGGCGTCCTCGGCGCTCTCCCCGGCCAGTCGCTCGAGCGGCCGGTCGGGGGCTGCCGCGGGCTTGAGGCTCCAGGTATAGGCCACCTGGTCGTAGCCGCCGGTCGCGAGGAGCTTCCCGTCCAGCGACATCTGGACGGATGCCACGGTCCCGCGGTGCCCGCGGACGCTCGCCACCATTTTGCCGGTCAGCAGCTCCCACACCTTGACCGTTCCCGCGTCGTCGCCGGTGGACACCAGCCGGCCGTCGGGCGAGACGTCCAGCGCGACTGTGTACTTGCTGCCGGTCGTCCAGGAGGACAGCTCGGCCAGCGAGTCCGCGTGCCGGACCTGGACTCGACCGTTGCGCGACACGAGGGCCAGGAATCGGCCGTCCGATGTGTACCGGACGTCCATCAGATCGGGCAGGCCGTCCTTGCCCTTGCTCTCGGAGACGTCCACGATCTTCACCGGCCGCCCCGTCGCTGTATCGAGCACTTGAAGCCCATACCCCCAGTCGCCGGTCCGGCCTCCGCGGCGCATGCCGCGGGCCACGTGCCGGCCATCGGCCGAGACGGTCAGTGCCACGGTCGCATCGTAGTCCCTGTCGGTCGGAACGCCGACCCGCCAAACTTCCTTCCGCGTCTCCGTATCGACGGCGAACAGGCCGCTGTTCACGTGCGAGCAGACGAGCCGCCGGCCGTCCGGCGTGAAGACCATGCCCTGGACCGAGTGGAAGTGCTGGTCCGGCACCGGGCCCGAAATCTTCGTCGCCGCCAGCTCCTTGCCAGCGGCCAGGTCCCACCAGAACATCTTCCCCTCGGGCCGGGTGGCTACCAGGGTCCGGCCGTCGGGCGACACAGCGAACGTGTACCAGTCGGTCCCGTCCCGCCAGCGCGGCACCTCCTGCACCTTTCGCCCGGTCCTGGCGTCGAACACGTCGATGGTGCCCATCCTGTCGCCGACGATGACCCGGCTGCCGCGGGAAGTAAAGACCGCCTGGACGGCCTTGTGGAACCCGGTGGCGAGCGAGATTTCGCGGTTGGTCGTCAGGTCCCACCGGCGGATCAGGCCGTCCTGCCCGGCCGACGTCAGGACCTTGGCGTCCGGGTCCACGTGCCAGAGACCGCCCGAGAACGCGCCCAGCAGCTTCCCGGTGGCCACATCACTCCGGGTCAAGCCGCCCCAGAGATCGAACGCGAATAGGGACTTGCTGTCCGGGGCGAACTTGAGGCCCGTCGGGTGGAGGCCGGATGTCAGCTCGACCACTCGCGGCTTGGCCCCCGGCGCCAGGGCCACGACCGCGACTCTCGCGTCGGCGCGCTGGTAGGCCAGGTGCGACAGGTTCGGGGCGACTGCGTACCGCATGACGTCGGGGATCGAGATTCCCGTCCGGAACTGGGCGGCCGGGTCGGGCTCCTTGGGCTTGTAGAAGTCGGTGATCCCGGTCTCGAACGTCTTGAGGTCCTTGCCCGTCTCGACGTCCGCGACGCGCACGACCAGGGCCCCGTCCTTGCCCGCGCCCACGACGAAAAACACGGGCCGGTCGTTCCAGGCTTCGAGCGTGTTCCCCGCGGCCGCGGTCGCAAAGACCTCGGCGCCGGTCCGCGCGTCGAACCCTTTGGCGAGCCCGCCAGCGATCCCGACGACCCGCTTGCCGTCCGGGGTGAACTGGCACTCGGCAAAGCTCTCCTTGGCGCCGAGCGCCCGCAGCTCCTTGCCGGTGGCCTGGTCGAACAGGTGGATGCCCGGCCCGCCGTCGAGGACGGCGACCAGCGATCCGTCCGGGCTGATCCGCGGCCGGGGGACGGTGTTGTTCCGCACCGGCATGAGCTGGCGGGGCAAGCCGGTGTCGAGGTTCCACAGCTCGACCCCGTCCGTCCCGGAGACGAACCAGCGGCCGTCTTTGGAGTACGACCCGGACCAGAACCTCATGCTGGCCCGGTAGCGGACGGTCCCGAACCGGGCCAGCGCGCCCGACGGCAGGGGCTCGGCGACTTCGCCTGCCTTCGACGGTGTTTCCTTCTCTTTCACTTCGGCCGGCGGGGCCTTCGGGTCCGGCTTCGGAGTCTGCCCGGCGAGCGCGACGATGCCCCACCCGAGCCCGCCCACCGCGACGGCGGCCGCGAGCCACTTCGCGGTCCCGGCCACCGGCGGCGCCACCGACAACGCGCGGACCGCGGCCTCGGGTGGCTGATGGGCGAGCCGCGCGCACGCCGACTCGAGCGCCGGTGACACGCGGGCGGTCAGCCGGCCCGTCAGGAGGGTGGTCGCGCCCAGGAGGCCGGGCCCAACTCCGCGGCGCACGAGCCGGGCCTTCAATAGACCCCGGGCCTGGTCGAGTCGGCGCTTCACCGTGCTGAGCGACCAGCCGAGCCGGTCCGCGGCCTCGTCGCGGGTCAGGTCCTCGAAGTAACAGAGCAGGATAGGGAGCTTCAGTCGCGGCGGGAGGCGGTGGACTTCCGCGTCGAGCAGCCGTCGGACCTCGCGCCAGGATGCGTCCGCGAGCGGGTCGTCGGGTGCGGTTGGGACCGGCAAGTTGTCGGGTGGGGGGGCCGACTCGGTGGCGGCCTTTCGGGCGGTCCGGTACGCCACGGCGTGGAGCCAGGCGGGAAGGGTCTTGGCCTGGCGGATCGACCCGGCCTTGCGCGCGAGGGTCCAGAAGGTCGCCTGGACCGCGTCGTCCGCTTCCGGGCGCGGGCCGAGGACGCGCCGGCATACGCCTGTCACCAGCGGCACGTACCGCCGGACCAGCTGGGCAAACGCTTCCTCGTCCCGTTGTCGGTGGTAGCGGCGGAGGGCCTCGGCGTCCTCGATCGCATGGACGTTGGTGACCAGGCGGTCGAGCACGGGTCGGATGATCTTGGGCCGAAGCGGCACGGCGGATACCTCGGAAAGGTCGCCTCCCGCTATTAAAGTGCTTCGGCGGCGGCCGCGCGGGTCAGGTTTTTTGAGCGCTCCGCTCAGCGGCGGGCCGCCAGGCGGGCCAGGGCCGCTCGGGCGTCACGCGTCTGCCATGCCTCCGGCGCACCACGAACCATTTCTTCGAGGCAGCGCACCGCTTCGGAGGTTCCGAGAAATTCCAGCGCCTCGATTGCCCGCAGCTCGCAAAGCACGTTCGCCGGCGGGGAATCCGCGAGTCGGTCCAGCAGGTCGTCGATGCGGCGCGACACCTCGGGCGACGGGCCGGCCTTCACCGCGCGCCGCAAGGCCGCCTCTGCCCGCTCGCCGAGCCGGGCCAGCTCGCGACCGGCCGCCTCGCGGGCCGCGAACGTGTCGGCGTCGAGCCCGGCGATCAGCCGATCCAGGCGCTCCTTGCTCGGGATTTCTGCCGGGCGAAGTCGCTCTTTGAGAAACGCAACCCCCGGGCCGGGCGCGCGGAGGAACGACGCAATGGCCGCGCCGGCCCGTCTGGCGTCGTCAGCCGCGAGATCGGCCCACCACGCGGCCGGGTCCGGCTCGCCCGCGGCTTTCGCGGGCTGTGCCGTCCGGGCCCCAGTCACATCCCACAGGAAAACGACGTTGTCCGCGCCGCCCGAAGCCAGGGTCTTGCCGTCCGGGGAGAACGCCAGCCCGCGGACGCCGTCGCGATGCCCGGCCAGCTCGGCGCGGACGCCGCCGCCGGCGATCTCGATGACGCGGACCGGCCCGGACTCCTCCTCGGCGAGTGCGAGCAACCGGGCGTCCGGCGAGCACGCCGCGCACGACAGTCTCCCGGCCCGGCGCGTCCTCGCCGGGTTGAGGTAGAAGTGGGCGACTTCCCGGCCGTCCGCGACGCGGAGCACGCGGGTCGGGAGCGTTTCCCAATTGTCCGCCTCGTCGGGCTTGCTGAGGGGCTCGCGGAAGTAGGTCGTGACGATCAGGTAACTGCCGTCCGGGGAAAAGAGCAGGTCTGCGTAGTTGCACTCCGCCTTCGTGGGCGGCCGGCGCGGCGACAGTGTGCGGACGGGATTCCCGGTCGCGGCGTCGTGCAGGTGGATGGAGTGAGCGTGGTCCGTCCACGCCACAAACCGGCCGTCCGGCGAAAACTCGACGGAGCGCCCCGCCGCATTTGCCGTCTGAAACTCCCCCGACGACTTGCCCGTGCGGACGTCGTAGAGGCGGATGCCGTCAACGTCCTCGCGGAGAAGGCTGGAGTGCCAGACCAGCACGCGACTCGCGTCCGGCGAGAACAGGCCAAAGAAAGCCCCGGGGGCACCCTCCAACTCGCGCACGACGCGGCCCGTGGCCGTATCGCGCAGGCAGGTCCGGTCGTCGCGCCGATCGACGAAGATCGTCCCGTCGCCGCTGTGGGCCACGGCCCGATCACCACAAATCCCCTCCCAGGCACGTCTCGGCTCGTGGGCACGCAGGACCGGTTCCTTGCCCGAGAGGTCCCAGCGGCACCGGGCTTCGTCGCAGGTCGTGAACAGCGTTCGGCCGTCGGCGGAGAAGCGCGGAATGATCGAGGAGCGGTGGCCGGGTGCCGACTTCTCCTTGCCGGTCGTCGTATCAAACAGGCGCAGCGTCGAGTCACTGACCAGTAGCACGGTCTTCCCATCGGCCGAAAACGTCTGGGGCGATTCCAGGGTGTGCGAGTTGATGTAAGCGCGTCCGTTGCACAGCTCGTGTGCCGGCTTCTTGGCCTCGAGGTCCCACAGCCGCACCCGCGAGTTGGCGTCCGCGACCAGAGAACGCCGCCCGTCCGGGGTGAGCGCGCAACGGTAGGCCGATGGGCAGTCCAGGGCCAGGAGTTCCTTCCCCGTGGGGGCGTCCCAGACGCGGAGCTTGTCGCCGGTGGTCAGGAAGCGCTGCCCGTCGCCGGTGAACGGGAATGAATCAAGGGCGCCAACCTCGAACGTCCGGCGGTAGAGGGGCTTCTCGGTGGCCGCGTCGGCGACGACCACGGCAGTCCGGCGGATGACCGGCGGCGGCGGGAACACTCCCGGCGGCAGGTTGCTGTAGTTCGGCGCTCGCCAGAAAAACCAGGCAATCAACCTGCCGTCCGGCGACGGAACGACGTCCATGCCCGATTCGCGATCCTTGACCCACTCGGAGGGGCCGGCGGGCGGGTTCCAGCGCCGAAGCCGCTTTCCGGTCGCGACGTCCCAGGCAGTCAAGGGCCC
>DATFWZ010000198.1:0-6728 GCA_035258765.1 Gemmataceae bacterium
GAAGAAGGACGAGAAGGACCTGTCGAACATCCGCCGGCTGATGGACAACTCGGAGCGGCGGCTGGGTCAGGCCCGGGGCGGGAAGATCACCCAGGACATCCAGAAGAAGATCGTCTTCCGCCTGGACGAGCTGATCAAGGAACTGGAGAACCAAGCGAAAGGGAAACCTTGAAACGGCGGGTGCTGCCCGTCCGGCGGTCAGCCGGGTGCAACGGGTGGCGGGACGATCCGGTCCAGCGCTCCTGCGGGTGACAGCGCGATCCTCGGCGGGGCCGGGAACGGCACCGTGGACGAGAAGGCGCTGAAGACGTTGGCGGACAAGTGGGGGACCATGCCGGAGAAGGAGCGGGCCAAGGCGATCACCGAGATCACCAAGGACCTGCCCGCCCGGTACCGGGTGGTCATCGAGGACTACTTCAAGTCCCTGTCCAACACGTCCAGCAAGCAACCGTGACCGCGTCGATCGCGGCAAAATCAGAACGGCCCCGCCAAATGGCGGGGCCGTTTTCGCTCATAACGAAGCCTTATCCCCCTCCCGTTTAGGTATCAAGCCGGGGCCGTCACGCCCGTCGCGGCGCCCTTGTAACCTCCCCGTATCCAAGGAACGGGGTGGAGGAGACTGATGCGACCCAGACACATACTGTCCGGGTCAATAGTGGCCGCTCTGGCGATTGCGTGGGCCGGTTCGACCAGCGGGCAACACAAGCCGGACGCCATGGAGGCCGCGATCCACCGGCCGGACGTGGTCAAATGGTGCGACGGCCCGCCGTCGCTGCCGCCGGGGGCGAAGATAGCAGTCCTCGAAGGCGACCCGACCAAGTCGGGGCCATTTGTCATGCGGGTGAAGGTGCCGGACGGGTACAAGATCCCGCCGCACACGCACCCGAAACCGGAACGGTTGACAGTAATCTCCGGGACGTTCCACCTGGGCATGGGGGACGTGTTCGATCTAAAGAAGGGCGAAGAGATGCCCGCCGGCGCGTACGGCACCTGGCCGGCCGGGATGAAGCACTTCGCCTGGGTGACCGGGGAGACGGTGGTGCAGCTCCACGGCGACGGGCCGTGGGCCATTCACTACCTGAACCCGACCGACGACCCGCGCAACGTGAAGAAGTAACAACCGGGTCCCGGGAGCGGGGCCGCGACCGACCCGGTGGCCCAAAGCGCGACGAGCCCCGCGAGCCAGTTGAGAGGCCTTTTGTCATGATCCGATTTGTTGTGAGTGCGGTCGTCGCCGGCGTGGTGGCCGGCGCCGGCCTCGCGGCGGACTTGAAGTCCGGGCCCGGCCCGGGCGACGACGTCACGCCGTTCAACCCGCTCAACGTCACCGGCCCGGACGCGGGCAAGAAGCAGTGCCCGGTCTGAAAGCTCGGCAACGTCCCGGTCGCGGCGGTCTTCGCCCGCGAGATCACCCCGGGCTTGACCAGTCTGGTCAAGAAGCTCGAGCAGGCCACGGTCGAACACAAGGACGCCAAGGTGGCGGTCTGGGTCGTCCTGCTGACGGATGACGACAAGGCGGAGGAGAAGCTCAAGGAGCTGGCCGAGAAGGAGAACCTGAAGAAGGTGATCCTGGCGATCGAGAGCCCGGCTGGGCCGAAGGAGTACAAGCTGTCCAAGGACGCGGACGTCACCGTCCTCCTGTACGCCAAGAAGACGGTGAAGAAGAACTACGCCTTCGAGAAGGGCAAGCTGACCGGGACGGAGTCCGACGAGATCGCCGGCGCGATCAAGGACATTCTGCCGGAGAAATAGCCGGCGGCGCGACTACCCCCTCACCCATGACTTCCCCCCCGTACTCCTGGGGCGGGGAGGACGACGGCCGCTTCCCAACACCCGTTCCGGGGAGGGGCCGGGGTGAGGGGGTTTGTTGTTTCACTCCTTCGACTCGGGCCGGTTCTTCTGGTACGGCCGGAGCACCTTGGCCAGGGCGTCGTACCCGTTCGTCAGGTCGGCCCGGACGGCCTGGTCCTTCGGGCCGTACACCTTCACCTCGTGACAGCCGAAGCAGACCTGGAAGCGGTACTCGCTCTTGTCGGCCGTGTTGATCACGACGACCTCGTAATCCGGGTGGAACCCGCCGCACTTCTTCTCGCCGCGGAAGTCCGCGTAGCTGGTGGCATCCAGCAGCCGGGCAAGCACGGTGGTCGTGTCGTCCGCCTTCAGAGTCAGGGGCTCCTTGTAGAAGAGCGCTCCCGCCGACTCGATCGTCTCTTTCTTCTTCTCGGCCTCGAACGCCTTCCTCTCGTTGACCGGGTGCGGCAGCCCCTCGCGCAAGACGACGTCGGCCTTCTCGGCCTTGCCGAGGGCGGTCAGCATGTCCTTCAGATCGTCGAATTTGGTGGACTCTTTCGGCGGGTCGGCGGCGTGGGCCGCGGCGGACCCGACCAGGACCACGACGAAGGCGAGGACGCGTTTCATGAGGGTCTCCTCGGGATGGGGAATCACGCCTGGCCGCGACCGAACAACGGGTCCGTGGTGATGCGGATGATGTGGCGCAGGCCGATCACGTGACGGGTCCCGGACGGTTCGGTAATGAGGAGCGCCTCCCGCGACCGGGACAGGGAGGCCGCTTTCGCGTCGATGACGCGGAAGTTGCCGTTGTTGGGCAGCTCGATCTCGAACGGAATGAACGGGGTGGCGGTCAGGATGGCCAGGACGTCGTCCGGGTGCATGGGCTGCGCTCCGGCGTGGAAAAGGTCAGGCGACCGGCGGGCCGTTCACCCAGGGCGGGATCGGAGCCTCCGGGATCGCGTCGAGGTGGATCCTCGCGATCAGCATCACGTCGATCATGTCACAGGACCGGTCCGACTGGTAGACCCATAACGTCCGCCCGTCCGGTGCCAGGAGGGCGAAGTCGTGGTGAACCACCGGAACGTGCCGTCCCTCGGGAAGGTGAATCGTGAACGGCTGGAACGGTCTGGCCCGAATCAAGGTCTTCAATTCGTCCCGTTGCATCGTGGTCGCCAGTTGGTGCAAGGACGCCTCGACTCGGATACTCTATCCGATCGCGGCCCGCAGCGCCCCTACCAGCCCGTCGATCTCCGCCCTCGTCCGCTTCTCCGTGACCGCGACCGTCAGCGTGTCCGTCAGGTGGGGGTACCACCGCCCGGCGTGGAGTCCCGCGAAGTACCCTTGCGACTGGAGCTTTTTGAGCAACCCGGGCACGTCGCCGGGCACCCGGAGCGCGAACTCCTTGAAGAACGGGCGGTCGAACCGTATCGACACGCCCGGCACCTTCGCGAGTTCCTCGGCGGCGTAATGCGCCTTGCGCAGGCATAGCTCCGCCGTCTCTTTGAGGCCCTGCGGGCCGAGGGCGGCCAGGTAGACGGTGGCCCGCAGGGCGAACAGCCCCTGGTTGGTGCAGATGTTGCTCGTCGCGGTCGCCCGGCGGATGTGCTGCTCCCGCGTCTGCAGCGTCAGCACCCAGCACCGCTTGCCGTTGCGATCCGTCGTTTGTCCGACCAGCCGACCGGGGATCTTGCGAACGTACTCCGACCGGCAGGCCATCACGCCGAGGTACGGCCCGCCATAGCCCATCGGCGTGCCGAGGCACTGCCCCTCGGCGACCGCGATGTCCGCCCCGTACTCCCCGGGTCGCTTCAAGACGCCGGTGCTGATCGGGTCGAAGCTGGCGACGGCGAGGGCGCCCTTCGCTTGGGCAATGCGGGACACCTCAGCCGCGTCTTCCAGGTGCCCGAAGAAGTTCGGGTGTTGCACGACCACCGCGGCCGTCTGGTCGCTCACCGCCTTCTTCAGGTCGTCCGGGTTCAGGAAGCCGCCCGGGCAGGGCAGGGTGACGAGCTTGACGTTCAGGTTGGTGAGGTACGTGGCGAGCACCTGCCGGTACTCGGGGTGGAGGGTTGCGGGCACGATCACGTCGCCCTTGCGGTCGGTGACGTGGATCGCCATCAGGACCGCCTCGGCTACAGCGGAACCGCCCTCGTACAGGCTGGCGTTGGCCACGTCCATGCCGGTGAGCTGGCAGATGAGGGACTGGTACTCGAAGAAGGCTTGCAGGCTGCCCTGGCTGGCCTCGGCCTGGTAGGGGGTGTACGCGGTGTAGTACTCGCTCCGCCCGGCGATCGCGTCCACTACCGTTGGGATGAAGTGGTCGTAGCTGCCGCCGCCGAGGAAGCAGACGGCCTCGCCCCCGGCCTGGTTCTTTTTCGCGAGGGCCGCGACGTGTTGGCTCAGCTCGAGCTCGCCCATCGCGGCGGGGATGTCGAGCGGCCGGTCGAGGCGGAGGTCTGGCGGGACGGGTGCGAACAGCTCGTCGATCGACTTGGCCCCGATCGCCTGCAGCATGGCCGCCACGTCGGCGGGGGTGTTGAGGACGTAAGGCAAGACGGTCTCCGAAGTCGTTCGGGGGTCAGGGCTGGGCGGGTGGGGTGACGAGCGTTTTCGCCCACGTACGGCACCGACGGACGAAGGCGATCTCGCCCTCGTCCCGGCCTTCCACGAGCAGGCGGGTCAGGTCGGCCGCGGTCACGAGCGGGAAGGCCAGACTGCGGGGAGCAGTCTGGTACTTGCCATTCGGCTGAAGTCGGCGAATCGCGACCTCGTCATCGTCATGTCGCCAGAGTTCCGGCACCCCCATCGGGCCGTACATCAGCTCCTTGGGCACCGAACTGGATGTGAGATCGACTTCGATCACGAGGTCCGGCGGTGGATGTACCGTCAAGTCAATGTCATCGACCCCCATGACGTCTTGGGCATGCGCGACGTAGAAGCTCTCGTGTGCCTCCAACCCCTGTTCACCTTCTTCCGGGCGGAACGTGGTCGCACCGGCACTAATCAGCTCGAGGTTGAACTCCTCTGCCAACGTCAAGACGATCATGCGAAGCCAGAAGCTCAGTCGCTCATGTCGGAACCTGGGCGATACAAACTCGATCCTCCCGCGGTCGAACGTGATCTTTACTCCCGGCCGCCGCTCGTCGCGCAGGTCCGCCAGCCGGGTGTACACCGCCCACGGGATGTCCGTGGCGAACACGCGCTGGCCCGGCGCGAGGTCGAGCAGGGCGTCGGCCAGCCAGTCGGTCGCGTTGCGCGTCGGCGTTGTCGCCATCAGTTGTCCTCGGAAGGTCAGTGCCCCTCGGCGATCTGCTGCTCGTATTGTTGCAGATTCATCAGGTGGTCGGTCGTCGCGCCGGGGGCCAGCTTGATCCGGATCATCCATCCCAGGCCGTACGGGTCCTGGTTGATCAGCGCCGGATCCTCCACGACCGCGTCGTTCCGCTCCGTCACCGTCCCGGTCACCGGGGAGTTCAGGTCGAACACCGCCTTGACCGACTCGATTTCCCCGAACGGCTTGCCGGCCGCGACCGCCGTCCCGACCTTCGGCAGTTCCAGGTGCGTCACGTCCGTCAGCTGCTCGACGGCGTACTGGGTAATGCCCACGGTGCAGACGCCCCCCTGGACGTCGGCCCACTCGTGGGACGCGGTGTAGCGGAGTTTCGACGGGTCCATGCTTGTCTCCAAGTCTCAAGGTCCGAGTTCCAAGTTCCAAGTTGAAATGCCCGTGGTCAACTTGGAACTTGCAACCTGGAACTTGGAACTACCTTCGTTTGTAGAACGGAAGCGACACGACCTTGGCCGGGGTCAGTGTGCCGCGAATATCCACGAGTAATTGAGTTCCGGGGAAGGCACACTTCGCGGCCACATACCCCATGGCGATCGACTTGTCCAGGGTCGGGGCGTAGCTGCCGCTCGTCACCGCACCCATCGGGCTGCCCTCATCGACCAGGATCCGGCACCCCTCCCTGGCGGCGCGCTTGCCCTCGACTTCCAAGCCGACCCGCTGCGGGACTTTGCCCGCGTCCTCCTCGGCGGCGGCCAGCGCCTCGCGGCCAATGAACTCGCCCTTGTCCAGCTTGACCGCCCACCCGAGGCCGGCCTGGATCGGGTTGATCGTCTCGTTGAGCTCGTGCCCATACAGGGGCATGGCCGCCTCCAGCCGGAGCGTGTCGCGGGCCCCGAGGCCGCACGGCACCGCCCCGCGACTCACGAGGTCGTCGGCCAGTTCGACCGCCTGCGCCTTATTGACCATGATCTCGAGCCCGTCCTCCCCCGTGTACCCGGTCCGCGAGACGACGCAGTTCTTCCCCTTGTACCGGGTCGCGGCGGCGAAGTAGTACTTCAGTTGGCCCGCATCGGCCTCGAACATACCGGCACATAGTGACACCGCCTTGGGCCCCTGGACCGCGATCATCGCCGTGTCGAGCGTCTGGTCCTGGAGCTGGACGTTCAGGCCCGCCATGTGCTGATTCAACCAGTTCACGATCTTCTCGCGGTTGGACGCGTTGACCACCATCGCCCAGCCGTACGGCCACCGGTAGACGAGGACGTCGTCGAGCGTGCCGCCGTCTTCCTGGCAAATGAGCCCGTAGCGGACCTGGAAGTCCTTCATCCTGGCCGCGTCGTTGGTCCAGACCTTCTGGATGAGGGCCATCGCGTCGGGCCCGCCGAAGCTGAGGCGGCCCATGTGCGACACGTCGAAGAACCCCGCGGCAGTGCGGACGACCTTGTGCTCGTCGAGGATGCTCGTGTACTGGACCGGCATGTCCCAGCCGCCGAACGGGACGATCCGAGCCTTGCGGGCCAGGTGCCAGTCGTACAAGGGGGTGCGCAGGTTCACCATTGGCGGAGCCTCGGGAGGCTTCCAGGTTCGTGCGGCCGGGTTGCAAAAGAGGTGGTCGAGTGATTTGTATGCGCCGACGGGGCGGGCACAA
>DATFWZ010000199.1:0-4671 GCA_035258765.1 Gemmataceae bacterium
GTCAACCTCTCCATGATCGCCTTCACGCGCGACGTCAGCCCGTCCATCGACCGGTGCGAGCTAGTTCACCTACCCCGCCTCCCGATCGACCTGGATCGGGCCCGCCTCCAGCATAGCGCTTACGAGGACGCGCTTCGCCAAGCCGGTTGCCGCGTCCACCGGCTACCGGACGAGCCGGACCTGCCCGACGCTGTGTTCGTGTCCGACACGGCCATCGTCCTCGACGAAGTCGCCGCGATCGCCCGCCCCGGGGCCGCGTCGCGGCGGGCGGAAACCGCGACGGTCGCCGATGCACTCGCCCGGTATCGCCCGCTCCGGCGCATTGAAGCGCCCGGGACGCTCGACGGGGGTGACGTGATCCGCATCGGCCGCACGCTTTACGTCGGCCAATCCGCCCGAACGAACGCCGCGGGGATTCGGCAGTTGGCGACCCTGCTCCGATCCTTCGACTACGCCATTCAGCCCGTTCCATTCGCCGGGTGTCTGCACCTCCAGACCGCCGTCACGCCGGTGGCCGCGCGCACTTTGCTCGTCAACCGGGCCTGGGTCGATCCCGCCGCGTTTGCCGACGTCGAGTTGATCGACGTCGATCCGGCCGAGCCATTCGGGGCGAATGCGCTTTGGGTTGGGAACCTGGTCCTGTATCCGGCGGATTGTCCGCGGACTCGGCCCCGGCTGGAGGCCCGCGGAATCACGGTTGTGCCTGTCGATATGACCGAGCTCGCCAAAGCGGAGGCCGGGGTCACCTGCTGCTGCCTGCTCGTGCCCGCCGTAGAATAGACTTCCTGTCCGAATTCCCTCCTCACGGAAAATCCCCCGATGCCGTCGCCGGAAGTCCAGGCGGTCAAGGAGATCGCGGCCGCTTACGAACGCATGGCCGACCAGATCGGCAAGGTGATCGTCGGACAACACCAGGTCGTCGAAGAAATGATCATGGCCCTGTTTAGCCGGGGCCATTGCCTGCTGGTCGGCGTGCCGGGGCTGGCGAAGACGCTGCTCGTCAGCACGGTCGCCCGGATCATGCACCTGACGTTCAAGCGGATTCAGTTCACCCCGGACCTGATGCCGTCCGACATCACCGGGACCGACATCCTGCAGGACGACCCAGAAACCGGCCGGCGGCGGTTCACGTTCCTGCCCGGTCCTCTATTCGCCAATATGATCCTGGCCGACGAGATCAACCGGACGCCGCCAAAGACCCAGGCCGCCCTGCTCGAGGCCATGCAGGAGCACCACGTCACGGCCGGCGGGCAAACTTACCGCCTGCCCGAGCCTTTCTTTGTACTCGCCACGCAGAACCCGATTGAGCAGGAGGGGACGTACCCGCTCCCGGAGGCGCAGCAAGACCGGTTTATGTTTAACATCAAGGTCGATTACCCGTCGCGGGCCGAAGAGATCCAGATCATGAAGTCCACGACGTCCAACTACAAGCCGGACGTCGAGCCGGTGTTGGACGCGAAGCAGATCATCCGGCTCCAGGAGACGGTCCGCCAGGTGGTGGTGGCCGACCACGTGTTCGCGTACGCGGCCGATCTTGTGCGGGCGACGCGGCCCAAGGAGCCGGGGGTCCCGAAGTGGGTCCCGGACCTCGTCGCCTGGGGTGCCGGCCCGCGGGCGAGCCAGTACCTGATCCTCGGCGGCAAGGCCAAGGCGGTTCTGCATGGCCGGCTGCACGTCACGACCGACGATATCCGTGAAGTCGCCTTCCCCGTCCTTCGCCACCGGCTCATGACAACTTTCAACGCCGACGCCGAGGGCGTGACGACGGACGATCTGATCCGCAAGCTCATCAATGCCGTCCCGCCGCCGCAAGAGGAGGCCGCGGCGCGGGCGCGACGTGGATAGCGCTCGACACCTTGGGTTACAGATGTCCTTAGCCGCTCAGGACGCGGACGCCTTCTCCTCCGCCCGGATGGCGTCGCGCTCCTCGACCTGGTACTCGTCGAGGACGGAGCTGTCGATGAACTTCTCCTCGGCCCCCGCCGGCGTGTCGCCGAGGGCGCCGACGATACTGCGGCGGCCGGTGCCCGCCGGCGGGTGAATAAGCCCGTCCACCTCGACCGCGACCGACTTGTAGTCCGGATAAACGAGCATCGCCTCGTGCAGCCGCCGGAGCCGGTAGTGCGGGACGGACGCGAACAGGTGGTGCGGCAAATGGTAATCCTGCCCGAGTGGGAGGAGAAAGAAATTCACCGTCACCGGCCGGAGGAAGACTCGGGTGTTGTCGAGACGCCCGCGACCGCCGTTCCCGTGCTGGACGAGCTGGCGCAGCACCAGGTACAGCGGGAATGCGGTCAACAACGACCCCATCCACAGGACGAGGAAGTAGACGAGGGCCGGCACTCCGGTGAGGAGCATGACCCAGGCGAGGCCGTGGAAGACCGCGAAGTAGAAGACGAACCTCTGGATCGTCAACGACCGCATACTGAACTCGGGACGCACGCGACTGCGGTAGTACATCCGCTCCGGCAGCCAAGCGAAAACGGCGAGGGCTACGAGCCACACAGTAGTCGGGACGATCGCAAGCAGCGCCGCATCGCCGCGATAGGCCAGCCAGACGTTGAGCCCAAGTAGGGCCAGGATGCTCGCGGCCCCGAACTTCCGTGGCCAGCTCGGCGGCGCCGGCCCGTCGGCCGGCCGGTACACGTCGTGGTCTCCGCCCATCGAGTTGTCGCGGATTCGCGGCGACAGAAATCGGAGGAGCTGCGGGAGCCAGAACAGGCGGAGGACGTAGAGGACCACCTGCCGGGGGGTCATCGGGCCGTCCGGCCACGTGTCCGTGCTCCGCATCTGGACCACGTTCGGGTCGCGGTCCGGGTCGTTGACGAACTGGTGGTGGGCCAGGTGTTGCAGCCGATACATGTATGTCGCCGAGAAGATCGGGAACATGCACAGCCAGTCGGATGCCAGCTCGTTCAGCCAGCGGTTCCGGAACAGCGTGCGGTGCGATCCCTCGTGCCCGAGCACGCCGAGGTGATGTTGTCCGGCGCCGATCAACACGATCGCCGGGACGGCGACCAACACCGACCACCCCCACCCGATGCCGGACGCGGCGATCCACTCCATCCCGGCGACTGCCGCGGCAATCACGGCGGCCAGGAACAGCCAGGTCCGGGCGATGTACCACCAGTTCCGCCAATTGTCGGTCTGGCGCACGTCTTGAAGGAGCTGCCGGAAGGCCGGGTCGCGCAGGAACGGGACGGTCGAGTCGGACATGGACTGACCTTGAGGAGCGCGGTCTTCCCGGGCGGAGGGGGTAATGATACGGTAACTCACCGGAAGCCGTCAGGCCAGATCTGCGCGCCGGGACTCGTGCCGATGCCCGCAAACGATGTCGTCCGACTCGTCTCCCTGGCCCCCGGCCACTTCCACGCCGCCTTGGTTCAAAAAGAGATGTTGCCGGAGGTGGACCCACACGTCCACATCTACGCCCCGCCCGGCGACGACCTGGCCGCCCACCTCGAACGCCTGGCCCGGTTCAACTCGCGCTCGGACCGACCGACCGCGTGGACGTTCGACGTCCACGCCGGTCCCGACTACCTGGAACGATTCCTAGCCGAGCGATCCGGTAACACGGTCGTCATCTCCGGTCGCAACAAGCCCAAGCCCGAACTGATCCTCGCCGCGGTCCGGAACGGTTACCACGTTCTGGCGGACAAGCCGTGGGTGATCGACGCGGACGATTTCGGCAAAGTCGAGGAAACGCTGCGCGAGGCGGACCGGCAACGGGTCGTGGCCTGGGACGTGATGACCGAGCGCCACGAGGCTACGACGCTTGTGCAACGCGAGCTGATAAACGAGCCGACCGTGTTCGGGACACAGATCCCGGGCACGGCCGAACACCCGGGGATCGTGTTCGAGAGCGTGCACTTTCTCCAGAAGACTGTCGCCGGTAAGCCGCTGTGCCGCCCCGCGTGGTGGTTCGACCTCCGCGTCGCGGGCGAGGCCCTGGCCGATGTCGGCACGCACCTCGTGGACCTGTCCATGTGGCTCACATTCCCGGGTCAACCGATCGACTACTTGCGTGACGTGCGATTAATCGACGCCAACCGCTGGCCGACGCCGGTCTCTCTGCTCGCGTTTCGCGGAATGACCGGTCAAACCGAGTGGCCGCCGGAACTCGCCAAGGACGTCGATTCGGAGGGCCGACTCAATTACTCGGGAAATGGTTCGGTAACCTTCACGCTCCGCGACATCGTCGTGCGGGTCACGACCCGCTGGGAGGTCCGGGCCGCGACGGGGGGTGACACGCATCTCGCAATCGCGCGCGGCTCGCGCGCCGCCGTGGCCGTCCGCCACGAACCGGAGTTCGGGACCGAGCCGCAAGTGTTCGTCACGCCCGTCGAGCCCGTATCGAAGGCTGCGATCCTGGCGGCGATTGCTGAACGATGCCGCGCGTTGGGCCCAGGATACGCCTCGACCGATCTCGGGGATCGCATCCACGTGCACGTGCCGACGGCGGTGCGGACCGGGCACGAATCCCACTTCGCCGCGGTCCTGCGCGAGTTCGTGACGTATTTCAAAGACCCGTCACTCGTCCCGGCCTGGGAGCGACCGAATTTGCTGACCAAGTACTGGGTCACGACCCGGGCAGTCGAAATGGGTCGGCCAAAGCGTCTCCGGGAGTGAGGCGGAGCCCGACGCGCCAAGCGAGGGCGACGCCGCGCAGTC
>DATFWZ010000200.1:0-8273 GCA_035258765.1 Gemmataceae bacterium
TGCCCCGCCAGGATGAATAATCTTGCCGAAGCGGAGAGGGGGGCGGGGGCGAAACGGATTGGAGTCCGCGGCACGGAGCGCCCGCGAGACCTTTCCCCCTAACTCGCTCCCCGAGGCGGGGACGGGGGGAACCATGTTCGAAATGCAGCCGGTGGGGTCCTAGCTGCCAGGCACGTCCCCCACCGGCTCAAGCCCCGCCCGGCGCACGGTCTGCGCGCCGGGAACGATGGCTTTTTCATTCTACCGCAGACCATCGAAGGAGCCAGCGATGTTGACGATGCAGCGAATGTTGGTCGCGGGAGCCGTGGGCTTGTTCCTGGTCGTACCGGGAACCACCCAGGCTGGTTTCGAATTCACCAAGATCGACGTGCCCGGGGCAGCTTCGACCGCAGCCAACGGGAATAGCACGACGGCGATCGTGGGCGAGTTCACCGACGGCGACGGCGACACCCATGGCTTTCTCTTGAACAAGAACGGGTTCACACAGATCGACGTGCCGGGCGCGTGGCTCACTCGGGCCAACGGGGTCAATGCGCAGGGCGACATTGTCGGCACCTACTTCGACGACCCGGCCCATCCGTCGCGCCGGCACGGATACATCCTGACCAAGGGTGTGTTCACAAAGATTGACGTGCCCGACTCGCTCCGCACGACGGCTTTCTTTGTCAACGCCCGAAAGCAGGTCGCCGGCGTCTATCGCGACGCCCACAACGTTTCGCACGGCTTCATCTGGGATGACGGCGAGTTCACAGCCATCAACGTGCCCGATGCGAGCTTGACTTCGATCATTGGTATCAACGACGTCGGCGAGGTCGCTGGCGTCTACGCGGACGAAGACGGCCTCCATGGCTTTGTCCGGAGTGCGAAGGGCGATTTCACGACTCTCGACGTGCCCGACGCGGACGACTTCACCGTGTCGCAGGGGATCAACGACGCCGGCTACGTTGTCGGGCTGTATAAGGACGCAACCGGTACGAGCCACGGCTTCATCTACCGCAAAGGTGCGTTCACGACCGTCGATGTGCCGGGTGCGCACTGGACGGAGATCTATTCGATCGGCGACGACGGCGCGATCGTCGGCGCGTACGAAGATGCCACCGGAGTTCACGGCTTCATTGGCACGCCAGCCCACTGATTTGCTGACTTGACCATCGAAGGTGAAAGCGGCCGGTGCGTCCCAACCGCGAAGAAGGACACGCACCGGCCCAGCCTCGCCCCGGCGCTCGGTCTGCGCGCCGGCCACGACGGCGTTGTCATTTTACCGCAGACCAGGTGATCTACGGAGGATTCGCCATGCAACTCGCATCCTGGCTCGCGGACCGACGCACAACTCGAAATCGCACACGCCGCCCGCGCCGGCCCCGACTTACCGTGCAGGGACTCGAAGACCGGCTGGCGCCCGCCGCGGACGTCGGCGACACGCTGAGCAAAGCACTGAACACACACCTGGGGACCAATCCCGGCACGTACACCACGCTGAGCCAACACATTGGCGACGGGTCCTTCAGCGCGGCGGACGTTGATCTGTACAAGTTCCAGGCGTCCGCCGGTGAGGTCCTGACAGCAAATACGGCCGCGGCCGCCGGCGGGGCCCCGGTGGACACCATCCTGCGGCTGTTCGACGCCAACGGAAACGAGCTGGCCTCCAACGACGACTACACCTACGCCGGGCTCTACTCCCAGATTCAGGACTACGTCTTCAGCGCCCCGGGGACGTACTACATCGGCGTGTCCGGGAGCCCGAACTGGTACTACAACCCGACCGTCGGCGGCAGCGGCACGGGGAGCTATACCACCGGCGACTACCGGCTCGACCTGAAGCTCTACATCCCTTCGGCCGACGCCGCTGGCGACACTCTGTCGGCCGCACAGGCGACCGGACTGGGCCCGGCGGGCACGTTCGGCGTCGACGCCAAGATCGGCGACGGAATGTACGTCCGGAAGGACGTGGACCTCTACCGGCTCGACAACGTGGCCGCCGGTCAGTTGTTGACGGCCCAGACGTCGCTGCCGGCCGGCGGCACGCAGATGTACACCATCCTGCGGGTGTTCGATTCGACCGGCCACGAACTGGCGAACGACTTTTACGGCAACTACCCGTACTCTCGCCTGCGGTACCAGTTTGCGACCGGCGGGACGTTCTACGTCGGGGTATCCGGGAATTACAACCCGTACTACGACCCGACCGTCGGCGGTAGCGGGTACGAGGCGAGCCTCGGCGACTACCACCTCGACCTGACACTCGTAACTCCGGTCGCGGACACCGCCGGCGACGACCTGGCCGACGCCCAGTTGACTGGGCTGACCACCACGACGCCGTTCACCGCCACGGCCAAGATCGGCGACGGGCTCTACCCGCTCAAGGACGTGGACCTGTACCGGGTGGACGTGAACGCCGGCCAGGTCCTCAGCGCGGTCACCTCCCTGCCGACCGGCGGCTCGTCCGTCAACGGCATCACGATGCGGGTGTTCGACTCCACGGGCGCCCAGCAGACGATCTACTACTCGGGCTACAACTCATCGGCACGGATCGACTGGCAGTTCGCCACCTCCGGGACGTACTACGTCGGGGTGTCGGGCTACCCAAACTACAACTACAACCCCAACACCGGCGGCAGCGGCAACCCGTACTACACCGCGGCCACGGGCGACTATAAGCTCGACCTGACCCTGGTCACGCCCACGCCCGACAGCGAGGGGGATATCACCGCCACAGCGCTCGCGGCCGACCTGTCTTCCGGCCAGTACACGCACTCGGCGAAGATCGGCGACGGGCTGTCCCCGCTCAAGGACGTGGATCTGTACCAGTTCGACGTGAGCGCCGGCCAGGTGCTGACCGCCAGTACCGCCCAGGTGGCCGGCGGCACGTACATGACCACCTACCTGCGGGTGTTCGACGCGAGCGGCAACCAGCTCGGCTTCGGCGTCTACGGGTACAATTCGCGGTCCGAATACCAGTTCGCGACGGGCGGCACGTACTACGTGGGCGTCTCCGGATACCCGAACTACAGCTACAACCCGGTGACCGGAGCGAACGTCTACCCGGGCAGCCGCGGCGATTATCAGCTCAACCTGACCTTGGCCACGCCAACGGCCGACGCCGCCCCGGACAGCATCGGACCCATCACAACCACCACGTTGGGGCCGGCGAACGGCACTTTCGCCACGGACGGGCACATCGGCGACGGGCTGTACCCACTCCGGGACGTGGACCTGTACCGCATCGAGGTCTCCGCGGCTGGGCAGGGATTGACCGCTGTCACCTCGCTGCCGACCGGTGGCACGGTGATGTCGACCGCAGTGCGGCTGTTCGACTCGGCCGGCAACCAGCTCGCCGTTAACACGTTCGGCAACGGCAACTACTCGCGGCTGAGCTACCTCTTCGCGGCGCCGGGGACCTACTACCTCGGCGTTTCGGGTTACGGCAACTCGACCTACAACCCGAATAGCCCTGTCGCTGGCGGCACGCCGCTCGGATACCGCGGCGACTACCACCTCGACCTGGCGCTCGTCACCCCGACGCTGGACGGCGTCGGCGATAGCCTCGGCACTGCCCTGGACACCGGCCTCGTCGCGGGCACACCGTACTCGACCACCGCCCACATCGGCGACGGGTTCTTCGGCAACCTGGACGTTGACCTGTTCAAGTTCAATGGCACTGCCGGGCAACGGCTCACAGTCGCGACCACGCAGGTCGCCCCGTTCTACTACGACCTCCTGCGGGTGTTCGATTCCACCGGCCGGCAGATCGCCTTGACCTACGGATACCTCACCAACCGGATCAGCAATCTCACCCTGCCCACGACCGGCACGTACTACATCGGGGTGTCGGGGTATCCGAACTACAACTATGACCCGAACGTCGCTGGGAGCGGCAATCCGTACCAAAACGCGAGCACCGGCGACTACAAGCTCGACCTGAGCCTGGTCACGCCCGCCCCGGACGCCGAGCCGGACAGCATCGGCGGCATCACGGCGACGGCCCTCGGGCCGGCGGCCGGGACGTACGCCCACGCGGCGCGGATCGGGGACGGGCTGTACTTCAACGCGGACGTGGACCTGTACCGGGTGGACGCGGCCGCCCTGCAGCTCTTACGGGTGCGGGTGTCCCAGCCACCCGGCGGCACCCCGCTCGCCCCGGCCGTGCGCCTGTTCAACGCGTCCGGCCAGGAGCTGGTGCAGCGGTACTCGTACTACTCCGGCGACGTGGTCACGTTCGAGTACCAGTTGCCGGCAGGTGGCTTCTACTACCTGGGCGTCTCCGGGAACCCCAACCTCTACTACAACCCCAACACCGCCAACAGCGGCTACCCATATAGCTCCACCGGGGACTACCAGCTCGACCTGACCCTGATCACCCCGACCCCGGACGCCGAGGGGGACACAATCGGCATCGCCGTCGCCACCGGAGTGACGGAGGGGACGACGTACAGCCACACGGCCAAACTCGGCGATGGGGTCTACTTCGGCAAGGATGTGGACATGTATGCCGTCACCCTGGCCGCCGGGCAGGTGCTCACGGCAATCACCACGACGCCGCCGGGCGGTACTCCGGTGGAGGCCGACATGCGCGTGTTCGACGCCACCGGAACGCAAGTGGCCGGCATCTCTAACGCCCTTGAATTCACCGCCCCGGCCGCCGGTACGTACTACGTCGGCGTGTCCGGTTACCCGAATCTCTACTACGACCCGAACGTGGCCGGGAGCGGGACCCCGTACTACACACCACCCGCCGGCGACTACCGGCTCGATCTGACTGTAACCACGCCCACCCCGGACGCCGTCGGCGACACGATCGCGACGGCCCTGGACACCCAGCTTGGCCCGAACGCCGGTGACTACTCGATGCCGAGCACCCGGATCGGCGACGGGCTGTACGTCAGCCGGGACCAGGACGTCTACAAGTTCCGGGCTCAGGCGGGGCAGGTGTTCACCGCCACCTCCTCGCTGCCGGCCGGCGGCACTCCAGTCAGCGTCATCCTGACCCTCTTCGACGCCAACGGCAACTACATCACCAGTGCCGCCGGGTCGGGGAGTTCGGACGCGCAAATCCGGATGACCTTTGGCACCCACGGCATCTACTACCTGGTGGTCACGGCGGAGCCGAACTGGTGGGTCGATCCGAACAACCCGGGCACAGGGCTCATCGGCGGGCACGGCGACTACCGGCTCGACCTGACCCTGGACAAGTTGCGTGGGCCGGTCGGCGGTGGTGGGGCGGCCGTCGCGAGCGTTCGCGGGCACGCCGTCTGGCACCACACGGTCGGGCTGCCACGTGGCGGCCAGACCATCGACCAGATCGGCATTAACGCCTGGCTCGACGCGGCCGGCGTCGCCCACGGAACCATGCACTGGACCGACGTGTACAACCCGCTGCCCGGCGGGGGCGGCCAGCAGGTCTCGGGCTGGCCGTGGCACATGCGGGTGGACACCCTGGTCATCTCCGCGAACATGGCCCACATCGAGGGCGTGGTCACCAGCGCCGGCCAGGACCCGCAGTCGGTCGGCACGCGGGTCAGCTGGGATGTGGTCGATAATGGAAACGGCGGCGACTTGCTCAATGGCGAGGTGGTGGACGGCGGGAACCTGAGCATCACCGGGTCGCAGGCGTTGCACGCGGCTGGCCTGCCGGCGCAACCGCTCAATGCAAGTGCCCTGTCGCCGCGGACCGTCCAGCGCCTTTTCCGCGAGGCGGTCCGCCGCTGGCGACTGGCCGGCGCGGACGTGTCCGCCCTGAGCAACGTGCAAGTGCGAATCGCCGACCTGGGGGGCAACACTCTCGGCCGCGTCGAGGGCAACACCATCTGGATCGACGACAACGCCGCCGGCTGGGGCTGGTTCCTCGACCGCACTCCGCGGACGGACCGCGAGTTCCGCCGGCCCGGCGATCAGGGGGAACAGAACCGCATGGATCTCCTGAGCGTGTTCATGCACGAGACCGGGCACCTGCTCGGCCACGAGCACGAGCCGACCGGCGTGATGACCGAATTCCTCACCGCCGGCACGCGACCGACGGTGTAGACGCGACGTAGGGGTCGGGAGTGTTTGCCAAATACTCCCGACCCCTGTCCCTGTCCCCCTTTTCCTATCCAACTGCTGCGAATTCTGACGCGAGGAATACTCATGTTCCCAAACCGAGCACGACAAGTCTCAAGTGTACCGAAGCCCGACCACGGTCCGCGGTTCCGCCCCGCGGTCGAGCGGCTGGAAGATCGGTCCACGCCGGCCGCGATGACCCGACGGACCGCGACTTCGGGGGCCCGGAAATCGCGAACGCAATTGCCTAGGACTGGGACGCGGCGCTGACCAGGTCGGCGGTTAAGGTCGGACGTGTCCGAGGGGGAACTTGTCGCGGTGCTGGCGTGTCCTCATGATAACGGTGTCTGGGGTCGGGGTTGGTCGGCGTTGATCAGAACGCCAACAGGTGTAGGAGTGGTTGTAATAGTCCTACCGAACCCCGATCGGAGGCAGAAAACTAGGGGAAAAATAGACCTGGAGGCGTAGCTCAGTCGGTAGAGCAACGGACTTTTAATCCGTTGGTCGTGGGTTCGAGTCCCACCGCCTTCACTCTTGAATCCTAAGCACTTCCGGCAGCCTCCAACCTACTGACATCGGTCCGACCGTAGTTTTCCCGTAGTATTCACCGCCTAGTTCGAGGCCGGTTGCCCAGGAGCTCAGACACTTTTGCCACGCAAGCCCAAGCCATACGTGAAGGACGGCTTCTACCGAACGTCGGTCGGCGGCGTCCAGCACCGAATCCTCTGCTCCGTCGCGCAGGGAAGCCGTCAGGCCGATATCGAACTTGCCCGCCTCCTCGTGCAACTGGATGACGCAAGGCGGAATGGCGGAGTGCCGACGCAGCTTGCTCCTGGACAACCTCCAGTGCATGCTCCGGGCCCCGTCGCTCTGATGAAGTGCCCGACCGTCCCCCAGGCCCTCGACGACTTTATGATGCACGTCAAGAGCGAGGTGTCCGAGGCGAGCTACCGATGGTACTCGGAGAAGCTCTGGCCCCTTTACCATCGATACAGCGACTGGCCCGTGAACCGGCTGACCTACCAGGAGGGGCTGAAGTACAAAACGTGGCTGCGGGAGGAGAAGGAGTGGCGACGGGGCAAGAAGGGTCCCGTGCAAAAGGGCCTGTCGAACACCACGGTGAACCACCACCTCCGAGCCGCCCGGACGTTCCTCGGCTGGTGCAGCAAGCCCTCACGACGGCTCTCGTACGGGTTGGCTGTGAGCCCGTGGGAGGAAATCGGGTACATGGACGACAAGCCGCGCGAGCGCCTCATCACCGACGAGGAATTCGAGCACCTTCTCGACAACTGCGAGGACGGCAACACCCGCGGAGCTGCTGTTGAGATGCGTGAGCAGTTGCTGGTCTTGCGGTTCACAACGATGCGGCCACAGGAACTCCGCGTTCTGAAGTGGGACTACGTCCAGTGGGAGCAACACCGCATCGTCTTCCCGGCCACGGTCGTCAAGACGCGGAAGCGCCGCGAAGTGTCGATGATAGAGGTGGTGGAGCAGGCACTGGGGGAACGGAGGAATCGCCTCGAAGCTGCAGGTGTCCGTTGCGGCGCGAGGTACGTCTTCCCACTCCCTGCTCATCTCAACGGGGTCCTGCAAGCCGGTATAGGGGACAGGCTCCAGTCGGCCGGCAAGTTCTCGCAACGATTCCGGCGGCTCGTTGAGCGCTGTGTCGCGAAGGGCCTCATTCAGAAGGAAAAGGCGGGGGAGCGGATTGTGCCGTACTCAACTCGGCACACGCGCATTACCGAGCTCTTCACCGAGGGCAACACCCAGGCGGTCGTCATGTACGACGCTGGGCACACCAACCCGCTGACGACCGAGCGGTACAAGCACCTGGCCGGGAGCCACGTCACCGAGTCGATTCGCAAGCTGTCGAAGAAGGGCGGGCAGATTTAGGGAAATGCGGGCTGATGGGGACAGCCTTGGGCTTCACCGCCTTCCGACGACTTCGGGCAGGGGGCGGCTTCGGACCAGACTCCCGATCCTTCATCCACTTGGAGATGTTCTCGCGACTAATCCGGTAGACGGGCCGGTTGGGAGTCCCCACGTTGGAGGCCAAGAGGGTCCCACCGACTACCGCGCGGCGGATGTGGTCCTTGCTAAGTGCCTGTGGGGAAAATAGCCTTGAATCCGTTGATCGGTCAAGGGTAGTTTCGCGGGCATGAAACCGACACGGATGTCGACCGCCTCCGCGTACCCGGCCCGGATGAGCGACGAGTTGTGGGCCGTCCTCGAGCCCC
>DATFWZ010000201.1:0-22138 GCA_035258765.1 Gemmataceae bacterium
TCCTTGCCTTATCGTCCGCGAGGTACAGGGTCGGGCCCGGGTCCTCAGTGTAAAAGTTGGCCTCGACGACCACATCCAGGTCCTTGTTCGGCGGAATCTTCTCCTGGATCTGGCCGTTGACGGGGGTGTAACCGCCGACCGACGTAATCGTAAGTGTGTACGTCCCACTTGGCCGGCCGCCGGGGTAGCCTCCCATCATGATTGGGTGGTATCCGACGAGTCCGGGCCGCCCGCCGGGACAACCGCCGGACTTCGAAAAGCCGCCAAATGTTGGGGCGGCCATAAAGACGGCAAGCACGATGACGGGGGGACCGAATCGGCGCATGATGCAAACCTCCGGGTGAGAGGGTGGTCAGCCGGGCCCGCTGGGCACGAGCGTCAAGTTTCGAAGCGACGCCGAGCCTCCCTGGACAGAAACGCCGAGCCCGCCCCGGGCGCTAAACGCGAGCGGGGGATCCGGCTGGGGATTCAGCAATTGCCGCATCCGATCCAACACTTTCTCATTAATTTTGTCAACTGTATAATCGTCGGCCCCCGGCCAGATTACGGTGAATTGTTGGCCCGCGACCCGAATGGCCAGGTCCCGCGTCGGCCCGTCCCCCGGCGGGCCGTCCGGCTCGATTGACCATGTCATGAGCGGCTCGGGCTTCCCATCACCGCTCGCAAAGGCGTTTGCGAACAGCCAGAGCCTCCGCTCGCCGTTCAACAGGCCTCGCGGATTCTGCCCCGTTCGACCGAACCCCTTCCCGCCCTTGGGCGGCGGCACGGGCGGAGTCGGGTTCGCCGGCGCGTCGGGACGGAATCGCGCCGGCGATTCCCGGTACAGATACTCCAGCTGGAAGTGCCAGTCTTTGCCGGCGTCTGAGACCGCGCGGTGCGCGACGAATAGCCCCGCGATCGGGATGTCCGCGTGCCGGTTGGCGCGGATCTGGCCCTTGAGGGTAAACCTTTCCACCCCCGGATCGTCCAGGAACTCGATCAAAGTCTCTCTAGTCGCTGACACCGTCCACCAACTCTCCGCCTCGGCGACCTTGCTCGACTCCTCCCCCGCCAGGAACCGGAATACCGGCATCGCCTTCCCGTCCACGTCGATCAGTTCCACCGCCCGACCGTCGCGCAGCTCCCCGCGGATCCAGGCCCGGGCCGCCTCGCGCTCGGCCTCCGGGTCATTTGTCTTCCGCCGAAAGACCAGATACCCCGTCCCGGCCAGCCCCAGCGCGCCGACCGCCGCGGCCCCGATCCACATGCGCCGGTCCGGCAGCCGCAGACGCGTCTCGACAGAGGGCGGCTCCAGCCAGCGTCGCAAGTCAACGGCCAGCGCGCCGGCCGTCTCGTACCTCCCAGCCGGGTCCTCGGACAGGCACCGATCGATGATACGCTTCAGCTCCGGGTCGATCGGCTCGGACTCGATCGCGGGCCCGGGCACCGGCGTCCGCCCCGGATTCGTGTCCGCCGGCCACTCGCCGGGCCGGTAGCCCGCGAGCAGCTCGTACAGGATCACGCCGAGGGCCCAGACGTCGGTCGCAGGGCCGATCCGCTCCCGGTCACCGCGGGCCTGCTCCGGCGACATGTATGCGTACGTCCCGACCGCCGCCCCGGTCCGGGTGAGCTTGGCCACCGCGGTCGGCACAAACGTCTGCGTCGCCCCGTCCGCCACAGGGTCGGTCGGGGCGTGCGGGCCGCTCGTGGACTCTTCGACCGCGGTGTCCGCCCGGTCGCCGACGTCCTTGACCAGGCCGAAGTCGCTCAGGAGCGGCTCACCCGCCTCGTCGATCAGGATGTTCGACGGCTTCAGGTCACGATGGATCTTCGCGCGGGCGTGCAGGTACTCGACCGCGTCAACAACCTTCACCAGCAGGCCGACCGCCCGTCGCGGGTCGTCCCGCAGCTCGGCCCGGCGGTCGGCGAGGGTGCCGCCGGCGACGAAGCGCATGGTGAAGTACGGGCAGCCCCCGACGTCGCCGTGCGCGTAGACGCGGGCGATGTGCGGGTGGTGCAGGTCGGCCATGGCCCGGACTTCTTGCCGGAACCGCTCCGCGAGCCCTGGCCCGGCGCGGTCGGGCCGAACCATTTTGAGAGCGAAGGTGACGCCGAGCTTCTCGTCCACGGCCTCGTACACGTCGCCCATGCCGCCGCCGCCGAGCCAGCGGACGATGCGAAATCCCGGAATGGCCGGCAGTGCCGGCGCGGCCCGCGGGGCCGGCCGGTCGGCGGTGGGAGCGCCCGGTTCGCGGTAGGTCGGCGAGGTGACAGTCTCGGTCCCGCGCGGGCGCGGTCCGGGCGACGGGGCGGACATGGCGAATCGACTCCCGGGCGGAGTGCGGCCCGCGGCGGTCGAGCGCCGGCCGAATCGCTGGCGTCACGCGGGCCCCCCACTCTTACCAGATCGACGGTGGGGACGGAAGGGGGTGGGGCGGGTATCAGCTCCCTATGTCGGTCCAGCGACGTCACTGGCTTTCATTCCGAACCCTTTCCTGCTGATGCAGCAACGACAGGCACTTCCGGCACGTCACCGCGGTCCGATCGTCTGTGGCAATCCCCTCCATCTCGGCCCGGTGAGCTGCTTCCTTGTCGCGAGGATTGCACAAGACCAGGCCGTCGGCGTTGAGGGCGTGGAGGTCACGTCTCTGTCGCCGATCCCTGGACATCTCCCGCACCCCGAACCGAGACGGCCGGCCGACCACCGCCACCGAAGATACCGCACCCAGCCCCAGACCGCCAGCTCGCCGCTCGCCGCCAGCCAGAGCCAGACGTCGGCAATGAGGAGCCACGCCTCCGCCGGCGATAGGCCAACAGCCCACCTGGGGCCTCGCGCGAAGGCGCGGTATACTCAACTCCGCCCCACGGAAGTCCCGACATGCGCTCCGTCCTGTCCGTCGGCCTCACCGCCCTGATCACCGCCCCGGCGGTCGCGGGCATCGACCTGGAGGCGCGGACCCCGTACCAACTCCGCGTCGTCGTCCGCACCGGCGATCACCCGGCCCTCACCAGGCACTTCCGGGCCGACGTCAAGAAGGCCCTCGGCAGCGCCCTCCAGACCGCGCTCGGCAGCCTTGGAACCGTCGAGGTCATCGACCTGAACGAGACCGCTGCCGACAAGCTCGACCCGCTCGCGAGGCTCGCCCACGAGAAGGGGCTCGAGGCACTCGACGTGGTCACCGCCACAGCCCCGGCCAAAACCCACTTCGTGTTCGTCGACTTCGCCGACGGCAAGTACGAGATCCGGTCGCGGCAGCACGACGGCACCACCGGGTTCGTCACGCCGATCGTCCGCAAGACCGTCCACGCCGATCGCGGATTCGTCGGGCGGCTCGCCGGGCTCGCGGTCGCCCAGGACTTTGGGGCGGTCGGCACCTTCGACCCGCCGGCCCCGGGGGGGCCGGCGCAAGTCGGCATGGTCCTCAAGGCCGGCGAGTTGGGGTCGATGGACGGGTGGGTCAAGAAGGGCGAGGTGTTCGCGGTGCTGCAGATGCGGCAAGTCCGGCGGAGCGCCCCGCGACCGGCCCCGAAGACTAAGGCGAAAGGCGGCGACGACGCGCCGACCGGGCCGGTTCTCGTCGGCACCCGGCTCGACGGCGTCTTGCTGCAAGTGATCGACGGTCCCCGGAACGGGGTGTGCACGTGCAAGCTGCACAAGCGCTATCGCGACCTGCCCTTCGACGCGATCACGGTCGGCTACCGGTGCGTGCGGCTGGGCACCGCTGAGGGCCCGCTCAAGCTCCAACTTGTCGATCCCGCGGGCACGCCATTTCGCGGCGACGTCCTGCAGCCGCGGGCCGGGGCGGACGACTTCCCGGAAGCCCCCCGCGAGCAGGAGGAGATGACCTTCGCCGACGGCGTCTTCACCTCGAAGCAGCCGTTCAAGAACGTCGCGTTCGTGCTGGTCAAGAATGGCGAGGCCCCGGTGGCGAAGATCCCGGTCGAGATCTACGCCGACCAGGTGGCCGTTCGCAAGGTGACCCTGAACGCGGGGGACGAGGAGGGGCGGTATTTCCAGGCCCTGGTGGCCGACATGCGCGAGCGGATCCTGGGCGCCCGGGTCATGCAGGCGCGGTCGTTCGAGGACCTGGCCAACCTGCAGAAGAAGGACAAGCCGAAGGCGCTGGAGTACGGACAGGCCGCGTACGAGTCGCTCGACAAGGAGTCCCTGGCCCTCCGCGGCGACCTCGACCGGCTCAAACAGCGAATGGGCACCGAGGCCCCCGCCGGCCTGTTTGCCCCGTGCGAGACCGACCTCCGCGCCCTGGAGCAGAAGACCAACGAGCTGCGCGTCCACTTAGGCCGATTGAAGAACGTGATCGCGCTGGAGAAGGACCCGTCGTCGGCGGGCAACCGCAAGGGGCTCGAGGGCATCCTGCTCGACGCCCAGTTCTTCACCCAGCGGCTCGACTACGACCAGGCGATCGCGAAGTACGAGGAGGCGCTCAAGCTCCCGGATCTCGACGCGGCGCAGCGGGCCGACGTCGAGAAAACGCTCGAGCGGATGAAAAAGGAGTGGCAGACGAAGGACGACGACCACATCGCGGCCCGGAAGTTCGTCTACGACAAGTGGTCGAAGCTGGACAAGGCCGCGGACGTCCGCGACGCGTTGCCCGAGGCGCGCCGGGCCGCGGACAAGTGCAAGGCAGTCGGCGACAAGGTCACCCTGCTGAAGCTGTACACGGTCACCCCGCAGGTGCTAGAGCGATTTGCTACGGACCTGAAGAGGCTAGTCGAGGACGCCGGCGACGACACGGACAAGCTGGAGGCCTTGCAGCCGTTCAAGAAGGTGTCTGAGGAGGTCACCCAGTTACTGACCGAAGTGGGCAAGGAGGTGGGGGCGGATCGGGCGAAGGAGTAGGGAGTCGGTGGTAGTGGCGTCTGCCATAGGACCTATAAGTCCTATGGGACCTATAGGACCTATAGACAAATACACCCCTCACCGCTCACCACTCACCACCTGAGCCGGATCCGCCTCCGTGATCCGATTGGCCGCGTCCACAAAGACCACCGTCGGCTCATACTTCTTGGCCTTGCGGCCGGTCATGACCGTGTAGGTGGCCACGATCACGAGGTCGCCGGTCTTTACGAGGTGCGCGCCGGCCCCGTTCACGCAGACCATGCCCGACCCGGGCGGGCCGGGCAACGCGTAGGTCACCAGCCGGGCCCCGTTGCTCACGTCCCAGACGTGGATCTGCTCATACGGCAGAATGTCGGCCGCGTCCAGCAGGTCGGCGTCGACAGTGAGGCTGCCCTCGTAGTCCATATTGGTCCCGGTCACGGTCGCCCGGTGGATCTTTGACTTGAACATGAGCCGCTGCATGGGTCGCCTCGGTCCAGGGAGTGACATCCCCATTCTACTCCCGGGGGAATCGCCGACTTGCCCGGGCTCCGAAGCCGGGCGATAATCCGCGAGTCCCGAATCCTTCGCCAAAACTCTCGCACCCATGAACTCCCTCTTTCTCCTTCTTTCGCTCGCGGCCGATCCGGTACCCGCGAACGTGGTCATCAAGAACGCCACGATCCACGACGGCTCGGGCAAGGCTGGGTACGTCGGCGACGTCGCCATTGCGGGTGACAAGATTCTCGCGATTGGCAAGGTTCAGGCCGCGGGCGCCCGGCGAGTGATCGACGGCACCGGCCTGGTCGTCGCCCCTGGGTTCATCGACCTGCACACGCACTGCGACTCCGGCGTCGTGGACGCCGCGACTAGATTCAACAAGTGCTACCTGACGCAAGGGGTCACCACGGTCGTCACCGGCAACTGCGGGGCCGGGCCATGGGACGTGAAGGACTTCTACGCCAAGCTGGACAACGACGGCGTCGGCACGAACGTCGCCCACCTGGTCCCGCACAACTCGGTCCGGACCAAGGTGATGGGCAACGCCAACCGCGAGCCCACCGAGGGCGAGCTGCACCAGATGGAAAAGCTCGTCGAGGCCGGGATGAAGGACGGAGCCTGGGGCATGGCCACCGGGCTCATCTACACGCCCGGCACGTACGCGAAGACGGACGAGCTCGTTGCCTTGGCGAAGGTCGTCGCCAAGTACCACGGCATCTACGCCAGCCACATCCGGCACGAGGACGTCCGTCTTCTGGAGGGGATCGGCGAGGCGTTGACGATCGGCCGCGACGCGAAGTTGCCGGTCCACGTGTCGCACATCAAGGCGAGCGGGAAGAAGGCGTGGGGCCTTTCGGCCGATGCAATCGCCCTCATCAAGAAGGCGAAGGCCGACGGGCAGGACGTGACGGCCGACCAGTACCCGTATGTCGCGTCGAGCACGTCGCTTGCGGCCACGGTGGTGCCGACGCGGTTCCGCGACGGGACCGCGAAGGAGTACCAGGCCCGGCTCGACGACCCGGAGAAGGGGGCGCAAATCCGCAAGGCGGTAGAAGCCGCACTGAGCGGCCGCGACGGTGGCAAGTCGATCGTCATCGCCCGCTACCGCCCGAACACCAAGTGGCAGGGCAAGAGCCTGGCGGCGATCGCCGAGGCGGAGAAGAAGGAGGCGGCCGACATCGTCATGGAGATCGAGAAGTCCGGCGGGGCGTCGATCGTGAACTTCGGCATGTCGGAAGAGGACGTGCAACTGTACATGAAGCAACCGTGGGTGGCGACCGCGTCAGACGGCAGCGTGCAAGTCCCGGGGGACTCAGTGCCGCACCCGCGGAGTTACGGCACGTTCCCGCGCAAGATCGGCCGCTACGCGATCCAGGACGAGGTGATCCCGCTTGAGCAGGCGATCCGCTCATCGAGCGGGCTGCCCGCGGACATCCTGCGGCTGACCGACCGCGGGTACCTGAAGCCGGGGCTGGTCGCGGACGTCGTCGTGTTCGACCCGAAGGCGTTTCGCGACGTCGCGACGTTCGACAAGCCGCACCAGTACGCGACCGGGGTGAAATACCTGTTCGTAAACGGCCAGGTTGTGATCGACGACGGCAAGTGCATGGACATCCACGCCGGGAAGCCGCTGCGGAAGAAGTGATTCGCAATCAGCGGAAGCTGGCGACAACGGCAACGAGCACGATGACGGCGATCATGAGCATGATCGCGAGTCCCCAGTTGTCCGCCGATCGGCCGATCGGGAGGGCGTCCGACTTGGGGAAGCGCTCGGGTGCCGCTGCGAGCGCGGGCCAACCGGCGGCGACATCGGCACCCGGTTGCGTCACCGGCCCAGGGACGGGCGCCGTGGGTAGTGCGGCGTCGGCCGGCGCGGCGAGGAGTTCGTTGAGATGGGCGCGGACCCACGGGTCGGCGCCGTCGAGTTCGGCCTGAATCGCGGGGCGCGCCGCGGATCCGTAGTGGGCCAGGGCCCGGACCGCGGCGACCCGCACCGGCCGGGCGCCGAACTTCAAGACGGTCAACAGCCGCTCGACTCCGCCGGCCGGGCGTACCTCCCCGAGCAACTCGGCCGCGGTCGCGGCGATCTTCGGGTCCGAGTGGTCCAGGCCGCGGAAGAGGGCGGGGGCGGCCGCGAGTCCTTGCCGGAGGAGGCCCGCGCGGGCCGTGTCGCGAACGGGCGCATGAGCGTCCGCGAGCAGTCGGACCAGTTCCCCGCCGGCCCACGGCTCGGGCAATCCGCCCAGTTCTTCGGCCGCCTTGCGGCGCAACTCCGCGTCGACGCCGCGAGCCCACACTACGACTTGAGGTGGTTCACCAACTCGACCGCGAGAGGCTCGCCGCAGCATGGCGAACATGTTGACGCACTCTGTTGCATGACCTCGGTGGCATGAAATTACCGGCAGGTAGCCCAATCCTCAAGCACCAACTCGCTGACGGCGATTTTCCCAAACTCTTCATTTGCTCGGAGCGCTTGCCGTGGTAATCTCCGCGTCCAGCCTGTCGGACCACGCCCTTCCGTCACTTCGCCTGGGTCTCATCTTGGCAAGGAGGGTTCCGTCATGCGTCTCAGTCGTCGTCAGTTCGTTGTTTCCGCCGCGGGTGTCGCGGCGGGCGCGGCTGTCGGTGGCGTCCTGATCACCGAAGCCGCCGGGACCGATTACGCCATCCAGGGGATCGACATCTCACACTGGCAGGGGTCCATCAACTGGACGAGCGTCAAGAACAGCGGGAAGAAATTCGCGTTCGCGAAGGCCACCGAGGGCACGACGTACACCGACCCGACATTCGCCACCAATTGGGCGGCCATGAAATCGGTCGGGCTGGTCCGCGGGGCGTACCACTTCGGCCACCCGGGCTCGGACCCGATCGCGCAGGCCAACCGGTTCTGCGACGTGGTCCGGCCCACGTCTGGCGACCTCCAGATGACCCTGGATCTCGAAGTGACCGACAACCGGACGCCCTCCCAGGTGCGCAGCTGGGTCGTGTCGTTCATCAACCAGATCAAGGCTCGCACCGGGCGGCCGGGGATCATCTACACCGGGTTCTACTTCTGGCGCGACCGGGCCGGGAACGGCTCCAACTTGAACTGCCCGCTCTGGCTGGCCGCGTACGTGAGCAACCCGGCGCCGTACGTCCCGGCCGCCTGGCCGTTCTTCACGTTCTGGCAATACACGTCCACCGGCACGTGTCCCGGGGTCAGCGGCAACGTTGACCGCGACGCGTTCAACGGCAGTCTGACCGGGCTCAACAACCTGCGCCTACCGTAGCCGCCCAGAGTCATCGACCGGGGCGGAAGTCACCCTCACAGCCCCGGTCGACCGTCGCGAGGACCGGTCATGGCCACACGCATTCCTCCGCCGCGTCGCGGGTTCACGCTGATCGAGCTCCTGGTCGTTATCGCGATCATTGGCGTGCTTCTCGGCCTGACTCTGGCCGCTGTGCAAAAGGTCCGCGAAGCCGGCCGGCGCGTGGACTGTCGAAACCGGCTCAAGAATCAGGGTCTGGCCGTACTCAACTACGAGTCAACCAAGGGAGTCCTGCCCCCCGGTGCGGTGCAGGGGCCGTTCCGGCCCGCCGGCGTCCCAGCCGGGGCGAGTCACAGCCTCTGGGCACTCCTGCTCCCGTATCTCGACGAGGGCGCACTCGCCCAGCGTTACCGGCTGGCCGTGTCGTTCGATCACCCGGACAACCAGCCGGTCGTGGCCGCCCATCTGAAAGTCCTCGTGTGCCCGAACGCCCCACTCGACCGGACGGCGACCTGGGACACCGGGTCCGGCGGCGTGGCCGACTACGCGCCGTTTGACGTGAACCCGTTCCTCGCGGACATCGGCGCGATCGACCCCGTGGGCAACTTCGACGGCCCGCTACCGGTCAACGGGACCGTGAAGATGACCGAGATCACGGACGGGACCTCGCACACAATCCTGCTGGCCGAGGCGGGGGGCCGACCGGGGATGGCGTGGTGCTCCCCCGAGATCCCGCTGAGCCTGCGACAATTTTTCGGCCTGCACCGAGGCGGCAATCACGCATGCATGGCCGACGGCGCGGTCCACTTCCTCCGCGACAGCATTGACCTGCGAGCCCTGGGCCGCCTCGCGACTTACGCCGGTGGCGAGGCGATGACGGGGGACGAGTTCTGATTCGCCGGTCACCGCGGCTGCTTCTCGGTGACCCGCGCACCGGCCGGCTTCAGCACCTTCACGCGGTCGGCGTTGAGTTGGATGTAGTCGGCCCATTTCGAAGGCACGTCGGTGTCGATGAAAATGGCTTCGACCGGGCACTCGGGAATGCACGCGCCGCAGTCGATGCAGTCGTCGGGGTCGATGTAGAGCTGGCGATCGTCGGCGTAGAAGCACTCGCAGGGACAGACGACGACGCAATCCGTGTACTTGCAGTTCACACACGGCTCGGTCACGACATGGGCCACGGGGCACCGCCTTTCAATGTGAGGAAGACGGGGCAGGCCAGGCACTCCGTGTGCCGGTTCAAAATCACCGCGAATCACGGGCATTTGCGCGATGACGATGACGTGATTTGGACAGGTGACGCCGGGACGTCGTTGTCGGACAGACCGTACCTTCAGGACCAATCGGCACCCGCTCGGCCGATCCCGTGCTTGCGCATCTTGCCGTACAAGGTGGTTGGGTTGAGCCCGAGGCGGTGGGCCGCTCCGCCCGGGCCGTAGACCCGGCCGCCGGCCGCGCGCAAGGCGTCGAGAATTCGCTGCCGCTCCTGGGCGGCCCACGTCTTAGCCGTTTCAGCCGCGGACGCCCCGACCAACCAGCCCGGGTCAAACGCCAGGTCCGGGCCGTCGCTCACGATGACGGCCCGTTCGATCAGGTTCTCCAGCTCGCGGACGTTCCCCGGCCAGTCGTGGGCCGCGAGCGCCTGCAACGTCCCGGGCCGGACGGCGAGCGCGTCCTTGCCATGCCGTGCCGCGAAGTATCGGATGAAGTGCGCGCCCAGCTCCGGAATGTCCGACGGCCGCCCGCGGAGTGGCGGGACGGAGATGGGGAAGACGTTGAGCCGGTAGAAGAGGTCGGCGCGGAACCGGCCGGCCGCGACTTCGGCTGAGATGTTCCGGTTTGTCGCGGCGATCACGCGGACGTTGACCGGCACCGCGTCCCCGCCGCCAACCCGCTCGATCACGCGCTCTTGCAATGCACGCAGTAGGAGGGCCTGGGCCTCCGGCGGCATCTCACCGATCTCGTCGAGGAACAGGGTCCCGCCGTGAGCGGCTTCGAACCGCCCGATCCGCCGCTTGACGGCCCCGGTGAACGCCCCGGCCTCGTGTCCGAACAGTTCGCTGGTGATCAGCCCGGGGGCCAGGGCCGCGCAGCTCACCGGCGCGAACGCGCGAGCCCGCCGCGGACTTCGATCGTGGATGAGGCGGGCGACCAGTTCCTTTCCGGTTCCGGTCTCGCCGAGGATGAGGACGGTCGCGTCCGTTGGGGCCACTTGCGCGACGGCCCGGCGGACCGCGTCGAGCGCGGGACTCGTGCCGACCAATGTCCGCGGCTCAGGTTCCATTTCGTGAGACACCGCGCAGGAAAAACGCCACCCGGCCAAGGTGGCGTTTGATGGAGGCGGCGGGAATCGAACCCGCGTCCCGTGGCACATCCGTGTCCGCTTCTACGTGCGTAGCCGGCCTACGTTCGAGCTCTGCACTCGTGTTCGCCTCCCCTCGCCCCGGTCGGCTGGGTCTCGGGTCGGCTATCGGACAGGAGGTTTAGCAGCCGCCGCCTCCGAGCCGGCCCGCCTTGCGGCAGACCTCAAGCGACCGCGAGCCTGACTTGGCTACCACGCCGGGACCTCTCAGGCGAAGCTCCCGGGAACATGGGGCTACGTTACTTACGCAGCCAGGGAGAACTGCGGTTCAGCAGTTATCGTTGTGGTCAGCTTTTTGCGTGGCCAACTGACCAACCACGGCACGCCACAGACACTTCAGGTTACCCGGTCGAAACCAGATCGCCCCCGTCGGTGGGACCCCGGTATTATAGCCGGGGCCACCGGATTAGAGTGCGCCGCGCGACCGGGAGGTTCGGCTCACCTCCACTTCGCCGCGAAATGGAAACCACGAATCCACGCCAGGGTGTCGCATGCTTTGCACTCCACTCTTGCTCGCCGCGCTTCTGACCGCCGACCCGGCCGAGATTCGGCTTTGGGAAGACAAGGCCCCCGAGTCCGTCGGCGAGGAGGCCAAGAACCGCCCGACGCTGACCGTATTCAAACCCGCCGCCGAGAAGGCCAACGGGACGGGCGTGGTCATCTGCCCGGGCGGCGGATATGGCTTCCTGGCGGTCGATCACGAGGGCAAACAAGTGGCCGAATGGCTCAATGAGCGAGGCGTCGCGGCGTTCATGCTCAAGTATCGGATCGTCGCCGGCAGGGACCGGCCCGGGCCGCTCCACCCGGCCCCAAAACTCGACGTCCAGCGGGCCATCCGACTCGTCCGGGCCAACGCCAAGAACTACGAAATCGACCCGAAACGAATCGGCGTCTGGGGCTTCTCGGCCGGCGGACACCTGGCGTCCACAGCCGCCACTCATTTCGACACCGGCCTGCTCGATGCAAGAGACGCGATCGAAAAGGAGAGTTGCCGGCCGGACTTTGCCATCCTGGCCTACCCCGTCATCAGCATGAAAGACGGGGTCACGCATACGGGCTCGCGGAGGAACCTGATCGGCACTACGCCCGACCCGAAGCTCATTGACTTCTACTCCAACGAGTTGAACGTGACGAAGGACACGCCGCCGACGTTCCTGTTCCACACCGACGCGGACACCGCGGTCTTACCCGAGAACAGCATCCTCTTCTACCAGGCGCTCAAGAAGCACAAGGTGCCGGCCGAGTTGCACATCTTCGAGAAGGGGATCCACGGGGTCGGGCTCGGGATCGATCCCAAGTGGACGAAGGGGGAAAAGAGCGTGGCGGCATGGCCGGAGCGGCTGGAGGCGTGGATGAAGGGCCGCGGGCTCCTCGAGAAGAATTGAGCGCTCGGTCCCGAGTGCCGAACGGGTATAAAGACCTGATGAGCGTCGCGCCGCTGCCAACCGCGACGGCGTCGGCCTTCCCCCTTGTCGAGGAACTGACGCCGGCCCCCGACCCGTGGGCGGTCGCACGCCGCCTCGCCCGCCTGCCCCACCTCCTCTTCCTCGACAGCGCCGAGCGCCACCCCGAGCGCGGGCGGTACTCGTTCGTCACCGCCGACCCGGTCGAGTGGATCGTTGATTCCACCCGAAATCCGAAGTTCCCGGACCCGTTCGCGGAACTGGCCCGTCGCCTGGCCGAATTCCCAATGCCAAGCGCCCGCGGTCTGCCGCCGTTTCAGGGCGGCGTCGCCGGCTTGTTTGGATATGGTTTGCAGCACGCGATCGAGCGCATCCCCCGCCCGCAGTTCGACGAGTTCGGCGTCCCGGACCTTGCAGTCGGCATCTACGACTGGGTGGTCGCCTGGGACCACGCGGCCAACCGGGCGTGGGTGACTTCGACGGGCTTTCCGGAGACGGGGCGGAAGCGGCGAGATCGGGCGGCACGTCGGCTGGCGGCGATTCGAGATGTGCTTCACACTAGGCCGCACGCTCCGCGTGCGGTTCCGCACGCGGAGCGTGCGGCCTACTGTAAGGACCTTGCCCCGCAGTATCCGCTCCCAGGCCATCCGGGCGTCACCAGCACCTTCGACCGCGACGGTTACCTCGCGACCGTCCGCCGGGCCATCGACTACGTCCACGCCGGGGATTGCTTTCAGGTCAACCTGGCGCAGCGGTTGTTGACTCCCCAAGTCGAGCATCCGCTGGAGTTGTACGGCCGGCTTCGCGAGCGGAATTCCGCGCCGTTTGCGGGCTACCTCGACGTCGGCGAGTTCGCCGTGGCGAGCGCCTCGCCGGAGCGGTTCCTCCGCGTCACCGACGGCGAGGTGGAGACCCGACCGATCAAGGGGACCCGGCCCCGCGGCGGGACGCCGGATGAAGATCGAGCCCGGATCGCTGAATTGGTCAGCTCCCCGAAGGATCGGGCCGAGAACGTGATGATCGTGGACCTGCTCCGCAACGACCTGGGCCGAGTGTGCGAGTACGGTACGGTCCGCGTCCCCCGAGTCTGCCAGGTCGAGACCTTTCGGTACGTGCACCACCTCGTGTCCGAGGTCCGCGGCCGGCTCGCAGCGGGCCGAACCCCATTGGATCTCCTGCGGGCGTGTTTCCCCGGGGGCTCCGTGACCGGTGCACCGAAAGTGCGGGCCATGGAGATCATCGCCGAATTGGAGCCGACGGCCCGCGGGCCGTATTGTGGTTCGCTCGGGTACATCGGGTTCGACGGGACCGCGGACACGAACATCCTCATCCGGACATTCACCGTCGGCCGCGGCTGGGTGCAATTCCCCGTGGGCGGGGGGATTGTTGCCGACTCGGAGCCGGAGCGGGAGTACGAGGAGACGCTGCACAAAGCCGTCGGCTTGCTCAAGGCCCTGCGGGAAGGTAATCAGTGATCAGTGATCAGTGATCAGTAAGCAGTAACCAACAATGCGAACTGCTTACTGCTTACTGATCATTGATCACCCGGTCGCTCCAAATGATCCTCGAAGGTCTCGTCACCACGACCGGCGCCGACGGGTCCATGCACCTGGCCCCGATGGGCCCGCGCGTCGAGCCCGATTGGTCCCGGTTCCTCCTCCGCCCGTTCCCGACGTCGCAGACTTATCAGAACCTCAAGTACCGCGGCGAGGGCGTGCTGCATGTGACCGACGACGTCCTGCTCCTGGCGAAAGCCGCGGTCGGACAGGCTCCGGCGGTCGAGGTCAAGAGACCGGAACTCGTATCCGGCTTCGTGCTGAAGGACGCGTGTCGGTACTTCGAGTTCGTCGTCCGGTCCATGGACGAGTCGCGCGAGCGGGTCCAAATCGAGGCCGAGGTCGTCCGCCGCGGCACCCTGCGTGAGTTCTTCGGGCTGAACCGGGCCAAGCACGCGGTCGTCGAGGCGGCGATCCTGGCGACCCGGCTGCACCTGTTGCCGGAATCCGAGGTGCGAGCCGACTACCGCAAGCTGCGGGTGCTGGTCGAGAAGACCGGCGGGCCGGCCGAGTTCGAGGCGTTCGACTTCTTGCAATCACACATTGACGAGGCATACGCCCGGAGGTCGTCGTGACCCGGGTCGTGGCCCCGAGCCGGCTGCACTTCGGGCTGCTCGGCCTGCCCGCCGAGAGCCGCGAGCGCTGGCCCGGTGTGGACGGCGCGCCCGGCCTGCCGATCCGACACTTCGGCGGCGTGGGACTGATGGTCGAGCGGCCCGGGCTGGCGGTGACAGTCGAAGGTGCCCCCGCGTGGTCGGCGAGCGGGCCACTCGCCCCGCGGGCCCTGGAATTCGCCCGGCAAGCCGTCGAGTCGTTGCCGGCGCGGGAGCGTCGGCCGTTCCACATCAGCATGGAAACCGCCCCGGAGGAGCACACCGGGCTCGGAGTCGGCACTCAGCTCGGCCTGGCAGTCGCCAAGGCCATCGCGGTCGAGTGCGGCCATGCGGACTGGCCCGCGGCCGAACTCGCCGTGCGCATCGGGCGGGGGGAACGCTCGGCCATCGGCGTGCACGGGTTCGAGCGAGGGGGCCTGATTGTCGAGGGTGGCAAACTGCCAGGAGAAACCATTTCGCCACTCGTCGGTCGATACGACCTGCCGGCCAGCTGGTCCGTGCTGGTGTTCACGCCGGACGCCGCGTCGGAATGGCACGGCGGGCGTGAGCGGCTGGCGTTCGCCCGACTTGGTCACCTCGGCCCGGCCCCAGGTGAAACGGACGCCCTGTGCCGGCTCGTCCTGACCGGGATGCTCCCGGCGCTCGCCTCGGCCGACTCGCAGGGGTTTGGCGAGGCCGTCTACGAGTTCAACGCCCGGGTGGGGGACGCGTTCGCCCCGGCCCAGGGCGGGCGGTACGCCTCGCCCGCGGTGGCCGCGTGCGTGGCCCGGCTGCGGGCCCTCGGGGTGACGGGCGTCGGCCAGAGTTCCTGGGGCCCGACCGTGTTCGCATTGATACGCCGCGAGGAGGCGGAAGCCATACTGAAGCACGTCAGCGATGTGCCCGCCGTGCTGGCGGGAGTGTCGGCTGGCGCGACGGTGTCATAGGCGCCGGCGGGTGGTCGTCCCCCCTGCACAATCGCACTCCGGGACGTCACAGGCGCTTGAAATCCCTTTGCATCCCCCACGACAAACCCGCTATCATGTACCGTCTCTCAATCCGTCTAGTCCCACCCGCGCCGTCATCCTTGCGGAGGCCACCGAATGGCCGCTACCACCGGGTTCAAGGTCCAGTGCCCGAGCTGCGAGACGTTTGTCACGATCAAAAACGCCTCGCTCATTGGCAAGAAAATCGATTGCCCGAAGTGTAAATATCGCTTCGTGGTCGAGGCCCCGGGCGATGAGGAAGAGGCGGCCGCGGGCGGCCTGAGGAAGGGGTCGGCGGGCGGCGCCACCGCGGTTGCCCGCAAGGCACCCGGCAAGTCCAAGTCCCGGTCCGACGACGGTGACGAGGCCCCGAAGAAGAAATCCAGCACCGTCCTCTTCGTCGGCATCGGCATCGCCGTTCTGGCCGTCGGCATCCTCGTCGCGGCCTATTTCGGTGGCTTGTTCGGCGACGAGGACAAGCCGAGCACCCCGAGCACGCCCTCTGTCGCCAAGAACTCCGGCGGTCCCAGCAAGCCCGGCCAGTCCGCCAACGAGGGGGGCGGGGGTAATGAGAACGGCGGCGGCCAGCCCGTCGACCCCGGCGTCGGTGTGGCCGGGCCCACCGGTTCAGGATCGGCTCGCGACGCCACCAACCTCCTGCCGAACGACGCCCAGTGGGCGGCCGACGTGCAGGTCCAGGAAATTTTGAACCGGCCGGTCGGAAGCCGGCTGTTCCACCAGGACAAGCAGACCGGTCCGCTGGTCAAGTCGAGCCTCGGGTTCCCAGTTGAGCAGATTGACCGGCTGGTCTCGGCGGGGGGCGGCGACGGCTCGTGGAGTTTCACCGTCATCAAGACCAAGTCCGCGTATTCGGCCGACGCGGCCAAGGCGGCCATGGACCTCGGCGAGCCGATCAACAACATCAAGAAGCGCGACTACTACCTGAGCAAGAACAACGAGGTCTTCCTGGCCGTCGGCAACTTCTTCGCCAACAAGCTGAAGGACATCGGGTTCAAGCTGGACCCGCCGCCCGGCCCCCGGGAAATCACGGTCTGCCTGCTCGACTCCAAGACGGTGGTGGTCGCGGACCGGCAGGCCATGGAGAAGTTCCTGGAAGCAGACGCCCAACCGGACTACCGGTCGCGTCTCACGACTGCCCCGGCGGCGGGCGGCCCCGGCCCGGGGGGCGGGCCGCCGCCCGGTTACCCGGGGAGTGGTGGGCCGCCGAAGGGCACGTACCCCGGTGGGGGCGGGTACCCCGGCGGGGGGGGCTATACCCCCGGCGCGCCGCCAGGTGGTGGTCCAAATGGAATGAGCGAGGACTTGAATCGGCCGACTCAGCTCAAGCCACTGCCGCCGCCGTCGGCGCCCGGCGCCCCGGGCGGCGGCGAGTCGCCCCCCCCACCGGGCGGCCCCGGCGGGCCGGGCGGGCCGGCCTACCCGGGCGGCCCCGGTGGAACCGGCGGCACTGGCGGCGGGCAGCGCGTGTTCACGTCCATCCCGACCTTCCGGACCATTCACCCGAACCTGAAGGCGATGTTGAACCACATGGAGGGGGACCAGAAGCCGCTGGTCAACTTCGTTGCCAAGGTCGAGACGTCCCGGCTGCTCGAGGTTATCCTGGGCGGCGGCATCGAGCTGGGCGGCGGGAAGTTCAGGCCCTCCTTGCCTCCGGGGGCCAAGGGCCGGGACGCGTTCCCGAAGATGCCGATTATCGGCATCACCCTGTACGAGTTCAACACCGAGAAGTTTGACCTCAAGTGCGGGGTCGATTGCGATGACGAAGATCAGGCCAAGCTGGTGGAAGCGTTCCTGAAGCTACTGCTCCCGATCGTGGCGTTTGAGGTTTCCGACCTGGTTGGTATTCCCGTGCGGGCCGACGGCGGCAACAACCAGTTTGGCCCGGGCGGGCCGCCAGGTTATCCGGGCGGGCCCGGTTACCCGGGCGCCCCGGGCTATCCCGGCGGCCCCGGCGGGGGCGAGTTCCCCGGATATCCCGGCGCACCTGGTGCCCCCGGCGCACCTGGCGCTCCCGGCGCACCTGGCGCCCCCGGCGGAGTCGGGGGCCTGTCCGGGCCGGGGAATGAGCCGACGCAGAAGCGCCCACCCGGGCCGGGCGAGGGCGAAGGGCCTTCGCAGCCCGGCCCCGGTGCTCCCGGTTACCCCGGCGCGCCGGGCGGTCCTGGATACCCGGGCGCTCCCGGTTACCCCGGTGGCCCCGGATACCCGGGTGGACCCGGCGGACCGGGCTTCCCCGGCATGCCCGGTTACCCGGGCGCGCCAGGCTCCCAGGGGCAGCAGCAGCCACCCCCTTCGACCCTGAGCGTCACGCGGTCCGACAAGATCGTCATGCTGTCGTTCAACTTGAGCTACAAGAACGAGTGGCAGAACAAGCTGGTCGAGTCCTTCAACGATTACATGGACGGCGTCGCCGGGCAGGGAATGCTCCTGGCCGCCCAGCACCCATGGTGGCGGCTCCCGGACACCGTCCAGCGGTTCCACAAGGCCGGCAAGTTTCCCATGGCCGCGTACAATCGCCGCTCCACGGCCGCCCGCATGGGTCTGCCGTTCGCCCCGGAACAGCGCGTGAGCTGGATGATCGAGCTGCTCCCGGCGCTCGGGTACAACCAGCTCTACGCGAACATCGACAAGGACCTGGGCTGGAACAGCCCGACCAACCTGCGGGCCGGCCGGGCGTGGGTCGCCGAGTTCCTTGACCCGTCGCAAGAGTCGGACTCGTGGCGCTCCAAGCTCGTCAGCATCGCCGGCCGCGACATGGGTTCCACCCACTTCATCGGGCTCTCGGGCATCGGCGAGGACGCCGCCGACCTGGAGGACACGCCCGAGAACGCCAAGCGCCTCGGCATCTTCGGCTACAACCGGGAGACGACGATCGAGGCCATCCAGAAGGGGGATGGGCTGGCCAACACGATCTACATGATCCAGGTCCAGCCGAACATCGCCCGGCCGTGGATCCGCGGCGGCGGGGCCACCGTCCAGGGCGTGGCCCCCACGAACAGCTTCCTGCCGTTCCGGACGATGCAGGAGGACAAGTCGTTCGGGGCGTACGCCATCATGTGCGACGGGTCGGTCCGGTTCATCAAGCCGAACATCCCGGACGAGCTGTTCAAGGCAATGGTGACGTACAAGGGCGGCGAGAAGATGGACGGGCTCGACGAGTATGCCCCGAAGGTGGAGATTGGGAAGACGACGCGCCGGTTGCATCAACCCGGACAGAAGGGGCCGGATGTTCCGCCCGCGTACGTGCCCAAGGACTGGCAGACCATGGCGGCCCGCGTGTATGGAGCCCGAGTTGGGGTGGCCCTGCCGCCCGGCCGAACAGACCCGATCTCTGACCGCCCGGAGGAGCGGGCGTTCACGTCGGTCTGGTCGGCAAAGAAGATCACCCTGGGCGTGTACGTGACGCACAAGCCGGACCTTCCGGAGTCCGACCCGGGCGGGACCGCGGCCCAGGCCGAGATCGCCAAGTTCCTGGAAATCCGGGGGCTGACCCAGGACGGGAGCGTTACGGACGCGCCGAACCTGGGGGCGAGTAAGGGTAAGCAGTTCACGGCCAAGCCGAACGACGAGTTCAAGGGCATGGGGCTGTACCGCCTGTGGGTGGTCCACAAGGCGCGGGTGGTGCTCTCGGCAGTCGGCCCCGCCGATATGAAGGCGGCCGACGCGGAGGAGTTCTTCAAAACGGTGGTCGTCCAGCCCGGCGGGACGCCGGAGGACGTCGGCCAGATCGTGCTCAAGCCGAAGTACGCCCCGCGGCTGCGGATCGCGTTCAAGTTCCCGGACGACCACGGGGCGCTGCGGTCCGACGACAACCTGTACTTGTTCTGGCCAAAGGATGCCGAGGGCGGGGCCAAGTTGATCGTCGCCCTCATGGACGCCAAAATCGAGGTCGTCGCCGACCCGGACAAGGCGTTCAAGGTCATGGAGAAGGCGGCCAAGGACGGGTCGTTCGGTGACAACCCGAAGAACATCAAGCCCAAGCCGCACGGCGACCGCCCGGGCATCACGTTCGATCTGGTGAAGGGAGAAACCCCGTTTACGTGCTGGGCGGTGTACTTCAACGACGACGCGGCGATCGTGATGTCCGTCCGGAAGAACGCCGGCATCCCGGCCGCGATCGAGAAAGAGTTCTTTGAGTCGCTGCGGTTCGGGGTTGACCCGCCGAAGAAGGAAGGGAACCAGGGCGGGCCGGGCGCGCCGCCGGGCCGGCCGGGTGTGCCGCCGGGTGGCCCGGGCGGACCGCCACCGGGCGGGCCCGATGGTCCGGGTGGTGGGGCTCCTCCGGGCAAGTCTGACTGAACCGAGTCCCGAGCGTAAGAAGTGACGACAGCGGGCCGCGCCGTAAGGCGCGGCCCGCTGCTTTCCCGCCCCGCAATGAGGCTCAGTCCCCGTGCTTCTGCCGCAGTCGATTCGACAGCCGCAACAACCACTGCGCCCGCTCGAATTCGTTCAGCCATTCCTGAGTCACTTGCGTCAGCAGCGGGTCGAGCGATACTCCGATCCCGGTCGGGCAACTGTCCCCGGCCTGGTCCCGCATCATCAGTCGGTATTTGGCCAGCGTGCGCTCCCCGTAACGAAGCACCTCAAACCCGTCTTCCGAGAAGAACACGGCCACCGGCACGCGGTTGCCGCCGTTGATCGAGAGCTCCTGCTGCACGTCCGGGTGGTCCGCGTTGTCCAGGTACCGGACCGAGATGACCGGGGCGACCTCGGCGAATCGGTCGAAGATCGGGCACTGGCCGGAACAGTCTCCGCACCAGGCGCCGGCCAGGACCATGACGTTCATCTGTCGTTCAAACGACCCGAGGAGCTGGCTCTGAGCGTCGGTCAACCTGACCGCGTCAAACGTGGCCTTCCAGCGAGCGCGGTGCGCGCCCGTGCCATACTTCGACAGGAACAGGTCCATCGGCAGGGCGGAGGCGAAGCGGTCAAAGAGGTTCATGGCAGTGCGTCAGTGAACGGGGGTTCCGGAGAGGGTTTTCCGGCCGACCCCAACGGGCCGCTAACAGGGATACCACTGCCTTACTTGACGACTTTCAACACGACCGCCGGCGACAGGCTCTGCTGATTCCCGGCCCCGGTGGCCGTGCCGACGACCTGCACGTCCGGCTTGTCGCCGGCGGCCGCATTCGCCGCCGCGGTCAGCTCCAGCTCCGCCGAGGTCTTGTCCGGGGCCACGGCCACCTTCGGGGCGGTGACGTTCGCGGGCAGGTTCTTCAATTCCACGTCCACCGGCCCCTTGTAATCCCCGCGCCGCACGACCGTCACCTTCAGCTTCGCCTTCTCGCCGGCCTTGACCGTCAGGGGGGACGGTTCGCCCTTCACGTCCGCAGGTAGGACGACCGTGCTGGTCGCGGGGGCCGAGTAGTAGGCGAAGTCCTTCCCGGCCTGCTTCGCGGCCCCGCGAAACGTCAACATGAGCGGTCCCAGGCCAGCGTTCGCCGCGGCCGTCAGCGGGAATTGCACCTCATTCGACCCCTTCGGGATCGGCTTGACCGCCACAGTCACATTTGGTGCCAGCCCGATCGGGGCCAGGTCGATTTGTTCGGCGAACCCGTCCGCCCGCTTCGCCGAAACGGTGACCGTCGCCGGGACCCCGCGGGCCACATCGGCCGTCGCCACCTTCACCGACAAAGCGAACACCGGCTTGTCCGTCACCGCGACGCCGACGGACGTCAGCATCTCCTGGGGCGGGAAGGCCAGGTTGTTGAGCCCTTGCTTGACCACGTCGGTGACCGTGGCCGACTTCGTCACCTCCTTGCCGCCGATCGTCGCCTTGGCCGTGACTCGCAGTTCGTAAGCGCCCATCGGGACATCCGCCTTGCACGTCACCGGCAGGTACGCGGCCGGTGGGGCCGGCTGGTTCGGCGGCGGGGGCGGGGCGTTCGGGACCGTGACCGTCCCGGAAAAGCCCGGCGGCCCGGTCACGGTCACCTCGATCGGGCCCGTGAAGTCGCGGCGCACGGGCGGCGCGACCGGTAACACGGTCGTCTCCCCCGGGGCGAGGGCCAGGCGGTCGAGCTGAAGCTGGACGTCGAAGTCCGGAACGGCCTCGCGGAGCGACAGGTGGTACACCTCGGTCGGCCCGTGCAAGTAGTTCAGGTGCTCGGCGTAGATGAAGAAGTCGCCGTCCGCCGGGGCGGTGAAGTCGATCCGGGCCGGTGTGTTCTGCGGGTTGCTCTTGGCCAGGTCGGCGCCCTTCGCGTCCTTGACGACCAGGTACACCTCGGCCGGGGACAGGATCTCGTACGTCTCCGCGACGATCGCGTACTTGACCCCCTTCCGGACGGCGAACACGAAGTAGTCCACGTCGCCCTTCTCGAGAAACCTCGCGGTCATCCCGCACGGGACCGGCAGGCGATTGGCCTTGGCTGGCTCGTTGTTCGGCTCCTGTTCGACCAGTTCATCCACGTCGGACGCGTACACGGTTACCGGCCACCCGGCGACGCCCCCCTGGCCCCGCGGGGCGACCTGAATCGCGGATCGGTCGGCCGGCATGGACACCTCCACCGGCGCGACGCCCTCGACGTTCCTCCCCGAAAAATGGATGGTCGCCTTCGTACCCCGCTTGACCGCGACCGGGATCGCGGCCATGGCCCCCGGACACTCCGCGATCCGCAGGCGGTAGTAGTAATCCGGGCCCCCGAGG
>DATFWZ010000202.1:0-3499 GCA_035258765.1 Gemmataceae bacterium
CCAGGCGTGTGATATGGAAGTCGAAACCCTCATGCCCACCGAACCGCCGGTCCAACCAGCCCGATAGAGACGCCGCCGACTCCGCCCGGCGCACCTCCGAGAGCACGTCCGCCAACTCTTCGTGGAGCCCCTCGTCGATCCGCTCCCGGAGCTGGTGCCGGAGGGTCACATAGACGGTCAGCCCGAACGTCGCCAGCACCGCGGCCAGTACCCCGGCGTACCAGAGAGTCAGCCTCCATCGGATGCTCAGCCGCCTCATGTCTGGTCCCGCAATGCGTAGCCGACGCCCCGAACCGTGTGGACGAGCTGCCGCTCCCCCGGCCGCTCGACCTTCCGACGGAGCGCGTTGACCGACACCTCAATCACGTTGCTCAGCACCCCGTCCGGCTCTTTCCACACCTCGCGGGAGAGCATGTCGCGGGTGACGGTTTCGTCCTTGTGCCGGAGCAGGAAGGCGAGCAGGTCGAACTCCCGGCCGGTCAGGTCCAGCTCGACCCCGCCGCGGACGGCCCGCCGGGCGAGCAGGTCCACTTCGAGATTATCCGCCCGGAGGATCAACTCTCGGTCGGCCAGGTTTCGGCGAAGCAGGGCCCGCAGGCGGGCGACCAGCTCCGCGAAGGCGAAGGGCTTGACCAGGTAGTCGTCGGCCCCGGCGTTGAGGCCCCGCACCCGATCCTCGACCGCGTCCCGCGAAGTGAGGAGGAGGACTGGCTGGGCGAACCCGCCGGCCCGGAGATCCGCCAGCACTTGAAACCCGTCGCGGCCGGGGAGCATGATGTCGAGGACCAACAAGTCCGGCGGGCGGGTGGTGGCCTGATAGAACCCCTCCTCGCCGGACGGGGCGGTCTCGACCTCGAAACCCTCCTCCTCCAGCCCCCGGCGGAGGCTGGCGAGCAGCCGCTTCTGGTCCTCGACGACGAGCACCCGGGGCATGACTCCCTCCCCGGTCCATTCTGTCGCCGGGGGGCCGCGGCTGCATCACCAGCGGCCAAGATTAACCGGAATTAACCGAGAGCTAATTGGGTTCGCGGGCGGCCGGAGACTACCGTAAGGGTCGAGTCCACTCAGAAGGAGATGACCCATGCGCAGGCTCAGCTCGTTCGTGGTCGCCGTGCTTTTGGCCGGTGTCCTTTCGGCCGAGGACAAACCCCGGACCTTCACCTTCGCCAAGGACGACCTCGGCAAGGTGCCGGCCGGATGGAAGGCCGCGCAGACCGGCAAGGGGGCGAGCGTGTGGAAGGTGGTGGCCGACGACACGGCCCCGGGGAAGACGGGCTTTGCCCTCGCTCAGACCACCGATGACCGGAACGCCCTCTTCAACCTCTGCGTCGCCGACGAGCCGAGCCTCAAGGATGTCGAGGTGTCGGTCGCCTTCAAGGCCAACGCCGGTGAGAAGGACCAGGGGGGCGGAATCGTCTGGCGCTACCAGGACGCCGACAACTACTACATCGCCCGCATGAACCCGCTCGAGGACAACTTCCGCGTCTACAAGGTCGTCGGCGGCAAGCGCAGTCCGGAGTTCCAGAACGCCGAGGTCAAGGTCCCGAAGGACGAGTGGCACACGATCAAGATCACCATGGTCGGCGACAAGATCGAGTGCTTCCTCGACGGCAAGAAGTACCTCGAAGCGAAGGACGACACGTTCGCCAAGGCGGGCAAGGTCGGCCTCTGGAGCAAAGCCGATGCCCAGACGTCGTTCGATGAATTCAAGGTCAGCGGCAAGTGAGCCGAGCGATCGGCCGCTTGAGACTGCCGCATTCGCCTTCGGAGGTGTTTCTCATGAAGCCGCTGCTTCCTGTTCTCGCTGTGGCCTTGTTGGCGTGCGACAGCGCCGCCGTCGCGGAGGAGTTCAAGTCGGGACTTCAGGTCGGAGAGAATTGCGGCTGCCTTCAGGTCGAGTGGGTCGTCGGCTGGCCGTACAAGGATCAGTTTAGCGGCAAGTTCGGGCCCGGGTGCATGACCTGCACGCTCGCCCCCGCATCCCTGGTCGCCATCATCTTCATTCAGAAAGTCGATGACAACGTCGCCAATCTCGTTCGCGCCATGGACCCGAAGGTCACGGGATGGCTTTCGAATGAGGGGCCGAAAGCCTTTGTCTGTGCCGTGGGGAAGCTCGGGCACGACGATCTCAAGCCACTCGACGAGGTGAGTACGAACGTGGCCCTGACAGTGGCTGCGCGAGGGCGAGAATGGCAGAAGAATCTGGATAAGTACAAGCTCAACGACGCCGCTGCGGTCACCGTCATCGTGTACGGCCAGCAATCGAAGGTTGTCGCCAACTTCGCGTTCCGGGACACGAAAGACCTCGACAAAGAACGAGTTGCGGAGATCGTCAAGGTGCTTCGCCCGGAGCCCGCGAAATGAGTGGTCCGCGGTTTGCGGTTTAAGAAACTGGCCACGAAAGGCGCGGAAGTAGCGCCGGCCACATGCGGGACTACTTAAGGCCAAAGGAGACGATCGATGAAGAGCGTGAACAAACTAATCGCCGCAGGCGCACTGGTATCCGTCCTCTTCGTTGCCGCCAGGTACTCCGTCCTCGCCGAGCCCCCGGCGGGCGCGCATCGGCTGGACGCCGATGCCATCGGCAAGGCCGCCGGGGTCAAAGCGACGACCGCCGCGGACGGCGTCGTCCGCCTTGCCTGGGCCCGAACGGACGTGGACGTCAAGGTAGACGACGTGCCGCTCAAGCCGCTCGCCGGCCTCGGCTCCTGGGCCGCGTTCACGCCCGCCCCGCACGGGGCCATGGTCATGGGCGACACGGTCGTCTTCCAGGACGAGGTGTCGCCGGCCATGGACGCGGCCTTCGCCACCGGCCTGGAGGTGACCGGGCTGCACAACCACTTCTTCTATGACGAGCCGAAGGTGTACTTCATGCACATCGGCGGGATGGGCGAGCCGGAGAAGCTCGCCGCTGGGGTCAAGTCGGTCTGGGACGCGATCAAGAAAGTGCGGGCCGACAGCCCGAAGCCAGCGAGCCGGTTCATGGGCGATGTCCCGAAGGAGGGGAAGATCGACCAGGCGGCCATCGAAAAGGCGCTCGGCCATAAGGCAGAAGCGCAGGGTGGGGTCGTGAAGGTGACGATCGGTCGCGAGGGGATGATGCACGGGGTCAAAGTCGCCGGATCGATGGGGCTGACCACCTGGGCGGCGTTCAGCGGGTCGGACGAGCTGGCCGCCGTGGACGGCGACTTCATCATGACCGCGGGCGAAGTCCAGCCGGTCTTGCACGCTCTACGCAAGGCGGGGATTCACATCGTCGCGCTCCACAACCACATGGTCGGGGAGGAGCCCGCGTTCTACTTCACCCACTTCTGGGGCAAGGGCAAGGCAGTGGAACTGGCGGGTGGCCTGCGGGCCGCCATGGACGAGCAGAGCAAGGCGGCCCAGGGTAAGGGGCATTAACCGGGGGACGATCATGAACCGGCTGCGTGGCTTCACACTGGTCGAGCTGCTGGTGGTCATCGCAATTATTGCGATACTGATTGGCCTCCTGCTGCCC
>DATFWZ010000203.1:0-10012 GCA_035258765.1 Gemmataceae bacterium
CCGCTTCGGAGAGGGGGGCCGGGGGGGGAGAGGTTTTCGGGCGCGTCCAGCGCAGACCTCTTCCCCCTAACCCCCCTCTCCGAAGCGGAGAGGGCGGAACCAGGCACTGGCTGTTACGCGCCATGTCGTTGCGACCGCTCGCACCAGTGGCTATTCTCAGACAAATGGGTCGCGCCCGGGTTGGAGACCGTTCGATGAGACGATTCCTGATCCCCGCGGGCTTGTGCTCGCTCGTACTCGTCGGCGTCGGGGCGGCGGCCCCACTCCCCAAAGCCGACCCCCGCGCCGGCCTCAGCGACAGCTTCGACGGCAAGCTCTCGCTCGACTGGAAAGTCGTCCGGCCCGACCCGACGCACGTGTCGCTCAAGAAGGTGCCCGGGGCCATGGTCATTACCACTCAACGCGGGAGCATCCACGGGAAGGAGAGTGAGGACCAACTGAGCGGCGGCCTCCGGGCGAAGAATATCCACCTGATCGACAACCCGCTGGCCAAGGACGACTGGGTGGCCACCACGTCCATCAAGGACTTCCTGCCCGACACGTCGTACCAGCAGGCCGGGCTCATCGTGTACGACGACGACGACAACTACCTGAAATGGACTTACGAGTTCAACTGGCGGAAGGGGGAGGGGCAAACTTTTCACGTCGTCGCCGAGACGGACGGGGTGCCCGTCCACCACCAGCCGGAGGAAAGTGGATCGGGCCTCAAGAAGTTCTGGTTGAAGCTGACAAAGCGCGGGGACAAGTACGAGTACGCCTGGAGTGCGGACGGGGACAAGTGGGTGGTCGCCGGGGAGCGGACGTGGGGCGACGGGCACCCGAAGCGGGTCGGGCTGATCGCCAAGAACGGCGGGAACAAGGAGGCAGCCGAGATCGACGCGGCCTTCGAGTTCTTCGATTTGCGGCCGGCACCGGCGCCGGCGAAGAAATGACCCCGGAGAGGCGACGGCGACAGTTACCGCCCGGCCGCAAATGGTCGCCCGAATGCCGACGTCCACGTCGCCAGCCCCGGTCGCTCCTTCCCTTTCTCATCGACAAGCCCCGTGTCCCGCCAGAGTCGGCCGATGTCCTTGACCGCGTCCGGGAACGTCGCCCATAACTCGTCGAAATCCTTGCTCGCGAACCAGGTCACGAACAGGTAGCGATCCACCTGGGCGCGCTTGAGCAGCGCCGTGACGTACGCGTTTTGCTCCTCCGGCGTCGTCCTGAAGTTGAGGTTCCACCGCTTCACATCCAGGTCCTCGGCGGGGTGGCCGGTCTCGGCAATCGCCAGGGGCTTGTCCGTGAACGTGGTCAAGAACTTGAGCGAGTCGTCGAATTCTGCCGCCTTGTGCTGGCCCAGGAAGAACGGATAGAAGCTCACCGCGCAAAAGTCGTGGTCGGCGACGAACTCGCGGATCGACTTCTGATAGTCGGCGAGCTTCTTGTTTCCCTTCTCCAGGAGTTTGTGAAGCGTCACGGACTCGGCGATGAGGAGCTTGGGATGCTTCTTCTTCACCTCGCCGCGAACATGTGCGGACAATTCACGATAGGCACCCCAGGCGTCCGGGCGGTTATTCAGGATCTCGTTCGTCTCGATCCCGGTGAGCACGTAGTCCGGCTTGAACGTGTCAATCATCCACAGCACATAGGTGAGGTAGGCCGATTTGACGCTCGGATCGTTGAACTTCTTGTCGGCCCATTCCTTCGGCGCCATTCGCTTGCCCCGATCGTCAACGAGGTCGGCGAACCCCTTCCGACCCATGTCGAGCGGGGTGATCGATAACAGGACTTTCACGCCCTTCGGCCGATTCCTGGCCCGGCCTTGCATCTTCTGGACAAACTCTCGCGGGAACGGTTTGCCGTCGGCGGCCGCCTGCCAGGGCACGCCTTCCTCGATGTGCTCGGCAAGCAGGTCGCCGTGGGCGGCGATGAAGGTGTAGGCGCCGGTCACAGCCTCAACCGTCGCGGCGGACGGCCAACTGGTAAACCCGAGCCGAAACGGCCGCGACTCGTCGGCGCGGGTGAAGGCCGCGGTGAGAAGTACAGCAACCAGGGTCAGGCGCGTCATCGCTGTCTCTCGTGGGGCGACAAGAGTACCGGAGCCACCGGCCCGCGGTTTCGACACTCTCGCGAAGTAGGTTCGATCACTTCGACGGCGCGCAATTCACGGCTGGGTTACGTTTTACGAGTACGCAGCAGCCGTGGGGGCCATCCTTTGCGGCAACCGGCCGCTTGAGTTCGCGGACTCGCGAATTCCCCCACCTTGCCCAGACCGGCGCGTCGCGGTTGGCCTTTCCCGGTTTACCCGGACGGGGTATAGGTTGGCCCGTTCTCGCAAATCGGGCCGGCCAGGGAGGGCCGGGTACCATGGGCCACCCCCGCGCGCGGTTCGTCGTCCCATTCCTGTTGCTAGTCGGAACCGTCGCCGCCCTCGGGCAGCAGATCCCGCGATTCCCGGGACAGACCCGCGAGCCTCCCCTGGCCGACGATTCCGAAGACATCGTGCAGGCCCGCGGCCAAATCGATCCCGACAACCCGACGACGATCCGACCGGCCGATCATGTCGTTCCCGCCGGCCCGGCACTGCTCCCCGGCTCGGTCGTCAACCCGGGAGTCGTACCCGCCCAGTACACGGGCACCTATGTCCCCGGGGGCGAGATTCCAACTCCGGTTGTCACGTTGAACATCGAGGGAAGCGACGTTTCTCCGACCGGGCAGCCGGTCGTCTACAAGCTGCACGTCCGCAACGTGTCCCGGGCCAGGGCCCATAACGTCGTGATCCGCGTCACCCCGCCGAAGGACGTGGACCGCGTCAAGGCTGACCCGCCGCCGACGCACGACGAGGCCGAGACGCGCTGGGAGTTCAAGGCGCTCGAGCCGGGCCAGTCGCGGACGATCGAGGTGTCGTACACCCCCAAGGCGGAGGAGGGGGAGGTGAAGCTTCAGGCCCGCGTCCAGTTCGACTTCGGCCGCGGGATGATCACCCGCGTCTCGGCGCCGACCCTGAGTTTGAAGAAGGACGGGCCGGAGCGAATCGTGGTCGGCGACGTGTCCACCTTCCGGATCACGGTCACGAACACCGGCAAGGTGCCGATCAAGGACATCGAGGTGAAGGACTTCTTGCACAAGGGGCTCGTTCACGACGACCGCGAGCCGTCACGCGGAGCCGCGGACGGCCGGCTCATGTCGTCGGTCAACCCGACGCGCGCCGAGCGGACGTGGTCGATTTCAACCCTCGGCCCGGGCCAGTCGCGGACGATCGACTATCGGGTGAAGGCCCAGACGGCGGGCAAGGTCGGCAGCACGGTCCTGGTCAACGCCCCGGGGGTGAAGAAAGAGACCCAGTTCGACACCGAAGTGCTAACCGCCAACCTGCAGATGACGGCCGAGGGCCCGGAGGGGCAGAAGGGCACCGTCGGCGTGCCGGCCGGGTACAAGGTGGCGGTCGAGAATCGCGGGTCGGCGGAGTTGCGCAATGTCGTCGTCCGGTGCGTTTACCCGCCGGACATGCGGCCGACCCGGGCGACCAACGGCGGCCAGCCGATGCGCGAAAGTGTCCAGTGGGTGTTCAAGGAGCTGAAGCCGGGGGACCGGAAGGAATTGTCGGTCGCGCTGGTCACCACGACGCCCGGGAACCGGGCCGTGCGGTTCTCGGCGAAAGCGGATCGCGGGTCGGAGCAGAAGCAGGAGCTGAGGACAGATTTCGCGGGGGTGCCGAGCCTGGACTGGGACACGGACGCGCCCGGGACGGAGTCGGTCGGCAGGACGATGACCTATCGCATTACTGTGTCGAATCGCGGAACTGCGCCGGCCGAGAAGACGGAGGTGCGCGTGGATCTGCCGGCCAACGTGGACCTCATAGATACGACGCCGGCGTCGGGCAAGGCGATCGGGCCGAACGCGAAGATGGTCATGTTCCCCGCGTATGACGTCCCGCCAGGGAAGAAGACGACGTACCTGATCCGTGTTAAGGCTCGATCGCCGGGCGAGGCCGTGACCATCTTCTCGCTCCACCGGCCCGGTTCAGAGCCCGCCCAAGACAAAAAGATCACGCACATCACTGGCGGCGATGGCCGCAGTCCCGCCGGCCCACCCCCGGCCAAGGGTGACCCGACCACGATCGGGATGAACAAGTAGGACGGATAGCGAGCCGGTCCGATCAGGGTGGTAGCTGAATTCGTGAGAATTCAGCCGGCTAGCTGTCGCCGCCGACCTGAATTCTCACGAATTCAGCTACGCCGGCCGGCCCCGGGAATTCGACAGAGCAAACTACTTGCCCTCCGCGAGCATCGTCCGCGCGAACACCTTGTCGCCGGACTGGGCGTACAGGCGGTTCCCCTGGAACGCGAGCTCGGTCACGCGGCCGGGGGGTGCCATAATCACTCCGCACAACCGCCCGGTCGGGTCGAACACCTGAATGCCCAGGCTTGTCGCGACGTAGGTGCGCCTTGCCCCATCGACCGCCATCGCCGACGCGTCGGCCTTGTAGGCGTCGGCGGGCGTGTCCTTCTTTCGTCGCTCATCGCCCCGGACCCGGAGCCGGCAGTATCGATCCCCGGGCCCGAGGCTCCCGCCCTTCTCGATCCGGAACGCCCAGACGTAACGGTCCGTGGCGTCGGCCACGAGCAGCGTTGAACCGCCGAGGCTGACGGCGCAGCACGTCGGCTCTTTCAGCAGATTCTTGAGCGGCTCACGGCTGTTGCTCGTTCCGCGGTTCAAGAGAATCTGGCGATTGCTCGCATCCACGCTGTAGAAGGACGCTGGTCGTGGCATGATTCCGGAGTGTGGCTTCCAGTCTTCGCCAGGCTTGATGATCTCATGTAATGGCATGTCCTGCCCGGCCGCAAAGCCGACCGCGAGCAGGAGCACGGAGAGAGATAGGTGCTTCCACATTGATGAATACCGTTTGTGCATTCAGAGCGGGGCGATAATTCCGTGTTGTTTGCTCATTCCGGGTCCGCGACGTAGAGTCGATTGCTTCAACTCCGACGCCGCCCGCGCCGACTCTCGATGCGCTACCCGCTCTTGAATTATCTGCGGGGGGTCGCGGCCGTCTGGGTGTTTGCCCACCACCTGGCCTGGTCGCGGGCCGACGTCACTGCTCCCGGCGTGATCCTGCGCGGCTATTTCGGCGTGCCGATGTTCTTTGTCATCTCCGGGTTCTGCCTGGCGGCCGCGGCCCGGCAGGCCCGCGACCGGGGCGATTCCATGGGCACATTCCTGACCCGCCGCCTGCTCCGCGTCTATCCTCCCCTTTGGGCGGCTCTCGGTGTCGCAGTCGTCGTGTACGCGTTCGGTCCCGCGTTCGGTTGGCCGGCCGGCCCATTCGGCGCCGAGTACGCGCCACCGTCGTGGGCCGAGCGCCCGGCGGGCGATTGGCTGGGCACCATGACGCTCACCCAGGCATTCACGGGGGTCGGGGAATACCCGTGGCGTAAGTTCCTGTTCGTCAATATCGTCCTCTGGACCCTGGCCATCGAGGTCCAATTCTACCTCGTCGTCGCCCTGGCTCTGCTGGCCGGCCGATGGTCACGGCTCGTCATCGGGGTCGTCACGGCCGCCGCGATTCCCGTCGGGTTCCTCCCGGGCGCGTTCCAGAGCGGACTGTTCCTCCCGCACTGGCCGATGTTTGCCCTGGGTCTCGCGCTCTACGCGGGCATCGAGCGCTGGCCGCTCTCACGCCCGCGGACACTGCGAATCGCGGGACTCGTTGCCGCCGCCGTCTTCCTGGCCATCGGGCTGGTGATCGCCCCGGCCGACCCGGACATCGGCCCGGGCATGGTCGCGGGCGAGCTGATCTTCGCCACCGGTCTGGCGGCCGGGTTGTGGCTGCTCTGGGACGTCGGACCGCCGCGGATCCTGACCGGGTGGTTCGTGGGACCGCTCGTTGCGGCCGTTAGCTACGCGGGGACCGTTTCGTATTCGCTCTATCTACTACACGTCCCACTGCTGCAACCGGCGCGGTCGGTCGTCTCCGCGACCGGCTTTGGGGACTGGCTCGTGGACGGTCTGGTTGTGGTCGTTGTGCTCGCGGTTTGCTACCCGTTCCACCGATGGTTCGAGCGGCCGTGGACGAGCTCGGCGCGTCGCGGATCAGCCGGCCCGGGCGGGGCCACGCTATTGCCGAGCGAGCTGGGCCCGACCGATCCGGCCAGCCGCTGCCTGAACAACGCCGCCTGATCTACTTCTCCGTAGCCGGCGGGGTGTCCCGCCACAGCCACTTCAGGGCCGCGGGCAGGGTCGCGCCGCCGTGCTTGCCGTTGTGCCCGCCATCGCCGTAATCGAACCGGAAGTCGTAACGCATGAACCGCAGCGCCGCGGCCATTTGCTGGTTGGCCAGCGGCCACGAGCCGTGCAGGTTGTCCAGGTCGTTGGACCCGTCCTGGAGCCAGACGCGGATCGGCTTCTGCTGCGTCTTGCGAATCATCCCCGGGTAGACGTCGCCGCCCTGGATGTTGGTGAAGCTGCCGACGTGGCTCAGCACCTTCGAGAACAAATCCGGCCGCTCCCAGGCCGCAGTGAAGGCGCAGATTCCGCCCGAGCTGATCCCGCCAATCGCGCGCCCGGCCGCCTCCTGCCGCAGCTTGTACTCCTTGCCCACTTCCGGAAGGATTTCCTTCTCCAGGAACGTCACGTACTGCGGCGACAGGGTGTCGTACTCGAAGCTGCGGTTGGATCGCCCCTGTCCCTGTCCCTCGACCGACGGGACGACCCCGGGGTTGACGAAGATGCCGATCATCACCGGCAGCTCGTGGCGATTGATCAAGTTGTCGAGGACGATCGGAACGCGGAACTGGCCCTTCTCGTTCTGGTAGTTGCCGCCGTCCTGGAAAACCATCACGCAGGCCGGCGACTTGCCGTCGTACTGGGCCGGGACGTAGACCCAGTAGTCGCGCTCGGTCCCCGGGAAGACCTTGCTGGTCCACTTGTGCTGCGTCACGTTCCCCTGCGGGACGCCGGACTTCCGCTCGGAATCGGGGCCGAGCTTGTAGTCGTCGGCGGCGCGGAGAGTCGAGACGAACGCAAGAAAAATGGCGACGTTGACGACGCGGGGGTACATGGCGAGCCGGCCTTTCGCGTGAATCGGCAGAGTGGGAGATGAGGGTAGCAGGCCAGCGCGTGCGGGGCAATGGCCTCGTTGCTCGAGTCATGGCTAGGACCTACACACAACGCCATTTCCCATTTCCACGAACCCTCCGTTCCGGCAAAATATCCCAAACCCCTCGGCCCTCGTCGGGACTCCATATGCCCACGATCATCAACGGCTGCGGCACCTGGTATTGCGGCAAGCGCCGCATCCACCGCGTCAAGATGGCCTGCCCGAACTGCGGCGCGCTCGCCGAGCTCGAGTCGTACGACACGACCCTGTTCTTCGTCGTCTTCATGATCCCGGTCATCCCGCTCGGGCAGAAGCGCATCCTCCAGAACTGCCCCGTCTGCCAGCGGCACCGGGTCGTGAAGCTCAAGGACTGGGAGGCGGGCAAGGCCCAGGCGTTCAACGCCGTGCTGGAAAAACTCCAGGCCAACCCGGACGACCGCGAGACCATCCAGATGGCCCTCGGGCTGGCCACCGTCTACCAGGACGAGCAGCTCTTCGACAAGCTGGCTGACGTCCTGGCCGGCCACCGCACCGACGACGCGGAGATCCAGGCCCAACTCGGGGCCGCCTACGAGTACTTCTCCCGCTGGCCCGACGCGGAGGCCGCGTACCAGCGCTCCATGGCCGTCGACCCAACCGACGACACCCGCGAGCGGCTGGCCGTCTGCCTGCTCAAGCAGAACCGCCCGGAGGAGGCCGCCGACCACGTCCGCCACGCGCTCGAATCGAAGGACCCGGACAAGGCGTGGCTCGTCTTCTGGCTGATCGAGGGGTTCATGGCCAAGGGGATGCACGAGCAGGCCCTGGCCGTCATGGACGTCCGCGACCAGATCTACCCCAAGCTCGTCAAGGACAAGGCCTACCAGAAGCAGCGCAAAACCGCGGAGAAGCACCAGGCGACCGGCAAGCCGGTCAAGTCCACCTACCTGGCCGAGTCGGCGAAGACCGGGTTCCGCGAGGGCAGCGGGCTCGGCTTCAAGTGGCCGAAGTACGTGGCCGCCGCCCTCATCCTCGGCCTCATTGCCCTCTACCTCGGCTTCGCGATCTATCGCGGACAGAACCGCCGCGTCTACTTGGTGAACGGCTGGACCAAGCCGTACACGGTCAAGGTCAACGGCGCGGCGCACCAGCTCGCCCCCGGGGTCCCGCTCAAGGTGGACGTCCCGGAGGGAGAAGTGACGGTGGACTGGCCCGAGGGCGGCGACGGGCCGCAGAAGGCCACCGTCGAGACGCAGTTCTTTTCCCGGCCCTTCACGCGGCCGGTGTTCGTGCTCAACCCGGACCGCTGCGCCCTGCTGGAGCGCGATGAGACGGTCTACTCGAACGAGGCCGTGCCGCCGGACTCGCCGCCGCAATTCAGCGCCGGCAAATTGCTGCACGAGTTCAAGGGGGTCGATTACGAGTTCGAGCCGTTTCCGCGAGAGATCCAGGCCAAGGCCGGGAGCAAGATCACCAAGACCCGGGTTGGGCTGCTGACCGTCGGCGACACACAAGACCGCATCTTCAAAGCGATGCTCGCGGTCAAGTCGGACGAGCTGACCGCGTACGTCAAGCGCCTGCTCCAGCTCGACCCGAACGACTCCACGGCACTCACGTTCCTGGCTGGTACGCTGCCGCCCGCGGAAGCCATCGTCTTCCTCCGTCCCCGTCTGGCCGACCGGCCGGTGCGCGTCGAGTGGCACCGCGTGTACCAGTCGCTCATGGAGGTGACCGAGCCCGCGACCGACCTCCGGCCGGATTACCGGAAGCTGGTGGAGGAGACGAAGCGGTCGCCGGACGCAGTCTACCTGCTCGGCCGTGTCGAGGACGGGGCCGAGGCCGACAAACTCTACGCGGAGGCCGCCAATGCCAACCCGCCGTCCGGGCCCGCATGCGCCGGTTTGTCATTCCGGTACCTTGCCCGCGGCGACTTCGACCAGGCCGTGACCTGGGGCAAGAAGGCCCGCGACCTGGTCCCGGGCGACCCGCAGTACCGCCGTCGGTACGTCCAGACGCTGCTCGCGGCCGGCAAGTGGTCCGACCTGCTGGCCGCGACCGCCCCGACTGGCCCGCTGGACAACCTCCTCTACCTGCGCGACCGGTTGACCGCGTTCGTGGCCACGAACGAGCATGGCGCCGCCGAGGGGGAGATCAACCGGGCGATGGGCCCGCAGGCGCCGCGCCTCGGCGACCCGGCCGCCAATCAGGCCGTCGCCCAGGCCCGGGCAAGCCTGGAGTTGACTCTTGCCGAAGCGAAACGCGACCGGGCGAAGTACCTGGAGTTGGCGGCGAGGGCGAAGACTGGGGACAAGTTCGCGGTCAACCTGCTACGCGGGGATTACAAGGCCGCGTCCACGGCCGACGCCGGCGGCCCAATCCGCATCAGCGTCGCCCGCGACTGGGAGTACGAGGCGACCCGCGCCGGGCTCCTCTACCTCGCCGGGCTCAAGGCCAAAGACGCCGCGTTCGCCGACGAGCAGTGGAAGCGATTCGTCGATGCGTTGGGCAAGGGGGACCGCGAGGGCCGATTCTGCGCCGCGGTCGCGGGCGGCAAACAGCCGTTCGACCTGGCCCGGGTGAAGACTGCCGCCATCAACCCTTCTTTGAAGCGGGTCATCCTGACGGCGCTGGCCCGCAAGTTCCCCGAACAGGCGAAGGAACTCGACCCGCTGGCCAAGAAGCTCGACTTCGAGCGTGACGAGTTTTCGCTGTGCTTGCGGTATGTGACGGAGTGAAGCCCGAAGCGCAAGCGAGGATGTCTGACGGAGCCCCCAGCGAGGGCTGTGTCCGCAACCTCCGGTTCCCCCCTCTCCGCTTCGGCTGACTATTACCCGCAACATTTCGGGGAGGGTCTTCACTTCATTGGGGTCGGCGCTACCATTGGGGTGCGGACGGATTCGCGGTGACTTCGGAGGTCAAGGATGTCCCACCCGACCACACTCGCCGACCCCA
>DATFWZ010000204.1:0-2225 GCA_035258765.1 Gemmataceae bacterium
ATCTCCTCGCGGTAGCCGCGGCTAACCGGCCCGCCCGTGCCCGTGGCCCCGCCCCCGGCCGCCACCGCCGCGGCCGCCGGCCCCCCCCAGGTGCCGGCCGATTCCATCGCGGGCTTGCTACCGACCTGGGAGACGCTCACCTTGGTCTCCCGCGGGGCGGCACGCTTGCCCGGCTCCTGCTCCTTGAACAGCATCAGCTCCGACTCGCTCGAAACGACCATCGTCCCGCGACTGCCCATCACGCACTCGCCGTACGGCTCGAACCCGTTTGTACTGATGGACGAGTAGGTGACGATCACGACGTCGTCCTTGTCGGCCCCGCCGTGCGGGCCCTTCGGGTGCTTCTTACCGGGGAATTCGAAGGTCACAAAGACGTGGTCGTCGATCCCGCGGGGGTTGCGGTAGTCGGTCGGGTTCTTCACGTCCCCAAAGAACGACCGCGTCCCCACGCCCATGACCGAGAGCGGCTTGACCTTCCCCAGGAAGATGCTGCACGCGTCGAGCTGGTGGCTGCCGAGCTCGGCCATGAGTCCGCCGCCGGTGCGGTTGTAGAGCCGCCAGCGTACCAGCTCCTCGATGCTGTTATACCCGTACTTCTTCAGGACCTCGTTGTCCTTGAGGGCCGCGTAGTCGGTCTTGAGGATCGGCTGGAACCACCCGTCGCGGTAGAACGGGGCCGGTTGACGGACATCCGGCGCCTCCTTCGCATCGACAATATCCTTTCCGTCCGGCTTGTATTCCCAGGTGAAATTGCGGTGCCAGAGGGCACGGATGTGGTTGATGTCGCCGAGGATGCCGGCCTGGATCATCTCGACCGCGTGGGCGTACAGCATGCTGTAGTGCCGCTGGTGGCCGATCGAGAGAATCCGATCCGTCTTCTTGGCGACCTTGATCATCTCCTTGCACTGGCCGATGGTCCGGGCCATCAGCTTCTCGCACAGGACGTGTTTGCCTGCTTCCATGCACGCGATCGCGACCGGGTGGTGCAGGTGCAGCGGCAGGGCGATGACCACCGCCTCCAGGTCCTTCTCCTTCTGGAGCATTTCCTGGTAGTCGGTGTACATGTGGTCGGCGGCGACCTTCTTCGCGGCGGCGTCGCCGTAGATGCGCTTGTAACCCTTGCGCAGGGAGGTCTCGCCCTCGCCGTCGATGATCCGCTTCTGGTTGTACGGGCGGATGTCGCACAGCGCGACGATCTCGAGGTACTTCGGGTCGTGCTCGCCGAGGAGCACGCCGCCCTCGTCGCCACAGCCGATCAGAGCGGCCTTCACCGGCTTGCCCTTCCAGGCCTCGTAGCCGAAGTAGGTGGCGGCGGCGACCGGTGCAACGACCGCGCCGGCGGCCATGCTCTTCATGAACCCGCGGCGGGTCAGGTCGCTGGCCGCGGCATTGACATTTCCCTTGCCCAGCTCTTTCTGCTCGGCGGTCAGGTCGAGGGCCATCGGAGAGTTCTCCCGGTCAAGTTCGATTCGATGAGTGTACCAGACGCGACGGTCGCCGCGTAGCGGTCTGGCGACGCCGGCCGCCGAACATCCACGAGACAAGCCCGTCCAGCCCGGCCCAATGGCCGGACCGGGTGGTCATCAGCGCCAGAAGGGCGACCATTTCGATCACGTTCTTACTCACAATCAGGTAATTCCCCTCCTGATTCGGCGGGGTCGGCAGCCAGGGCAGCGACGGCTGGGTCAGGATTGTGAGCAGCAAAAACCCGGCGCCGGCAAAGCACGACAGCCGGGTGAACAGCCCGATCATCAGAAGTGCGCCGACGACCGTGAGGAACCAGCGTGTCGTCCAGTCGAGGTACTCGATCGGCCCCCAGCTCTTCGGGATGAAGCCGAACTCCCGCTCGTCCACCGGGACCGCGTACCCCTTGGCCCGGTCCTCCCCGAGGAGCGGCGTGCCGACCTGGGCCCGCATCGCGTCCGACTGCGACTTCAATTCCGCCTGCATATTCGCCCGCAGCGCCTTGCTCTCGGCGTCGGCGTCGGCAATCTGTGCGACCAGGAGCGGCGCGACGAATTCATAGCGCCAGTGCGGACGCGGCAAGGCGTCCTTCGGATCCGCAGACTTCGGGCCGTCGAACGCGGGCAGCAGGCGCGCGGCGGTCGCCCTTCGAGCCTCCGCGGCCGCCAGGTTCTTGCGCCATTCGGCAACATCCTTCTTTTCCAAGTCCGCCCCGGTGTACATGTCGCGATCGGCCAGCCACCGGTCGAACCGCTCCTTGG
>DATFWZ010000205.1:0-2943 GCA_035258765.1 Gemmataceae bacterium
AGCTGTGCCGCGGACGTCCGGATGCGACATCGACGGTGGCCACCATCCCGCTCCGACAACCGACGGCCAGGACGGCCCCGGTCGGGTCGAACCGGAGGCACGTCACAGGCGCAGGCAGCTTTGTCAGGAGTCGACCGGTCCACCCCGCGGTCGCGTCCCAAAGATAAACCGACCCTCCCTCCCCGCCAGCGGCCAGTACGGTGCCGCGAGGGTCGAACCGGACGTCATTCACACGCTCGGAGAGTCCGGTCGGGATGTGGATGACCTGGCGGCTCTCGGAATCCCAGACGCGGACCTGGTTGTCTTCGGCCGAGGTCGCCAGCCGGCTCCCGGCGGGGTCAAACGACAGGCTCAGGACGCCGCCGCCATGCGGGCCGAACTGCCCCTTCTCCTTCCTTGCAACCGGGTCCCAAAGCCGCACGAAACCGTCCATCGCGGCCGTCGCCAGATCGCCGCTCGGCGCGAATTCCGCCGCCCGCACGCCCCTCTCGTGTCCGTGCCATGCCCGCTGCGGGTAGCCAACGGTGAGGTCCCAGAACCGAATGGTCTGGTCCCATCCGGTGCTGGCCAGGGTCTTCCCGTCGGGTCCGAACACCGCTCCGAGGGCGAAATCGCCATGTCCGAGGAGGATCCGGGACGCCTGCTCGGTTTCCAGCTCCACTACCCGAATCGACCGATCGAATGAAGCGCTCGCCAGCGACCGGCCGTCGGGGCTGAAGGCGACCACTGCCACGGCGTCCAAGTGGTTGCTTGGCAGTGCCCGAACCAGCCTGCCGGTCTCCGAGTCCCAGACCCGAACTCCGTGGTCTCGAGACCCGCTCGCCAAAAGGACGCCAGTCGGTGCAAACGCAACGGACAGGACGTCGCCGACATGTCCCCGAATCACCGGGCGGTCGGCCCACGTCTCGGCGTTCCAGACCCGCACGCCGCCGTCTGACCCGCCGGCGGCAACCCGCTTGCCGTCCGGGCTCACGCTGGCGCAATGGAACTGAACGCCCGGCTGTCGGATGACACGCGGCTCGGCCTTCGCGTCTTCGACATCGTGAACTCGCAGGGTGCCGTCGAGCCCGACTGTGACCACCTTCCGCCCGTCCGGGAAGAAGCGGGCCCCGGTCACCAGCCCCTTGTGCCCAGCCAGTGTGCGAACCAGGCGGCCGGAGTCGGCAGCCCAGACGTGGGCCGTGCCATCTTCTGACGCGCCGACGACGCGGCGGCCGTCGGCGGAAATGCCGACCCGGATCACCTTGCCGCCGGCCGCGGTCAATGTGCGGACTGGCTGCCCTTCCGCGTCGAGCAACTCGACCGCCGGGTCCCCGGTTGCCGCGGCCAGGACCGAGCCGTCGTGACTCGCGGCCAGATCCCACGCCGGCCGGGGGAGAGAGACCGTCCGGTGCGGCTGATGGCTGGAGCCCCACAGGAAGTGCCATTCGAACCCTCTGCGGTCAATTCCGTCCGTCCGCTCGGGGCGTTGGCCGTCCAGGAGGTCCACCAGGATCGCGTACTGCCGATTCGCCCACATCTGGTTGGCGAACTGAAGGTCGGACGCATAAGCGCGATCGTTCGCCAGGCGGGCGCTGGCGGCGGCATCGGCCGCGGAAGCAAGTGCCCGAGCCTCGTTCTCGCCCGCGCGATCGGCATTTGCCTTGGCGTCCGCAGCCGACCGACGGGCGTCGCCGAGGAGGACGAGAGCGACCACAAGCCCGACCAGGACCGCCACCGCAAGAGCGACCCCGAGTCCGGCCACGGCCGGATTGCGCCGGCACCACAGCCAGCCCGTCTCGAGTCGGCCGACGCGCCGGGCCTGGATCGGCCGCCCGTCGAGGAACCGGCGCAGGTCGTCGGCCAGCGCCAGAGCGCTCGCATACCGACGACGCGGGTCCTTTTGCAGGGCCGCCAAGCAGATCGTGTCCACGTCTCGGGGAAGTTGCGGCTGGAGCTGGCCGGGCGGGATCGGGTCCACTGCCTCAATAAGGCGAAGGGTGGCCAGCGTCGTCGGCCCGACCAGGGGTGGGTGGCCAGTCAGTGCCTCGTAGAGGATCACCCCCAGGGACCACACGTCGGCCGACGGGGTTGGCGGTGATGTGGGGTGGCCAATGACCTCGGGGGCCAGGAACGTCGGTGTCCCGACGAGCACCTCCGGTTGCGTCAGCGACTGGTCGTCGTCAAGGGCCCGCGACAGGCCGAAGTCCGAGACCTTGGGAGTCCCCAGTCCCCAGTCCCCAGTCCCGGGTCGGGTGCCATTCGAGTGCGGACTGGGGACTAAGGAATGGGGACTTTGCAGGAGGATGTTCGACGGCTTCAAGTCGCGATGGACGATGCCCTGCTCGTGGGCGTGGTGGACCGCCCGCGCCACCTGCTCCAGGAGTTCGGCCGCCTGCCGCGGGTCGATCGGGGCCCCCCTGAGACGCTCGGCTAAAGTGCCGCCGGGCACAAACTCCAGCACCAAGAAAGGCCGGCCCTCGCACTCACCGACCTCGTAGACCTGCACGATGTTCGGATGCCGCATCCGGGCGACGGCCGCCGCCTCGCGCAGGAAGCGGGCGGTCTCCGTGTCCGTTCCCCCGGCGGCGGTCAACCATTTCAAGGCGACGAGCCGTCCGAGCCCGGGCTGTCGGGCCTGGTAGACGACCGCCATTCCGCCGCGGCCCAGGACTTTGATGATCTCGTATCCGCCAATTTCCTTCGGCAACGGGCCCGGCTCGGGCTTCACGCCGTTCCGCTCGGTCTTCGATTCGGCAAGGGTGATGGGGGACGATGCGACCAGAGGTACCAGCCGCCGCATGGAGTTCAGGAATGCGGCGGGCGGCCCGGGCTCGGTCCGCGCGGCCGTCGTCCGCCGCCACGTGTCGACGGAGTCGTCCGACAGTAGGCGCTCGACGCGGACCTGGCAATTGACACATCCGTCGAGATGGGCCGACAGCCGGTCCCGCTCCCCAGCGGGCA
>DATFWZ010000206.1:0-14512 GCA_035258765.1 Gemmataceae bacterium
GTCTGGCGGCACCCGTTCCCGGGCCCCGGGCTTTCTGTCCGTTGCCTCGGCGAAGTGACGAAGGAACGGCTCGACGTCCTGCGGCAGGCGGACGTGATCTTCCTGGAGGAGCTGCAGGCGGCCGAGTGGTACCGGAAGACGGGCCAGGCGTTCGCTGTGCTCTTGCCGGTGCAGAGCGTCGGGGTGATGGGCGATTACCGGACCTACGAAAACGTCATCGCCCTGCGGGCGGTGCAAACGGACGACTTCATGACCGCGGACTGGTCGCGCTTGCCGGAGGAGTTATTGGCCCGGGTGTCGTCGCGGATCATCAACGAGGTGCGGGGGGTGAACCGCGTGGTGTACGATATCTCCAGCAAGCCGCCGGCGACGATCGAGTGGGAGTAGGCCGCTTGCGGCTTAGCGATGAGGACTGACATGCGCTTCTCGAAGATGCAAGGCATCGGCAACGACTACGTCTACATCGATCTCTTCCGCGAGAAGCTGACCGGCGACCCGGCGAAGCTGGCCGTCGCCATCGCCGACCGGCATTTCGGCGTCGGCGGCGACGGGCTCATCCTCATCTGCCCGTCCGAGCGCGGCGACGCGAAGATGCGCATGTTCAACGCCGACGGGTCCGAGGCGGAGATGTGCGGCAACGGCCTCCGGTGCGTCGCCAAATATGTTTACGACCATGGGATCGCCCGCAAGGAGCAGCTCAAGATCGAGACCGGTCGCGGAGTTCTCACCGTCGATCTCGAGATCCAGGGTGGCAAGGTCCGGCGGGCCCGCGTGGACATGGGCGAGCCCATTCTCGAGGCCGCGAAGATCCCCACGACTCTTCCGGGTAACCCGCCGATCGATCAGTCGATCCATTACGGCCCGGAGCCGAGCGGCACGCTGAAGGTCACCTGCGTCTCGATGGGCAATCCGCACGCGGTCACGTTCGTGGATGAGATCACGAAGAAACTGGTGCACACTGTCGGGCCGCTGGTCGAGACGCACGCGGCTTTCCCGCGACGGGCGAATGTCGAGTTCGTAAAGGTGAACAGCCGGAGGGATGCGCACTTCCGCGTCTGGGAGCGCGGCAGCGGCGAGACGCTCGCGTGCGGGACCGGGGCGTGCGCCGTCGGGGTGGCGGGGGTGCTGACGAACCGGCTGGACCGCAAGGTGACGCTGCACCTGCTCGGCGGCGATCTCGACATCGAGTGGGGGGCGGACAACCACGTCTACAAGACCGGTCCGGCGGTCGAAGTGTTCGCCGGCGAGTGGCCCGGATGAGACCGGCCTTTCGTCGAGAGGGGAGCAGCGGGTATGGGTCCTACAGGACGTATAGGTCTCATAGGACCTATGACTGGCCTGACCTCTGACTCCCGACCGCTGGAATGAAGCTTCGCGACCCGCACACGATTCGCCGCATGGCCGCCGCCGCGTCGGTCCTTGCCCGCGGGTGGGTCCGCACGCTGAGCTACGCCTACCGTCCCCTGACGTTGTACCTCATGGGTGACCGGCCCGAACTGCTCGGCGATGCGCGGTACATCTACGCCTTCTGGCACGAATACCTGTTCGTCCCGTCGTACGTCTACGCCCGCCCGGACACGGCCGTGCTCATCGGGCTTCACGCCGACGGGGAGCTGCTGACCCAGATCAACGAGCGGTTCGGGTTCCAGGTGATTCGCGGGTCGAGCACTCGCGGAGGGACCACCGCGCTCCTGCGTATGCTCCGCGATGGGAAGAGCCGCCACTTCGGGCTGACCCCGGACGGCCCGCAAGGGCCGCGACGGAAGTGCCAGTTCGGGGCCGTCTACCTCGCCTCGCGGACCGGAATGCCGATCGTCCCGGTGGGGTTCGGGTACGCCCGGTGCTGGCGGGCGCGGAGCTGGGACCGGTTCGCGGTGCCGCTGCCGTTCTCGCGCGTCCGCAGCGTGTCCGCGCACCCGATCCGCGTGCCCGCCAAGCTGGGAACGGATTCGTTGCAGCCGTACCAGCAGATGGTCGAGGATGCAACGAATCTGGCCTCCGCGATTGCCGAGCGCTGGGCCGAGACGGGGGAGTTTGACGCGCTCGGTTACGAGCCGCCGGAGAAGGTCGAAGTGCGCCCGGAGCAGCACCGCGCCTGGCCGGCGGCTCGGCTCACCCGCGCCGGGTGACTCGGTGGGGCGGAGTGTCTGATCCGGATTGCCCGTTGTCAAGTTTTGACCCCCCGGAACAAGTGCGGAATCTCTCAGGCCGCCAGGTGGCACGCGTACGTGTGGCGGCCTGAGGCTGATGGTCGTAAGACTCCTCGGAGTGGGCACTTGAGGATCGTTCGTCCGGCCGCTCCAAGTTACATTCTGGCGGCCTGACAAATGACGCGAGCCGTCATGCCGTCACGCGCCCTCGACTTCCTGACCGCTCCTCGCACCCGGCTGATCCTGGCCTGGGTCGCCCTGCTGGCCGCCGCCGGGCACCGAGTCGGGGCGGCGTGGGTCAACTTCCGCCACGCCGATCGGGCGAATGGGAACGACGGGCACACGTCCATCGACTTCGGCGGCCAGTGGCTGATGGGGCGGCTCCTGGTCCTCGGATATGGCCGCGAACTCTACTCTCGATCCAAGCATCTGGAAGTCGCCCGCGCCTCCTTCCCCCACGACCGGGAACCACCGAATGCCACCGAGCACGACGCGGAGCGCCTGGTCGGCTGGTACGTCGGCGACGAGACGGACCCAGTCGGCGGGCCGCTTTACCCGCCGATCCACGCGTTCGTCATGGCCCCGATCGCGCTCATTTCGGACCCGTACATCGCCTACCGCGTCACCCAAGGCCTGATGCTCGGGTTCGTGGGACTGGCCGGGCTCGGGGTCCGCTACCTGACCGGCGGCCGGTGGTGGTGGACGATGGCCACCGCTTTGCTGCTCATGTTCCCCGGCTGTCGCGGCAGCATCGCTCTGGCTCAAAATAGCGCGTTGACGATCGCGATCCTCATCTGGGGTTGGGCGCTGGCAGTCCGCGGGCGGCCCGTGTGGGGCGGGGTCCTCTGGGGGATGCTGGCCTTCAAGCCGGTGTGGGCGGTGTCATTCCTCGTGGCCCTGCTGCTCCTGCGGCAATGGCGGGCCGCGGCGGCCATGGCGGCGACCGGGGCCGGGCTGGTTTTGTTGACGATCCCGATTGTCGGCGCGCAAGCGTGGCGCGATTGGTTGCACGTCGGCCAGTTGGCGGCCGACGTGTACAACGTGGACCGCAACTGGATCTTCCTGAGCCGCGACCTGTTCGGCATTCCGCGACGGATGCTGCTCGAGTTCCGAGACGGCCGGGCAGTGGAAGATCGACCGATCGCGGCGGTGGCGGGGTGGGCGCTCTGGCTGACCGTCACGGGCACGACGGTACTCGTCAGCCAGATCTGCCTTCGCCGGGAAGCTGTTAGCCGCCCGGCACTAATCGGCCCACTGCCGGCGTTCGTCTTTCTCGCGGCGTGGCTCTGTAGCTACCGGTTCATGTACTACGACTCGCTAATTGCCCCGCTTGCCATCGTGGTCCTCATGGCCGACCCGCGGCCGTACTTCCGCCGGGCCTGGTGGCCGTTCGCGTCGTGGGCGTCGATCCTGGTGGCTTTGCTGCTCGTGATCGAGAACGCGACGGCCCCGCTCAACGTGGAGTTGTCCGCGAGCGTCATGGGCCTACGGAGGCCCGTCACCGGGTCGGACGGGGCCACACACCAGACGGCCCCGACGATCTATCTCGCGAGCGGCGATTACTACCCCTGGGACACGGTCGTCGTGCTTGCGCTCTGGCTCTGGTGTGCGTTCCAGCGACCGATCAATAAGGTCGTCGGCGAGCCGGGATCAGTGTGACACGCCACGCAACTCGTCCACGGCCGCCCCGATGTCGTCCGCCCGCATGAGCGACTCACCCACCAGGACGCCCTTCACGCCCGCTGCCTCCAGCCGCCGCAGATCCGCGTTGGTGCGAATGCCGCTCTCGCTGATCACCGCCCGGCCGGGCGGGACCTTGGGCAAGAGCTCCAGGGTGTGGTCGAGAGTCGTTCGGAAGGTTCGCAGGTCCCGGTTGTTGATCCCGATCAGCGTGGCCCCGCAGTCGATGACGCGGGGGAGCTGGTCCGCGTCATGAAGTTCGACCAGGACGTGCAATCCCAGTTCGGTCGCCCGGTCAAACAGCCTCTTCAGTGCGTCGCCCGGAAGGATTTCGGCAATCAGCAGGATCGCGTCCGCGCCAGCCGCCCGGGCCTCGACGAGCTGGTAGGTGTCGAGGACGAACTCCTTTCGCAGGACGGGCAGTTGGGTCGCGGTATGCACCGCGGTCAGGTGGCGCAAATGACCCTGGAAGAACTGCTCGTCGGTAAGGACGCTGACGCAGTCGGCGCCGTGCCGTTCGTAGGTGCGGGCGATGGTCGCAGGGTCGAAGTCGGCGCGAATCACGCCGGCCGACGGGGAGGCCTTCTTGATCTCGGCAATGAGGCGAAGCTCGGGGCGGAGCAGGGCCCCGGTGAAGTTGCGTGGCGGGGGCGCCGTGGCGGCGCGGCGCGCCAGCTCGGCCTCCGGCGTCGCGGCCTTGGCGGCACGGATTTCCGTCCACTTGTGGGCGACGATCGTGTCGAGGATGGTCACCAGCGGGATCGGCCTTGTGGGGCGGGCGGGGATAGGATAGTGTCCGCGGGTTTCGTTCCCAAGAGAGCGGGCGTGGACAACGGGCTGGTGCTACGTCTGATGCTCACGGCCGGGCTGTCGGTGGCAGCCTGGGGGGGCGCGGTTGCGCTGGCACTTTACGCTGCCGGCCGAAAGGGCCGGCACCCGCTCCTGTCGCCGGTCGGCCCCTTCCAGCCGGCGTGGAACGGGTTCACCGTGGTCGGGGCGTTCGCGGCCTGGCTGGTCGTCGGGCAGGCAGTGGCCGCGCTGCTGGCCGCCACCGGGTTCTTTCACCGCGTGTATGGCCCGGACTTCCCGAACGGTTGGCCGCCCGACGTGGCGGGCACGATCCAGAGCCTCTGGACCGCGGCGGTTGCCTTTCCCGCCCAGCTCGCAGCGATCCTGTGGCTGGTGCGAGCGCCCGGCGGGCCGAACCCGTTTCCCACCCGCGGCTGGCAGATGAATGTGGTGGTCGGGTACCTGACCTGGCTATTGGTCACGCCCGCCGCGTTCTGCGTCTTCGTGATTGCGATCACCCTACACTCGTCCCTGACGGGACAGCCGCCGGACAAGCACCCGCTGACGGCCCTCGGGGACGCGGCCGGTCGCTGGGAGTGGGGGTTGTTCGTATTGGAGACGGTGGTGCTCGCCCCCATCCTCGAGGAGTTGGTCTTCCGCGGGCTCTTGCTCCCCTGGCTGGCTCAGAAGCGGGTGGTCCCGCCGGAAACGCCGCTCACGGTCCCGCCGTCGCGGCGGCCGCTCCTGGTCCTGCTCCTGGCCGCGGCATTCGCAACGGGCGTGTCGATCCTGCTGCACCGACGGGACATCAGCCAGTCGTGGGCGCAGGGTGATCACACCGCCGCGGCCGCCCACCTTGTCCCGGGGGCGTTCTTCTTGGCGCTCGTACCGTTGCATTTCCTGGTGCCGCGATTGCGGGGCCTCCGCCGGCACCTTCGGATCCGGGGCACCCGGCAGATGCAGGCCATCCTGGCCAGTTCGGCGCTGTTCGCCGCCTTCCACGCGGCCGTCTGGCCGTCCCCGGTCCCGCTCGTCGTCTTGGCGGTGGGGCTCGGCTATCTGTACCTGCGAACGCGGAGCCTCGTCGGCCCGGTGGTGGTCCACGGGCTTTTCAACGCTGTCTCGGCCGTCTATTTACTCCTCGGCGGGCCAGTGTAGCGGGCTCGTTTCACGACGAAACGCTCCCACGTCGGACGTTAGGGGACCAGATCCTGATCAAACGTGTTCACGCCCGGCTTGATCGTAATGCTGAGCTGCGAGGTGTCCGGGCTGTGGTACTTGGCCGGGACCAGGAGCTTTGGCGGGCCGGTCGCGGCTTTCTGTACCGACCCGGGAACAAGGTCGTTCCCACCGGCTTCGACGTGAGCCTGACCGCTATCCACGCTCGAGTGGATGATGGAGATCTTGGCCGGGCCGCACGGGACGGCGCTGGTTTCGTACGCCCCTTCGGTAATCTTGGCACTGAACACGTCGTGGTTGCCAACTTCCGATTGGAAGGTGATCAAACCGCTCGGCAATGCCTTTCCGCCGACAGTAATCATGCCCTTCACTGTCCCGGTCTGGGTCGTGCAACTGGTGCCCGCCAGTGTGGTGAGGGCAACGACAACGGCGGGGATCATCCGAGAAATACGGCGAACAACGTGGGACATAAGCGCACCAAGGGCTGCGGCGGCGCTAGCGTGGGTGTCCCACGGGATTGCGCCCGCCGGGTCATGTTGGGAGTCGGATCAGATTGAACAAATAAGTCGCACCGGAGTCGGGCCCCGGTGCGACGGCTTGGCAATCACCGGATAAACTCGACGGCGGCGGCGGCAGTCAGTCAATGTTCAACACCTTACCGTCCGTCGGGGTGCACAGGTCCCACCACGTCTGCCCGGAAATTCCGGCGCCCAGAGCGCGAACACTCCCGTCACCCAGGACCACGTTCATCACCTCGTGCGAGGTAGACGCCCGGGCACCGTCACACTTGCTATCTCTGCCCAGGAACGGGACAGGCTTGACCTGGAACTTGGAGGCCGGGCCGGCCCCGGTGTTCCACCACGTCTGCCAGGCGAAGCGCGGGTAGTACACCCAGCCTGTGTCCCACCACGCCCAAAGCGCTCCGCGCTCGGTCCCCGGACCGAAAATCGGGGCCTGCGACGAGGTCAGGCACCGGGCGTACTTCTCCGCGAAGAAGATCGTGTTGCTCAGGCCGTCCGTGATCGAGGCAAAATTGGCCCGGCCCATGTACCCGTCCGAGTAATCGACGTACTGACCGGTCGGCGGTACCCAGGACAGTTGGCCGTTGTAGGCGAACACCTGGAAATTGAAGGCGTACGAGGTTACCGCGAACGGGTAGTGGATTCCGACCGAGGGGTTCGTGATGACTTTGTTTCCGGGCACACTTGGGTCGGACGGGCAGACGTAGACCTTGATGATCTGTTGCGCCGTCGCGTCCGACGAGAGGGTGTAGTTGTACGTGGCGCTGAAGTGCGTGAACGGAGTGGTGACGACGGACCGCCGGTACAGGTTGTCCTGCTCGATGAACGGGAGCATGTGGAAGAACGGGTTGCCGAACCCGCCGGCGAACAGGTCGTCCGGCTTGGTCGGTCGGCCCGTCAGTCCGTTGCGGGTGGCGGCGGGCGGCAGGCGCCCGTGCGTGTCGTGAATGTTGTGAATCGCCAGACCGATCTGGTGCATGTCGTTCGTGCAGCTCATGCGGTTGGCGGCCTCGCGGACCTTCTGCACAGCTGGCAAAAGCAGCCCGATGAGGATGGCGATGATGGCGATGACCACCAACAACTCGATGAGCGTGAACCCCCGTCGGGGCGGGCCCCGGCGCACCTTCTCGACGTTTTTCATGGTCTCCTCTCCGAAAATGAGCGGACAACGAAAGATCCCTGACACCCCGCGCGGGACGACAGGTGGGAGGGTCAAGACCGAGTTGGCGGTGGTGGACCGCCGAACGACGTCACAACAGAAAGCGGCAGGGGCAAGGAATGCAGCGTCAGCCGCTGAGGCGCCGGACGCGGAGAGTCACCGCGATTGCCCGGGCGTCCTGCCCCGGCATCGGTGCGCCGCCGCCTAATGAGCGTGCCATCACGGCACGGTGGTCTCTGTTGCCCGGATGTTAATGTGAGCGTATTCCGAAGGCAACGAAAAAGTTAGGAATAAGTGAACTTTGCGAACTATTGTGGGCGGCAATATACAACCGCCGGCCCGGCGAATGCACCGCCCGTGCCCAGCTACCCAATCTTCTGCCACTTCCGCCCGTCCTGGGCCAACTGGGCATCGCCACTCGCGGGGCCGTCGCTGCCCGCCGGGTACTCCTCCGGGGCCGGTGCCCCGGGTGCTTCGGTCACCCGGATGAACGGGTCGATGATCTCCCACGACCGCTCAATTTCGTCGGCCCGCATGAAAAGCGACGCGTCCCCCTGGATCGCGTCCAGTAGCAGCCGCTCGTACGCCTCGGGAAGCGCCCCGAAGGCCCCCTTGTAGTCAAAAAATAGGTTCTGGCACTGGAGCGTCGTCCCCTCGATCGCCGGCACCTTGGTCTGGAAGCTCAGCTTGATTCCTTCGTTCGGCTGAATCACCAGGGTCAGCCGGTTGGGCTCCGGCTCGTGGCCCGCCGGTTGCGGAAACAGCCGGAACGGTGGGTCCCGGAACTGGATGGTGACCTCGCTGTACCGGCTGCGCAGGGCCTTCCCGCTCCGGAGGTAGAACGGCACTCCCTTCCACCGCCAGTTCTCGATTTGGAGCTTCACGGCCGCGTAGGTCGGCGTCCGGGAGTCCTTCGGCACCCCCGGCTCGCTGTGATACCCGGCGTACTGACCGGCCGCGACGCTCCGCTTGGCCTCCTCCTCGCTGGGCACCACGATCGAGTCGAGGACCTTGACTTTTTCGTTCCGCAGCCGGTCGGCCGTGAAGCGGCTCGGCGGCTCCAGCGCCACCAGGGTCATCACCTGGAGCAGGTGGCTCTGGAACATGTCCCGCAATACGCCGGTCGAGTCGTAGTATCCGGCCCGCTTTCCGACGGTCACGTTCTCTGCCACCGTGATCTGGACGTGGTCGATGTACCGCCGGTTCCAGAGCGGCTCGAACATCGAGTTGGCCAGCCGGAAGACCAGGATGTTCTGCACGGTGTCTTTCCCAAGGTAGTGGTCAATGCGGTAGATCTGCTTCTCCTCGAAGTGCTGGTGGAGGTGCTGGTTGACCTCCCGGGCGGTGGCCAAGTCGCGGCCGAACGGCTTTTCGACTATCAGCCGGCGGTACCGCCCGCCAGACTCGGTCGCGAGTCCGGCCTCGCCGAGCCGCTGGACGATGGGGACGTACAATTCCGGGCCGACCGACAGGTAGTGCAATCGGTCGCCGCCGGCGGGCCCCTCGTGCTTCTGCAACCAGTCGCCGAGGGTCAGCATCCCCTCTGGCTTGGTCGCGTCCGCCGCGACGTAGTGCAGCCGCCGGGCGAACCGGGCCCAAGTGCCGGGGTACCAGCTCTCCTTGTTGCCGACGATGGACTCCTTTACTTTCGGCTCGAGCTCACGCCGAAACGCCTCTGACGAGAAGGCCGTCCGCGCGACGCCCGCGACGTGGCAGTCTTCCGGCAACAGACCGACGGAGTCGAGCCGGAACAGTGCCGGGATGAGCTTGCGCGAGGTCAGGTCGCCGGAGGCGCCGAAAATGATGATGGTCGGGGAAGGCATCGGTCGTGCTTTGGGTTACGGGTGACGTTGCCCACGGACGTGTTGTATTGGTACGCTCATGGGGGGCAGAGTGGGCAAGTCAGGGGCCTCATGCGCCGGTTCCTCCCGATCATAGTCGTTATCGGCCTGGGTGTGGGGGTTGCGTTCGGGTTGCGCGAGCAGTTCCGTACCCGGCCGGCAACCCCGTCCGCCGTGCCGCCGGGCGACCTGGAAGTCGCCTGGATCCACACCACCACCAACCCGCAGACGTGGGAGCGGTTCGTGGCCGGAGTCCTGCAGCTTCGCCGCCAGGTGCCGGGCCTGGACGTGGACGACTCGCGCGCCTTCCTGGACCAGACGGCCGCCGTCCCGGAAGTCGTTCTGTCGCAGTCCGGGCGGCCGGGGAAGCTGCACTTGCGCTGGTACAAGCTGTCGAGCGAGGTCGGGAACCGCGAGTGGGTGGACGCCCTGGCCGCCCGCAACCCGGCGCCGATCGCGTTCATGGGCGGCGGGACCAGTGACCGGGCCATCGAACTCGCCCAGGCGCTCAACGAGCGGTCGGCGTGGAAGGGCGACAAGCGGCCGCTGCTCTTCATCACGACCGCCACCGCCAACACGCTGGACCCGCACGCGTTCGAGCCGGAGCGGCTGATCGACGTCTACCCCGGGCGGACGTTTCGCGGCTGCTTCACGAACGAGGCCATGGCCCGGGCCGTCATCGACTTCGTCTGGCAGAGCCAAGATCTCAAGCCGACGGGCAAATCGGAGACCCGGGCCTACGTCCTGGCCTGGCAGGACGATCCGTACTCGGTCGACCTCGCTGTCCAGTTCGACGCCCGGTTCCGCGAGGGGAAGAACCCCGGCGTCCCGCTGCGAACGGTCGTGGACCGGATTGCGTACAGCGTCGGCACCTTCACCGAGCCGAACCCGCCGGAGCGGGAGGTCATGGACCGAATCCTCCCGGACCTCGCCTCCCACCCGGAGGACCGCTCGCTCCTCGTGCTCCCCGCCGTCACGCAGCCGGCTCGTCGCATCCTCCGGGCGTTCGCCGCGGACACCCCGCTCATCGGCCAACGCCTCGTGGCGGTGACCGGCGACGGGGTGTCGTTCAACACTGTGTTCCGCGACGGGGACGTGGTCTGGCCGGTCCGAGAGCTGTCGATCCCACTCGTGTTCTTTGCCCACCAGAATCCGGTCGCCTGGGCGGCCGACGGCGGCCCGGACGACCCCGCCGCCCTGCAGCCGCCGAACAGTACCGACGACGTCCTCCTGTTCGCGGACATTGTCCGTGTGTTGGCCGAGGGCGTTTTCGCCGGCGAGTGGCCGGCGGACGCCGATGCACTTGCCCGCAAGTTGCGCGCCCGGGAGAAGCCGTTCTTTGCCCCGGACGGTGAGCGGCGGTCCGGTGAGGGCGAATACGTGGTGGTCGTCCGGCCGCAATTCCTGGAGGGCGGCCGCGTCCACCGGGAGCCCGAGTTCCTCGTGTACACGCGGAGCGAGGGGCGGTGGGAGCTGGTCCGGCGGTTAGTCAAACAGTGAATCGCGGAAGCCGTTTCCGCGCGTCTTGAATCGTTCAGTCCCGATCGAACCGAATGGCTGAGTCCGTCTCGTTGCCCTGGTGGAAGGTCGTCCGGGCCCTGGCACCGGCGGTCCTGTTCTGGATCGCACTGGTCGGCTGGCTGGTGTACCTACTTTCCGAGCGCACCCGCATCGGCGCCGAGGCCGACGAGGCCACGATGCGGGAATGGATCGACGAGGCCCGGTCTTTCCGCAAGACGCTCCCCGAGCTCGTCCGCGAGTACCTGCGCCGGCTGGAGGAGAACGGATGGGACCACGCCGCCCCGGCGGTGAAGGAAAAGGCCGAGGAGGTGCAGGAGCAGCTCAAGGCCATGGCCGACCCGCTCCGCCTCTACCAGGGCGAGCTTCCCCTGTTCCCGGAGGTCTATCGAATCGAAGTGCGCTTCCTCAACCCCCCGGAGAGCCTGCCGCCGCTCGCCTGGGACTCGCCCGCCCCGCGGCCGCGGGAGCAGAATCGGACGCACGTCCGGTATCTGGACCACCCGGTCGCCGGGTCGGACGGGAAGCCTGCAGCCGTGATCCGGACGGAGTACCGCATCCACGTTTTCAACAGGCTGCAACAAGAGGAGGCTCAAAGGCGGAGGTTTTATTGGATCGTCGGCGGGGTGGTGTTCGGTGGTAGCGCGTTGGCCCTGGCCTGGGTGTACCTGTTCTTGCGCCGCGAGCGGGGCCGGGAGCTGGCCCAACTCCAGGCGGAGAAGGCCCGGGAGCATGCCGAGGTGCTCATGCTGGCCGCCAAGGTCGAGGCCCAGGAGGCGGAAAAGGCGGCCGCCGAGACGAAGCGGGCGCTGTTGGAGCAGACGGTCGAGGCCGCCCGGGCCGCGACGCGGGCGGCCGAGGCCGAGCGGACCAACCTCGAAATGCGCTCGCAGCTCTACGCCAGCATCGGCATCATGGCCGGGTCCTACGCCCACAACATCAAGAACCTGCTCGTCCGGCCCAACGACCTGATCAACCGGTGCATCGAAGCCGACGGCCTGCGCACCGACCAGGCGTCCATGTTGCAGGAGGTCAAGAGCACGCTCGGGACGGTGACCGAGCGGCTGCAGATGATCCTGCGCACGGTCCGCCGCGACCCGAACAAGGCCGAAATGACGCGCCTCGACCTGAACGAACTGATCCGGGAGACCGGTAAGACGTGGGCGAGCATCGGCCGGGAGAAATGGAAGCTCACCGTCCGGGCCGAGCCCTCGGCCGACGCGCTCCCGGTCCGCGGCGACTTGTCGCACCTGCAGCAGGCGATCGAGAACCTGGTGTTCAACGCCCGGGACGCGACGTTCGAGATGCGCAACCACGTCCGCGACGCCGCCCGGGCCGAGCGCGACCCCGCGAAGCGGAAGCAGGAGCTGATCGACGCGGCCGCCTGGCGCGGCGAGGTCGTCCTTACCGGCCGCCGCGAGGGCAGCCACGCGGTCCTGGAAGTGCGCGACAACGGCATCGGAATGACCCCCGAGGTGCGCGAGCAATGCCTGCAGACGCACTTCAGCACGAAGCGCGACAACGCCCTGTACGAGGGCTACAGCGCCGGGATGGGGCTCGGCCTGTCGTTCGTGGCAGTCGTCCTCGAGCACCACGGGGCGACCATGGAGATCGAGTCCGAGCCCCTGAAGGGGGCCGTGTTCCGACTGCGGTTGCCGCTGGCGGAGTGACTATAGTAGCCGGCACACCGCGTGTGCCGGCTACTACGAGGCCCCCATGCAACCGCTCCTCTGCGCTGCCATCCTGACCCTCGGGGCCGATCCGGTCCCGAGGCCGACCCTCCTCAAGCCGACCCGCGTCTTCGACGGTGCCGAGGCCGTGACCCACGAGGGGTGGGTCGTCCTGGTTCGGGGCGGCAAGATCGAGAAGGCTGGGCCCGCCGCCGACACGAAGTCGCCGGAGGACGCCCGCGTCATTGAATTGCCGGGAATGACCCTCCTCCCCGGTCTGATCGACGCCCACACGCATCTTCTGCTACACCCGTACAACGAGGCCCCCTGGGACGATCAGGTGCTCAAGCAGCCGCTCGCCCTGCGCGTCTGCCGGGCGACGAATCACGCCAAGAGTACGCTGCTTGCCGGGTTCACGACCATCCGCGACCTCGGCACCGAGGGGGCCGGGTACGCGGACGTTGGCATCAAACAGGCGATCCACCAGCAGATCGTCCCCGGCCCGCGCATGTTGGTCGTGACGCGAGCGATCGTCGCCACCGGGAGCTACGGGCCGAAGGGGTTCGCGCCCGAGTTTCGCATCCCGCAGGGGGCGGAGGAGGCGGACGGCGAGAATTTGCGAGCCGTCGTCCGCGACCAGATCGGCAAGGGGGCGGACTGGATCAAGGTCTACGCCGACGCCTGGAATCCCGACAAGGGCGGTACGCCTACGTTCACGGTCGAGGAGTTGAAGCTGATGGTCGAGACGGCGAAGTCGGCCGGGTGCCCGGTCGTGGCTCACGCGATGACCAAGGAGGGGATTCGCCGATCTGCTCTCGCCGGAGTCGAGACGATCGAGCACGGCGACGCGGGCGACGTCGAGGTGTTCCGGCTGATGGCCAAGCACCAGGTCGCCTTGTGCCCGACGCTCGCCGCCGCCGAGGCGATGAGCCGGTACCGCGGGTGGAAAACGTCCGAGCCGGAGCCGGCGGCGCTCAAGGCAAAGCGCAGCAGTCTGAAGGAGGCGCTCGAGGCCGGGGTGACGATTGTCAACGGCAGTGACGCCGGCGTGTTCGCCCACGGCGACAACGCCCGCGAGCTGGAGTTGCTGGTCGAGTACGGAATGACCCCGCCGCAGGTCCTGCGGTCGGCCACCAGCCTCGCGGCCAAGGCGCTTCACATGGAGCAAAAGGTCGGAACAATTCGCGCCGGTCAGCTGGCCGACCTCGTCGCCGTCGAAGGCGACCCGACCCGCGACATCGCGGCCCTCCGGAAGGTGCGGCTGGTCATGAAGGACGGGGTGCTGTACCGGGAGCCGAATGACAAGTGATTGTCACCCGAGTTTCTGGTCGAAATTACATTCACACCGGTTCAACGGCCGGCCTTTTCTCACAGCGACGTTCATTCTCTCCGCAAATTAAGGCCTCGGGACCATTTCTGTGGCCCGAGACCCGCATTTCCAACGCTTACCTTTTTGGACAGCGCGCGGGAGAAATTGCTGACTTTAGAGTCAGTAACGCCCTATAATGGAATTACCATGAGCGCGGCGCGAGCGAGTCGCTGGTCTCGCCGAAAGGCGGACCGCCCGGGTGAAATCCTCGAGGCGGCCCTGTCCTGCTTCGCCGAGCGCGGGTTCGCGGCCACGCGGCTGGAGGACATCGCCGCCCGGGCCGGCGTGACCAAGGGGACCCTGTATCTCTACTTCCCGAACAAGGAAGAGCTCTTCAAGGCCCTCGTCCGCGGCCGGCTCGTGCCGAACCTGGAACGGCTGGAGTTGATTGCCCAACGGCCCGGGCCCGTGGCGGAGATTCTGACCGAGCTGGTCGGCGTCTTTGCCGGTCACATCGCCCCGTCCGAAGTGGCCGTATTGCCCAAGCTGATCCTGACCGAGGCCGGCAACTTCCCCGACCTGGCCCGGTTCTACCTCGACGAGGTCGTCCACCGCGGGCTGCGGTTCGTCCGTGCGCTATTGCGGCGCGGCGTTGCCAGCGGCGAGTTCCGGCCGATCGACGTGGAGCACACGCCC
>DATFWZ010000207.1:0-3918 GCA_035258765.1 Gemmataceae bacterium
GAATTCCGTCTGCGACCGGGGACAATGTTAATGCGTTGCGGGAGGCCCACCTGGCTCACGACCGGCCTCGGATTTGTCAGATTCTGTGTGCGCCTAACAAAGATCACCCTGAGCTCGGTTCGAAGTGTTTTTCACGCCAACTGTTACGGCCCAGGCTAAGATGGCCGCGAGAATTCGCATTTGTTGTGAAGCCAAACCGGCCGCGCACGCAATTACCCCGGTATGGCCATGTCCACGACCGACTCGGACGAGACCCGCGAACTGCCGGAGTATGCCCGCCGCCGCGCTGAAAAATCTCTACATTCCCCTGTCCCCGGCGCCGCGGGTCTGGGAGGTTATGGGGTATGGGCCACCCCGAGACCGACTCCGACGCCGCCCGGCTGACCGACCGGCTACGGGCTGGAGACCCGGCCGCCCTCGACGAGCTGTTCAACCGGCACCGCGACCGGCTGCGCCGCATGGTCGACATGCGCCTCGACCGCCGGCTCCAGGGTCGCATTGACGCCTCCGACGTCATCCAGGAAGCCCACCTGGAGGTCGCCGAGCGGCTGGCCGACTACCTGAAGGACCCGAAGCTGCCGCCGTTCTTGTGGCTACGGCTGGTGGTCGGCGAGCGGCTGGCCAAGTTGCACCGGACCCACCTCGGGGCCCAGATGCGCGATGCCGGCCGCGAGGTGTCGCTGTTCCGCGAGGCCCTGCCGGCGGCCAGCTCGGCGGCCCTCGCGGCACATCTGCTGGGCAAGCACACGTCGCCGACCCAGGCGGCCGTCCGGGCCGAGCGGCTGATCCGGCTGCAAGAAGCGATCAATGCTCTCGACCCGATTGACCGCGAGATCCTGTCCTTGCGCCACTTCGAGGAGTTGAGCCGGGCCGAAGCTGCTCAGGCGCTGGGCATCGAGGAGGCGGCGGCCGCCAAGCGATATGTCCGGGCGATGAAACGACTCAAAGACTTGCTCGGAGAAGACGGGGATTGATAAGGAACACACATACCCCGAACGTATTTCTCAGTCTTCGGCATTGACTCGGCTGACCAGTTTCTGGGTTGACGGAACTTTCCCCCAACGGACGGTGACGCGCGAGGACGCCCATGTCCGACTCACACGATTACGAACTCATCGACCGGCTCGCCGAGGAGTTCGCCGAACGATTCCGCCAGGGCGAGCGGCCGTGCGTGCAGGAATACTGCGACAAGTATCCGCACATCGCCGCCGACCTGCGGAAGATGCTCCCGGCCCTGGCGGAAGTCGAACAAGTCAAGGACGAGGTCAAGGCCCCGCCGGCCGTTGAGCTGCCCAAGCTCCGCGAGATCGGCGACTACCACATCCTGCGCGAAGTGGGTCGCGGCGGGATGGGCGTCGTTTACGAGGCCGACGACACCCGGCTCGGCCGGCGGGTGGCGCTCAAGATGCTGGCCACCGGCAGGGCCGGGCACGCCCTGGAGCGGTTCAAGCGCGAGGCGCGCGCCGCGGCCCGGCTGCACCACACCAACATCGTCCCGGTGTTCGGCGTCGGCGACCACGACGGGCTGCCGTACTACGTCATGCAGTTCATCCAGGGGCTGGGGCTGGATGAGGTCCTGCACGAGCTCAAGCAGCTGCAGTCGAAGAGCGGATCGGCCGTCCTGCCGTCGGCCATCCGATCCCGGCCGCGGAAGGACATCTCGGCCGTCGCCGTCGCCCGGTCGCTGATCACCGGCACGTTCGAGCCGCCAGCCAACCCGGAGGCGTTCGCCGAGACACTGACGCATGCCCCGGCCCCCGTAGGACAGGCTTCCAACCTGTCTAACTCATCCGGGCAGGTTGGAAACCTTTCCTACGGATCCTCCTCCTCCATTGTGCTGCCGGGTCAGTCCACCCTCACCGGCCGCAAGCTCACCTACTGGCAGAGCGTCGCCCAGATCGGGCTGCAGGTCGCCGACGCCCTCGACTACGCCCACAAGCAGGGAATCCTCCACCGCGACATCAAGCCGTCCAACCTGCTACTCGACTTGCACGGTGTGGTGTGGGTGACTGACTTCGGATTGGCGAAGGCGGCCGACCAGGAAGACCTGACGCACACCGGCGACGTCCTCGGTACCCTCCGATACATGCCCCCGGAGGCGTTCGAGGGGAAGAGCGAGGCGCGGAGCGACGTGTACTCACTCGGCCTGACGATGTACGAACTGCTGGCGTTGCGGCCGGCCTACGACGAGCGGAAGAAGGAGCAGCTCGTCAAGCAGGTGACGTCCACCGACCCGCCGCGGCTGGGGGTGCTCAACCGGGCTATCCCGCGGGACCTGCAGACGATCGTCCACAAGGCGATCGAGAAGGACCCGGAGCACCGATATAAGTCGGCGGCCGACCTGGCGGCCGACCTCAGGCGCTTCCTGGCCGACCAGACGATCCTGGCCCGGCGGGTGAGCCCGACCGAGCGGTTCGCCCGCTGGTGCAAGCGGAATCCGACAGTGGCCGGCCTGACGGCCGCCGTCTTCCTCCTACTCACGTCCGTCGCGGTCGTCTCATCAGTCCTGGCCCTGCGCATCGCCCAGAAGGCGAAGGAAGCCCAGGCCGAGGCCAACCGGGCCAACGACGAGGCCAAACGGAAGAACCTGGCCCTGGCCGCAGAGGCCAAGGAGCGCGAGCGGACGCAGGCCCTGCTGGCCGACCAGTTCGTCCACCGCGGGGCGGGCATGCTTGCTGACGGCGACCCGTCGGGGGCGGCGTTGTGCTTCGCCAAGGCCCTGACCCTCGATCCACCCGACCCCGATCGGACCGCCATGCACCGGCTGCGGCTGGCGGCCGCCCTCCGCGACTCCCCGCGGCCCCGGCAGGTCTTGTTCCACTCGACCCGCGTGCTGTGCACCGCCGTCAGCCCCGACGGCAAGCTGCTGGCGGCCGGGTGCGACGACGGGGCTGTCATTGTCTGGGACCTGGCGACCGGAACGCGGGTCGGCGAGCCATTCCGGCATGAACATGCTGTTCAACAGGTTGCCTTTGCCGCCGACGGCCGGCGGCTCTGGACCAGTATCGGACTTCCCCAGGTGCCCCGGTACCGCCTGACTTTGTGGGACCGCGCTTCCGGCCAGGTCATCAAGGCGGGCCCGTCTTACTGTGCGCCCAAGTTCAACATTCGAACCACGGGTCGGGACGCCTGGGTCGGGTTCATGTCCGCGGCAAACACGCTCGAGTTGCGGGACGCCGGGACTGGCGAGCCAGTCGGGCCCGCTATCCAGACGGACCGGCCCATTACCTCGTGGACCGGATCGGGCCGGGCCGGCCGGATCTTGGTGATGACGCAGGGTGAAGTCCAGGAGGGGATGTGGCCAACCTCCCGGACGCCGTCTCGGGCCGGGCTCTGGGACGTCCGCACGGGCCAGGTCGTCTTGCCGTCCATTGATGTGTTCACAAGCAATGGCGGCTTTGAGCGAACGTCGAGTCCCAACGTAGTGTTTTGCGGCGCCAGCGACGGCCGGGTCGTGGTCTTCGAGGAAGGCTCCGCCCAGCGGGCAACCGATCCGAAGCCGGCAGCCCTGCAGTGGTACGACTCGTCAACCGGGGCGCGGGCGGCACGCGTCGTCCTGAAGGGTGGCGCTTCGAACGGCGTGATGGTCAGTCCAGACGGCCGGCGAGTGGTCATTTCGGTCGCCGACTCGCTCGGCTGGCCGGACCGAGCTGGCCTAGTCCACGTGCTGGACGGGGACACGGGCGAGCCGGTCGTCCCCGCATTCCCCTCGGGCCGGTCGAGCGGCTCCCCCGGGTTCACGTTTTCGATTGAGTCCATCCAGCCGAACCTTGGCGCGACCCGTCTGATCGTCCCCGGCCGGTCGAGCACCGGGCTTCGTCTCATCTGCGGCGACGGCACGGAGGTCGCCAACCAGCCGGATGCACTCGGGGCCGGGACCGAGTTCTCGCCGGACGGCGGCTACCTGGTGACGGTGGC
>DATFWZ010000208.1:0-2263 GCA_035258765.1 Gemmataceae bacterium
GCCGTCGTCAACTCGCAGGCGAATACCTACGCGTGGTGGTTCTACCAGGCGATGATGCGGCCAGTCGGCGGTCCGGAAGATCGTGGCGAGGATGCGTAAGCGGGCAGTGCAAGCCCCCTTGTGACCAATCCTCAGATCGGTTACCGTGAGACTGGCCGGCCCCCTCTCCGCGGGCCGGCAGTTCGCCCTCGCGGCGGAGGTGTGTCATGTCGCAACCGGCCCGCGTCGCACTCGCCGCCGACCAACCCGACGGTGTCCTCGTCGTCGAGATCATCCCGGCCGACCGCCGACTGGTCGCGGGACTGGAGGCCGGCCCCGACTCCCAATCCACCCAGCTCGGCGACGCCATCCTTCGCGTGGCCGACCAGTTCGAATGGCCGGTCGTCATCGATCTCTGCTCCGTCGACTGGATCGACAGTGGCGCCTGTGCCGTCTTGATCAAGTTCTGGAAGGCAATGCGAGTCAAGGGACGCACAGTCACAATGTGCGTCACGGACCCGGTGCGCGAGACCTTCAAGATCACCGGCCTGGTCCGACTCATCCCATGCTTCACCGAGCTTAGGCCCGCGATTGAGGCGGCGCGGACCAGCCCGAGGCCGAGTGGAAACGGGGCATGATGACGCGTCCGCCGGTCGAGTTCCCCTCTACTTACTTCGCCTCGCGGGACCAGTTCCGCTCCGCGGGCAGCCGGCTTGGCTGGTCCTGTTTCGCACAACCCATCGCCGATCGCGGGCCCGGTGGCGAGGAGCTGACGGTCGATGCGGCCGTCTCACCCGCGAACGGTGTGGAGCGAGTGCTGCTCGTCTCCAGTGGGCTGCACGGGGTAGAAGGACCGTTTGGCGCTGCCGTCCAGCTCGCCGCGATGGAGCGCTGGGCAAATCGGACCGGCCCGCCGCGGGGAGTCCGATACGTCTTTCTCCACGCCCTCAACCCACATGCGTTCGCCCACGGCCGCCGCGTGGACGCGAGTAACGTCGACCCGAACCGCAACTTCCTTCTCGACGGCGAAGAGTACAAAGGGAGCCCGGACGGTTACCGGACCTTCGAATCGCTCCTGAATCCCAAGCGCCCGCCGGCCCGCTGGGACGGGTTCCGTCTCCGGGCGTGGCTGGCAATTCTTCGGCATGGGCTGCCGCCGCTCAAACAGGCCCTCGTGACGGGCCAGTACGAGTATCCGAAAGGGGTCTACTTCGGCGGCCAGAATCCGTCGGCGACGCACGTAGCACTTCGCAGTCGGCTCAGAGAATGGATTGGCTCGGCCGCGACCGCGGTTCACCTCGACATCCATAGCGGGCTCGGGCGCTGGGGGTCGTACAAACTTCTTCTCGATGAGCCCGCGACTCCGCCGCAGCACGCGCGCCTCGACAAGTGGTTCGGCCCGGAGACGTATGAGGTGGACCATCCGAACGGCGTCGCGTACAAGCCCCGCGGGTCGTTCGGCCCGTGGTGCGTCGCTCAGGGAATGGCGCCGGATTACCTGTACCTGGTTGCCGAATTCGGAACGTACGGGGTGGTGCGCATGCTCTCCGGCCTGCGCCGCGAGAACCAGGCGCACCACTGGGGCGTGCGCGGGCACCCGAACACGGAACGGGCCAAGACGAGACTCCGTGAGCTCTTCTGCCCGGCGTCGCCGGAATGGCGAGCGCGGGCGCTGACGCAGGGATTGGATCTGGTTGAGCGCGCCGCGGGCGGGATATCCCGTCTCTGAGATTGGCATGAATATCCGACCTTTCGGCCCCGCCGACGAAGACGCGGTCGTCGCTCTGTGGGAGCGATGCGGACTCACCCGGCCATGGAACAACCCGCGCAAGGACATCCGCCGCAAACTTGCGGTCCGAGCGGACCTTTTCCTGGTTGCGGAGGCAGACGGCGCCATCGTGGGGACGGTCATGGCCGGTTACGACGGGCACCGTGGGTGGATCAATTATCTTGGCGTGGACCCGACCTGCCAGCGCCACGGAATTGGCCGGGCGCTCATGGACGAGGCCGAACGCTTGCTCCGCGCGAGCGGATGCCCGAAAATCAACTTGCAAGTCCGCACCGCGAACACCGCGGCGATCGAGTTCTATCGACAGATCGGGTTTGCCCAGGACGACGTGGTCAGCTTCGGTAAGCGGCTGGAACACGACGACTAGCGACTCTCATGCGCATTGCGTGACTCCAGAGCGCGTCGTGAAGCCGCGACGCGGAGGCTTTGCGCAGCCGAGCGCGAGACCCGAACGGCGCGGGGGCCTCGATCCAGCGTCCCGGCCGGCACACGCCC
>DATFWZ010000209.1:0-2204 GCA_035258765.1 Gemmataceae bacterium
GGTGCTGGAGCAAGTCGCGCGTCCGGAGTTCCGTGTCGGCCCGGGTGGCGTCCAGATCTTGAGTCCGGACACAGTCAGCCGCCCCGAGGGCATCGAGGGGCGGCTGGCGCGATTTCTTCGGCCCGGTCGGCACGCCCCACCGTTCTGGGTCGCCGTCATCCTGGCGTTGCTCCTGGGCGGTCTGGTCGGCGTGCCGGCCGCGTACTTTGTTCAATTGCAGAAGGCGCCCATCGTCGTGACAAAGTACATACCGACATCCTGGGGGTACACCGAGACATACCAATATGCCGACACATCCGGTGAGCCACTGTCCGCGGACCAATACTCGATCCGGCGCCGCCATGTTGAAGCCGTCTCCATTGTCGTCGGAGTTGTCGTCGGCCTGATCGTGGCCGCGGCCGGAACCTGGCGGCTCACCCGGCGCCGCAAATACTTGTGGCCCACCCTCGCTGCCATACTCGTGGGTCTTTTTGTCCTGGGACTGCCCGCTGCGTTCGGCACTTTCACGTTCGTGGACTGGTTCCTCGGCCCGACCCGAGCCTACCCACCGAGTAGGACGCCGGAATACCGATCATACCGGGGCGAGAAATTGGAGCCGTTCCAATTCGCCCACGAAACCCGCCAGGTTGCGATGGCCGGTGTCATGGTCGGCGCCACGGTGGCTCTCGTGCTGACCGTGGCCTTGGTGGGCATCGTTCGGTGGCGATGCCACGTGTGGGAACGCACCGCCCAGGGCGAGGAAGGACCCGAGGCGCCGACAGCCGCGCCGCCGTCCCCGGTCGTCACCCCGGAATTGCTCCGAACCGACCGAATGGGAATGACCGTCCTTCGCAGCCGATTGCTCGAATACGCCAGAGCCCGAAAATCCGCCGCGATGACGAACATTTTCCTGGCAGTGGTTACGTTCGCGATCGTTCTTCCAATGGCCCTCATGTGCATGGGCCTTATCGGCAAGGACGTGAGCAACACATGGCTCGCGATCCTGTTCGTCTTGCCGGTTGGGGCTTTGATCGTTGGCTCGGCCGTAATGTGGTGGGTGTGGGTGCGAAGGAGGCATCGGGATCGCCAGCGCGAGATGGCCGACGAGTTGATTCGGACGTTCGGCCCCGTCTTTGATCAGTGGGGCGGGCCTGGGTTCCTGAACAACCCAAAGACCGTGGACGAAGTGCTCGCGGAACTGTACCGGCGCGATCAGCCGCTGGGCTGAAGCAGTTCGCGGGCCCCGGCGGAGAAGAGACGGGCGGCCAGTTCCGTGCCGACGTTAAGCGGCTGATCCGACGGTCCGCGGAGCGTGTCCACGACCTTCCGCGAGCCGTCCGGCGAAAGCACGGCGCCGCGAAGTGTCAGCCAGTGTCCCTCGACGACCGTCCGGGCACCAATGGGGACCAGGCACCCGCCGCCCAGGGCCCAGAGCATCGCCCGCTCGGCCTGGACCGCGGCCCACGTCGCCGGGTCGTTTACCGCCTCGACCAGGTGTCGCGTCTCGGTGTCATCCGCCCGGCATTCCAGCCCGATCGCGCCCTGGCCCACGGCCGGGAGCATCCACGTCGGGTCGAGGACTTCGGTGATCGCATCCCCGAGCCCGAGCCGCAGTAACCCGGCCTGGGCCAGCACTATGGCGTCCAGGTCTTGATCCCGCAGCTTACGCAGGCGCGTTTCGACATTCCCGCGCAGGTCCACCACGTTCAGGTCGCGTCGGCGGTTGAGGAGCTGCGCCTTTCGCCGCAGGCTGCTGGTGCCGATGTCGGCCCCCTTGGGCAGATCATCGAACTTTGAGTGCTTCTGGGAGACAAAGGCGTCGCCGGCCGGGGCCCGCGGCGGGACGGCGGTGAGGGCGAGCTCGGGTACGGGGATGGTTGGCAGGTCCTTGAGGCTGTGAACTGCCACATCGACGCGGCGGTCGATCAGGGCGTCCTGGATGGCCTTGGTGAAGACGCCAAATCCCCCGAGGGAGGCGAGCGGGCGGTCCTTGTCGCGGTCCCCGTGCGTCTCGATGACAACAATCTCGACCGGCCGCGCGTCGAGGACCGGCCGCAGGCGCTCGGCGACGTGGTTCGCCTGCCACAAGGCGAGCTGGCTGCCGCGGGTGCCGAGCCGAAGGGGGGTCATGACGTCAGGATACAAACGCCGAGCGGCCGGCGTGTGCCGGCCGCTCGTTGCGATTCGGGCTCGGGTCGGTTAGAAGTCGCCGCCGCCACCGCCCA
>DATFWZ010000210.1:0-9144 GCA_035258765.1 Gemmataceae bacterium
GGGGGCGGCGGTGGCGGCGGAGGGCCGAAACGATGAGGGTTCGGCTTGCGAGATCAGCCGCTCACCCCAACCCCCCTCTCCGAAGCGGAGAGGGGGGCTGCGTGTTATACCGGGCGCGCCGGTCCGCCTTCACGTTGCTTGAAGTTCTCCTCGCCAGTGCACTGGCCGTTATCCTGATGGCCGCCCTCTATGTCGCGCTGGACGTCCAGCTGCGGCTGGCGAACGAGGGGCGCGAGGCCATTGAGCAGGCCACGGTGACGCGGGCGATCGTGCAGCGGCTGGAGAACGACCTGACGAGCGGGCTCGGCCCGGTTGCCCCCCCGGTGGGAAACGCCGGTGGCGGGATGGGTGGAGCGGGCGGCGCGGCGGGGGGCGCCGGGGCCGGCGCCGCGGCGGGCGCGGGTGGCGCTGGCGGCGAGGGTGAGGCGGTCACCGAGGCGGCCATGGCCACCGACGTCATCCCGTTTCAGGCCGGCGTCATCGGCGACCAGAACAAACTGACCATGTTCATCAGCCGGGTCGCCGGGCAGGGCAAAAACCTCGACGAGTCCGGGGAGGGCGCGAACCCGCCCGACATCCGCCGCGTGACCTACTGGCTGACCGACTGGGGGATGGCTCGGCAGGAGATCCCGTGGGTCACGTCCGACCGGCTGCGGAACTCCACCGACCCGGACTTCGAGGACGGCAAGGAAGAGCGCGACTACGTGATCGCGGAAGAGGTCACCAACCTGGTGTTCGAGTACTGGGACGGGAGCGCCTGGCAGGAGACCTGGGACGGCCGGCAGACGAACGCGGACGGTCAGACGCTGCGGGGCCCGCCAATGGCGATTCGCGTCCATTTCTGGCTCAAGATGCCCGGGTCGAGCCCGGGCGAGGTGGTGGAGAAAGAGTTCCGGCACACGATCGTCCTGCCCGCGGCCCCCGGCCCGGCGGCACCGGACACGACAACAGCGCCCCAGCAATGACCGCATAGCCACAACCGGCCCGGTTGTGGAAGACCTCAATGCTTCTACGGACGACGACGACCGGCCTTCGCACCTCCGCCCCGCGGCGGGGCGGGTTCGTCATCGTCGCCGTGCTCATGGTCATCACGGTCCTGTCGCTGGCCGCGTACCAGTACAGCGCGCTCATGGACGCCGAGGTGATGGCCACCGAGCGCATCCGCAAGACGGCGGAGGCCAAGGCCCTCGCGGACTCCGGGATCGCCGTCGCCATCGCCATGACGGCCGACAAGGACACGTTCGAGGGGGGCCTCAACAGCAACCCGTACGACAACGCGGCCAAGTTCCAGGCGGTGCTCGTGAAGGAAGGGCCGTCCTCCCGCGGGCAGGGGCGATTCTCACTCGTCGCCCTCGATTTGTCGCAGGACAGCTCCGGCGGGTCGGTCCCGCTCCGGTTCGGGCTGACCGACGAAGCGGGCAAGCTGAACATCAACGCCCTCATGGCCCTCGACTCGTCCGGGAAGGTGCTGCACGACGCCCTGATGAAGCTGCCCGACATGACCGACGATATCGCCTGGTCGATTGTCGATTGGGTCGACCCCGACGAGGAGCCGAACCCGGGCGGGGCCGAGAGCGAGTACTACGCGGGCCTCTCGACGCCGTACCAGTGCAAGAACGCCCCGCTCGACACGATCGAGGAGCTCCTCCTGGTCAAGGGCGTGACGCCGTCGCTCCTGTACGGGACGGACCGGAACCGGAACGGCAAGCTCGACGCGGGCGAGGACGACGGGACGGGATTCAACCCCGGGTGGGCGGCCTACCTGACCGTGTACAGCCGCGAGCGGAATGTCGATGCCGACGGCAACCCCCGGATCAACCTGAATGGGAACAACCTGACCCAGCTCCAGACCGACTTGACCAACGCGGTCGGCCCGGAGCTGACCACATTCATCCTGGCCTATCGCCTCTTCGGCACCGGATCCACCAACACCCCGGGCGGTGGCGGTGGAGCCGGGGGTGGGGCCGGCGGCGGCGCGGCGATCCGGCTCGTCACTAACGGCAGCCCGGCCCAGCTCCAGCAATTGGTGCAGCAAGCGATCGGCTCGAACCAACAGCCCCGGCAGCGGGTCTCCTCTCTCTTTTCGCTGGTCAACGCGACTGTCACGATCCAGCAACAACAGCAGGGCGGCGGTGGAGGCGGCGGACAAGGCGGCGGAGGTGGCGGACCTGGAGGTGGCGGGGGTGGCGGCGGTCGCGGGGGCGGGGGTGGCGGCCAGACGGCCCAGGTGTCGATCCGGTTCCAGTCCCCGCTGGCCAACCAGTCGCAACAGGCGGACCTGCTTGGCAAACTGCTCGACAAAACGACCACCCAGCAGGGACTCGAGCTGCCAGCCCGCGTCAACGTCAACACCGCCCCGCGCGAAGTCCTCATGGCCCTGCCCGGGCTGACGGAAGCCGACGTGGACTCGATCGTGGCCAAGCGGCCGCAGTACGTGAACGGCGAGGGCCCGGACGCCCAGTTCGCGACTGTCGCCTGGCTGCTCGCGGACAACACGCTGACCTTGCAAAAGCTCCAGGGGCTGGAGCGGTACATCACGGCCCGCACGCAGGTGTACCGGGTTCAATCCATTGGCTACTTCGACGAGGGCGGGCCCGTCGCCCGCGTGGAGGCGGTGATCGATACGAACCAGGGCAAGCCGCGGGTCGTCTACTACCGCGACCTGACCGAGCTCGGGCGCTCGATCGACCCGAGGAATTTGAACCGCTGACCGTGAATCGGCTTTAGCAACAGAGGGGGTCTCGTTTGTCCCGTTTCCTGGCCATCGACGCCGACCATGGGTTGGTCCATGTCGCCGCGGGCACGATCCGGGGCGGCCAGGTCCGCCTGGACTCGGCCGTCACCGTCCGTCTGGGCGAGGCCCTGACCGCGGCCAACGCCGCCGAGCTGGGCAGGTCGCTTCGCGAGTCGCTCCGGAGCGCCGGCATCGCCGCCGGCCCGGCCGTGGCCGCGGTCGGCCGCGACCGCGTAATCCTCAAGGACGTTAAGATCCCCAAGGTGTCCCCCGCCGAGGAGCCGGCGGTCGTCCGGTTCCAGGCGTCCAAGGACATGACCGAGGCGGCCGACTCGGTCGCCCTCGACTATTACCCGCTCGACCGGGCCGAGCCCGACGGCCAGGTCCGGGCCGTCACCGTCAGCATCCGCAAGGATGTCCTCGGGGCGTACAAGACGTTCTGCCAGGCCGCCGGGCTGAAGCTGGTCGGGGTCACCCCGCGGCCGCTCGGTACCCTGGCCGCCCTGGAGCGGGCGATCAAATCTGGGGACGTCACTGCCCCGGAGGCGCGGCGGGCGTCGGTCGCCATCCTGACCCGCGGGGAGCGGTGGGGCGAGCTTGTCATTGCCCGCGACGGCCAGGTGGTCTTCTCCCGGGCCGTGTCCGCGACGGCGCTCAACTCCGAGCCGATGCTGCTCGGCGAGCTCCGCCGCAACCTGGCCGTGTTCAACGGGCAGAGTCCGCAGCAGCCGGTCGAGGCCTTGTACGTCGCCGAGGCGGCCGGCCCGGGCGGCGGGTGGAGCGGCCGCATCCGGGCCGGGCTGACCGTCGCCGTCCAGGCCTTCGATCCGCTGGCCGGTGTCGAGCACGACACTCAGCCGGACGACCGCGGGCTGTTCGCCCCGCTGGTCGGCCTGTTGCAACTGAAAGCCGGGTCCACGCCGCTGCCGATCGACTTCCTGTCCCCCCGGCAGCCGATCGTCGCGACGTCATACAAGAAGCGGCTGCTCACGAGCGGCCTGGCACTCGCCCTCCTGCTCATCGTTGGCGGCCTCGGGTTGGGCTACTACCGGGTCATGCAGAAGCAGGCCGAGTTCGCCAAGCTGGTCAAGGAGAAGAACGAGCTGGAGAGGACGCTCAAGGATATGGAGGAGGACGAGAAGCGGATCAAGGCACTCAAGGAGTGGGACGACACCCGGATCAACTACCTGGACGAGATGTACGACCTGGCCGCCCGGGTGCCGGACATCACCCGGATGCGGCTGGAGCAGTTCCGGGCCGACCCGCTGCCGGTCCCGAAGAACGCCAAGGTGAAGTACGTGGCCCGGCTGACCCTCAAGATTCAGACCGAGGACGGGCGGCTGATGGACTCACTGCAGTCAGCCATCGCCGCGGACAAGAAGTACCACAACATTCGCCGGGACATCAAGGGCGGCGCCGGCGGGATCGGCTTCGGCAGGTTCGGACAGTCGTACGAGCTGCGCGCCGACCTGGAGAAGCGCGGGCCGAGCGAGTACGTCCGCAAGCTGACCGCGACCATCCCGTCCAAGCCGGTGCGCAACCGCGGTGACGGGGCGGACGGCGGGTTCCCGGGCGGCATGGGCGGCGGCTTCCCCGGCGGCATGGGCGGCGGCGGGTTTCCGGGCGGGTTCGCCGGAGGGCCGGGGCAATGACCACGCGGGAACGTAATCTGGCCGTGGCCCTGGTCGGCACGCTCGGCGTGTTCGGGGTGGGGTTCGTCGCCTATCAGTTCGTCATCGGCCCTCTCTTCGAGAAGGGCAAGCAGATCCAGACGAAGCGCGACGAGATCGCCAACCTGGAAATCCAGGTGCTCGAGATTCAGGCCCAGAAGCGGAGGTTCGAGGCCGCCCGGCAGCAGAGCCTGCCGGCCGACGTCGGCGTGTCGCGGACCCAGTACGGGACCCTGCTCGAGGGCCTGTTCCGGCGGGCCGACGTGACGCCGCAGAGCTCCGGCCTCAAGGTCACCATGCAGGACCCGGAGAACAAGTCTTCCCCGACCATCGGCCCCAAGAAGCCGGCCTACACCAAGCTGACTTACGACGTCACGTTCAAGGCGGAGCTGTACCACCTGGTGGACTTCATGCAGCACTTCTACCAGCAGCCGCTGCTGCATCAGATCAAAAACATCAACATCCAGCGACCCTCGGACGCCCGATCGCGGGGCCAGAACGAGCTGGACGTGACCCTGAAGATCGAGGCCCTGGTGCTGGACAACGCCCCGCCCCGACCGACGCTGCTGCCGGTGATCCGGGAGTTCGCCCTTGTAAGCGGGGCGGCCGCGTACACCGGGGTCAACATGAAGGCAGTGACGGAGGGCCGGGGGTCGCCGGTCGCCCCGGCCGGGATCCTGGCCGAGACGCTCCGCGAGTACCTGGCCATCGCCGGCCGGAACATCTTCTTCGGCCCGTCGCGGGAGCCGGAGGGGCCGCGAGGCGACGATGACCACTCCCGGTTCGTCACTTTGACCTCCGTGGTCGGAAGGGAAGACGGCTCGCTCACGGCGGTGTTCCGGGACAAGCTCGACAACAATAACTACACGGTGACCCAGTCGCCCCAGGGAGTCGTCGAGGTCAAAGGCGAGTACGAGCTGAACGGCAAGTGGAAGACGGTACCCGGGTACAAAGACAAGAGCAACGGCCGCGACCTGTTCTACGGGAGCGAGGAGGGTCAAAACCTGCGGAATTGGCGGGTCTGGCGGATCACCTCCGATCTCGCCGTGATCATCGAGAAGGTGGACGCGGACGAGTGGGCGCCGAAGCCCAAGCCGTCCACCTTGGCGCTCTTCGGCGGCGGGCCGGGGGCCGTCCTCGCCGTCCCGGACGGGAAGATGTACAAGGTGACGGTCCTCCAGACGCTCGACACCCGGGCGGCCAAGGAGGGACCTTGGCGGAAGGAAGGGGGCCCACTCCCGCCGACGCCGTTGTCCAAGGAGGCAGCGTGGAAGGAAATTTACGGCCCGCGGGCGGTGCCGGCGTCCGCCTCGCCGACGCCCCGCGAGCCGGCCCGGACGGCCATGCGGACGGAGGACGAGGGGAGCGAGGATAAGTGAGGGGTTGGTCACGACTTTGCCGGCACCCGGCCGTGGCCGCAATTCTCTCACTTTCCCAAAACATGAGCGCACTCTGAGTCCCCCGCGATTAGTCTGAACTATTAGAACGGGTCGTGCCGAATGTACCGATAATACCGGCCGGGGACCGGCCCGCAGTTCCAAGCGTCCGCGCGCGGTCATGGGGACCGACGCCACCCTGACGGGGGGAGTGCCCGCACATGTCCAACACACCTTGGAAGTACTTCTGGCCGCAGCGCTGGGTCCGGTCGTTCCTCGGGGCGGCGCTGGCCACTGGCATCGCGGGCGGCATCGCGTCGGCCGCCGACCCGCCCGAAGTCCAGCTCCCCAAGGACGCGCCCAAGATCGAGCTCCCGAAACTCCCCGACCCGCCCAAGCTCGACAGCCCCACCAGCGATTCGAAGGGAGACAAAGCCCCGGCCCCGAAGAAGGAACGGCTGATTGCCTTCACCATGGGCGACAAGCCCTGGAAGGAGGTGATCCAGTGGTATTCGAACGAGATCGGACTCGCGTTCGCCGGGACCGAGAAGCCGCCGGACGGGACCTTCCAGTTCACCCCGCCCAAGGACCTAAAGACCGGGCTGCCGAAGCAGTACACGCTGCCCGAGATCACGGACATTCTCAACGAATCCCTGCTCACCAAGAACTTCGTCATCGTCCGGGGCGAGGCGACGATCCGCCTCTGGCCGGCAGACCAGCCGATCGACGCCCACCTGATCCGACGCGTGTCAATCGACGAGCTGCCGTCGCTCGGCGCCCGCGACCCGGTGCAGACCGTCCTCAAGCTGACCGCCCTGAACGCCGAGGAGCAGGTCTCCGACGTCCGGCGGATGATGAGCAAGATCGGCGAGGTCGTGGCACTGGACGGCCAGAACGCCCTGCTCATGACCGACATCGCCGGCAACTTGCGGCGGATCGTGGCCGACCTGAAGGCCAGCGAAACCGAGGACGGCCGGGGCGCCGAGCAACTCGCGCACAAGTGCAAGTACGTCCTCGCCCGGATCGCGGCCCAGCACCTGCGATCGCTGATCGGCACCCCGGAGTCGCCGGACCCGCGAATGCAAGCCGGCGGGTTCAGCGGCTTCGGCCCTGGAGGATTCCAGCCCGCGTTGGGCGGCGGGTTCCCGGGCGGGCTCCCGTTCCAGTTCCCTGGCGGGGGCGGCCAGTTCCCGGGCGGCGGGTTCGACCCGCGGTCGCTCGACGGCGGCGGCCGCGGCGGCCCGGGCCGCACCCGCGGCGGCTTCACCCGCAGCGCCGGCAAGCCGACCAACATCGTCGCCGACGAGACATCGAATACCGTTTACGTCAACGGCCCCGCCGAGAAGGTGGCCCAGGCCAAGGCGTTCCTGCAGAAGTTCGACGTCGCCCCGGCCCCGGGCGCCAAAGAGCTGCCCACGGGGCCGAGCTTCGAGACTTACCCGGTCCCGGCTGGCTCGGCCGACGCCATGGCCCAGGTGATCCGCGACGCTACCCGCGGGTCGCAGATCGTCCGCGTCACGGCCGTCACGGCCAACCAGCTCATGGTGTACGCCACCGCGGCCGAACACCTCGAAATCGCCGAGTTGATTGGCAAGGGGAATAAGGCCGCCAACGAGACGTCCAAGACCATCGAAATTACCGGTATGGATGTGGGCGACGCGGTCACCATGCTCAAGGCGATGTTCCCGGCACAGGAGAAGGGGGGGCCATACATCGGCGCCCACCCGAATGGAACCGGCGTCGTCGTCCGCGGCAAGCCAGAGCAGGTCCGGGATGTCGAGCTGGTTCTGAGCAAGGGGATCGGTGTCACGAGTGATGCCGGCCCCGGGATCCCCGGCGGCGGCAACACGCGCATCATCAACCTGAAGGACGGCAGCGCCGGCGACCTGGCCGAGGCGGTCCGGATGATCCTGGAAGGGATGGGGCAGCCCTCGAAAGTGCTCCGGCCTGAAGGGTCAGCCGTGCCGCCGCCGGTGAAGACCCCGCCGCCGCCGAAGGAGATCCCCAAGTCAGAAGCGCCGGGGGAGAAGAAGGGCGGCGTCGAGCGCGGGGCCATGAAGGGCTACGGACTCGGCGTTCGCGACCTCGACACGTCGCGGATGCTGGCCATGGGCGGCGGCCAGCTCGTGGACCCGGCGGCGAAGTCGAAGCCGGTCGGCGCACCGGTCGTCATCACGGCCATCGGCGACCGGTTGATCATCACTGGCGACGACCCGAAGGCCGTGGCCGTGGCCCATGAAATTGCCCAGTTGATTGTGAAGGGTAAGGGTGAGAGCTGGAAAGTCTTCCGTCTTGAGAACGCGAACGCGACCGAGGCGGCCCGGGTCATTAACGAGTGGTTCAACCCGCCGCAGCAGCAGAACCGCAATCAGAACCCGTTCCAGTTCACCCCATTCGGGATTGGCGGCGGCGGGCCGTTCGGCGGCGGGCGCGGGCAAGAGAGCACGACGCCCGAGAAGCCGCGAGTTCGCGTCGTCGCCGAGCAGTCGAGCAACTCGCTCCTCGTCCGCGCCAACACGCTGGACCTGATCACCATCGAGAACATGCTCAAGACGGTGATCGACGCCGGCCCCGGCAACTCCAAGGCGGTCGTCAAGCCGTTCTTCATCGGCCCATTGCAATACGCGGTCGCCACCGAGGTGGTGAACATCATCCAGACGGTTTACCGCGAGAGCACCAACCAGGCGGCCAGCCAGACGCCCTTCAACGGCTTCGGCGGCGGCTTCCTCGGGCCGTTCGGGGCTGGGGCGTTCGGCGGCCGCCAGCAGCCGCTCGACGCCATGGGCCGGCCCAAGCAGGTAACGCTCACGATCGCGGCCGACGACCGGACGAACACTATTGTCGGCACGGCCACCGAGCTGATGACCAAGGAAATCGAGGAGATCGTCAAGACACTTGAGGAGAAGGCGAAGAACTCGACCAAGGTCGTGCAACTGGTGCCCACCGGGGGCATCGACCCGACGCTGGTCCAGGATGTGATCGACGCAATCCAGGGCCGGACGCCGACGAGCCAGCAGCGGCCCGGCGGGTTCGGCGGCCCCCGGTTCGGCGGCGGGGGTGGCGGCCCCGGCGGAGGCGGATTCGGCCCACGCTTCGGCGGCAACAGACAAAACAGAGAACCCGGAGGGCCACCCGGCGGGGGCCGGGTGGGACGAGGGCCCGATTTTTTTGAATCAAGGGACACGGAGGTCCCGCAGCAGACCCTCCTCTACGATCCGTACGAAGAAATGATGGCCCGGATTCGAGCCGAAGGGCCGGCTCTTCCTGTCGGTCCGGTCCAGGTCCTCGATCCGACTCACCTCGCCGTCGGCACGGGCGTCGCGCCGATGTCGGCTGACGTGCTGGCGCAGGCACGGGTTCCGAT
>DATFWZ010000211.1:0-15223 GCA_035258765.1 Gemmataceae bacterium
AACGCCGCGACCCGGTTCGCGGCTGGGTCTCACGCAGCCGTCCCCGCCGGTGCGGTGGCGGCCGCCGAGGAGGTTATCACGGACATGTTGCTCACCAAGCTGACCAAGGTCACCGCGGTGCTGCTCGCGGGCGTCGCCGCCCTTGGGTTCGGATTCGGTCTGCGGACCGAACCGACGGTCGCGGCCCCGGCGACCAAGTCACGCCCCGCGGGCGACGACCTGACCGCGGCCCTCAAGACGGCCCGGCCGATCAACGTCGCCCTGCTGGAGCAGGACGAGGTGTTGACCGACCTGAAGTGCACCCCGGACCAGCGGCAGGCGATCGCCGACGTGATCAAGGCCGCCCGGGACGAATACAGGGAGGCGGTCCAGGGCGCGATGCGCAAGGTCGCGGGGCCTGGGGGCGCGGCCGTCCGAATGACCCCGCCGCCGCCGATCAAGTACGACACGGAGAAGCTGGCCGCGGCCCTGAAGGCGGAACAGCTCATCCGCGTCCGCCAGCTTGAACTTCACCTCAAAGGGCCGCACGCGTTCGTCGACCGGCGGGTCGTCCGCGCCCTGGGGCTGACGGCCGAGCAGGAGGCGAAGGTCGAGGAGGTGATCGTCCGGTACGAGCCGGAGTACGCGAACCAGGTGAAGACCGCGTTGGTGGACGGGGCGGACGGGGACAGGGCGGACGGGGACAAGGCGCTGGCCGAGCTAGGCGAGAAGTTCACCGCGGATTGCCTGAAGCTCTTGACCAAAGAGCAGCAAGCGACCTGGGCCTGGCTCGTGGGCAAGCGCCCCGAAGCCGGGGCGTGGGTGCGGGCGGGGACGTCCAATGGGCCCGCGGGCGCCGTGGGCATGTTCAGATTCCAGGGTGGTGGCGGAGTTCGCGTCGCCCCCGTGGGGCCGGCACCGCCAGGTGGCGGACTGGTGCCTCCGCCGCCTCTGCCCAAGAAGTAGGGCGACTGAGAAGGCGCGACCTCCCCGACGCCGGGGCCCGCCGACGGACCGGCGGGCCCGGCCACTTACCCCTCGAACTCCTGGGCCCGCATCTTCCGCTCCTCTGCGTGCCGGTACGCCCGCCCGGCTACCCACCCGAGTGGGCCCACGACCGCCAGCGTGATGATCCCCGGCAGCAGCAGGCCGTACCAGATGCCCCACGGCTGGCCGGTCGCCGCGGCATACGCTCCGGCCGCGAGCAGGGCGATCCCGGACACCATCAGCACGACGTAGCTGGCCCGGATCAGTCCCTTCCCCTTCCCGCGTGGGGCCAGCGTCCCAAGTAAGCTGCCCCACAGCCCCCCGGCGACCCCGACGGCCGTCCCGGGGACCCAGCTCCACATGTTCGGGTCGTACCACGGCTCGCTCATGACTCGCTCCCCTTCTTGAGGGACGCCCGGTGGGCGGCCAGCAGCTCCTTCGCGGCCGCCACGGAGACCGTCCCGTCCGCGGTGAGAACGCGCAGCTTCCGCTCGAAGGTGTCGGCCGCCTTGGGGTCCTCGGCGGCCCGGGCCTTGGCGATCAGCCGGTCAAGCCGGGCCCGGACCGTCGGGTAGGAGATCCCGTACTGGGCGGCCAGGTCCTTCAGCGACCCGGACGCCAGGAGAAACCGCTTGAGGAACTGCCTGTCCTCGTCGTCCAAGGCCGCCAGCCACGCCGGCAGCTCGGGCCGCTCCGTCATCCCTCGCCCTCGTCGTCTTCAACAATATGTAGTTCGTCTTGAATATTATTAATCTTGAAGAAATGAAAGACAAGGTGAAAAAACAGAAAGGTGAGCTCAAGGACCGACCGGGCGTCAGATCGCCCGGGGCGACACGGCCGGGGTCGAGCTCTCGTCCCGGCGGTGCCGGAACGGCCACCGCGGCGGGCAGAATACCAGCGTCAGCACAACGAACGCCAGAGTGCTCATGTAGATGACCGTGAAGACCCACGGCTCGAAGTCGTAGAAGATGATCGAGTGCATCAGCCGGCCGAGAAACGTCTCGCCGGTCGTCGGCTGGCCGGCCAGCTCGCGGAAGTGCTCCTCCCAGACGGTGAGCGGGCAGCGGATGTGCATCACCTCCTCGTAGGCGACGACCCCAATGGCCAGCAGGTGCGTGGCCCGGAACCAGAAGTTGCGCACGAACTGCCGGCCGAACGCCCACCCGGCCCAGATGACGAGCTGGCCGAGCACCACGTAGCCGACGTAGCCGACGTGAATGGCGACCATCAGATCGGCGAGGAAGCCGTACACCACCGACACTCCGGAAACGAAACAAGCCCGGGGAGATGATCCCCGAGCCCGCCTCGTATTCCCTTATTATAGCGCCAGCCGCGGTCAGAACGATGACGGCCCGTCCAGGCTGGTGAGCTGCTTGACCACGCACTTGTTCCGGCCGCCGTCCTTGGCCTCCCCGAGGGCTGCCGAGGCCGCGTGCCGCATCTGGTCGAACCCGACCAGAGTGTCCTTCTCCGCCACTACCATGCCGACGCTGACCGTCAGCCGGATCGGCTCGCCGTTGAACTCGGTCTCGCTGATCTCCACCGTCCGCCGGACCCGCTCGGCCAGGATCAGGGCGCCCTCGTACCCGGTGTCCGGGGCCACGATCATGAACTCTTCCCCGCCCACGCGGCCGACCGTGTCGATGGTCCGGACCGAGTTGACCAGCGTCTCGGCGAGCCACGTCAGGACGTGGTCGCCACCGGGGAGCAGGTAGCGGGTGTTGATGTTCTTGAAGTAGTCTGCGTCCACCAGGCCGACGGCCAACGGAGACGGGGTACGAGCGCGCCGCAACACCTCCGTCTTGGCGAGCCGGTCCATCGCCCGGCGGTTCGGCAGGCCGGTCAGGACATCAGTCAAGGCCATCTTCTGGAGCATGGTGTTGCGCTGCTCCAGTTGGCGGTTGGTGTGCTCCAGTTCCCGAGTCCGGTCGGCCACGCGCTGCTCCAGCTCCAGGTTCAGCTTGCGGAGTTCGTCGAGAAGGTTCTCGTGGCTGCGCTCGAGGAGGAAGGTGCGGGCGGAGTTGCGGACCAAGTTGACCAGCTGTTCCGGCCGCCACGGCTTGAACAAGAATCGCTGGGCCAGGCCGGAGTTGATGGCCTCGACTGCCTCCTCCATCGAGTAGACGCCGGTCATCAGGATGCGGACGGTGCGCACCGAGTGCTCGCGGCACCACTCCAGGAAGGGGATGCCCTGGAGGCCGGGGAGCTGTTGGTCGGAAATAACGATGTCGATGTCGTGCCGGGCGAGGAGCAGCTGGGCCTCCTCGGCGCTTTCGGCGCAGCGGAGGTCGTAGTCCCCGGACAGGAGGCCTCGTGCCAGCTGGGCGAGGGCGGGCTCATCGTCAACGAACAACACCGAGCATTTAAAGCGACCCACGGTCAGGCACCCGTCCTTGTGTGGCCCGCGCGGCGCGGAGCCGGGCCGGCAGTCGTGGCGTATCCGTTACGGCAAACATAACTCATATTTCCTGCCCTGGCAGAGTTCTCAAAAAAAGGGTGGAAATTGAGGTCCGAGCAGATGTTGGATGGGTTAGGTCCACCTAACCGCTGAGTAGAGAGGTGAAGAGGGCACGTGGGAACCGGACACCCGGGGGAACCGTCAAGACTTGCCTTGGGCCATATATTGTAGGGAGACCTGAAATCATTGTCTGTGAAAGGATTAAGGTCATACCAGCGGTAGCAGTCACGCCGCCCCGGAAAGGGGCGGTGTTTTTTCGGCCATTTTTGAGCCCGAAGGCTTGCGACCCTACCATCGCCTTATTACAATCAGATGTCTTTGACGGGGAGTAGGCCGACGGGTCGGCATGGAGTGGAGCCGGCCGCCAATCAACACAAGGAGGTGTTGTCTCGGCCCCGGGCCGCCCTCACGGCTCGCGGGTCGACGGGCCTTCGTCCGGCGCTCGGAGCGTCCGGGCCGCCCGGTCAGTGGATGCGCGGGCAGGAGCGCCCGGCGCAATCCATTCTCCCCTCCGCCGCCGCAACGGGTTGATCGATCCCTTTCGGGGAAGGGTTGCCATGAAGTCAGCGAGGAAGAAGCGGGCGTCTGTCGTCGCGGAGACCACGACCGACACCCCCACCCTCACCACGTTCTCATCGGACCTCTTGACCCCGGAGGAAGAGCGCGAGCTCCTTTCCAGCTTCTGGGACTGCAAGAGCGAACTGGTCCGGATCCTGTTGCGGCAGTACCCCAACCTGCGCGCCAACCGGCCCCCGTTCGAGCCGTGGCCGATGGCCCAGTTCATCCGCGAATTCTGCACGGAGGACTCCTGCCACGAGTCCCCGGCCATCCGCCGGCTGCACGACAAGTACGTGCACTTCAAGCACCGGCTGGCGTCGGCCAACATCCGCCTGGCGGCCCACGTCGCCAAGCGGTTCCGGCACCACGCCCTGAGCTACAGTGACCTGCTCCAGGAGGCCGTCTGCGGTCTCATGCAGGCGATCGACCGGTTCGACGTCAGCCACGGCACCCGGCTGGCGACCTACGCCACCTGGTGGATCCGGCAGACGCTCCAGATCGCGGTCGCCCGGCAGAGCCACCTGGTGTCCCTCAGCCCGCACCACCTGCAAGAACTGGGGTTGCTTCAGCAAGAGAGCGAAGCGCTGGCGCACGGCGGTAAACATCTGCCGAGCCCGCAGGAGCTGGCCTCTCGGACCGGCAGCTCGCTGGAACATCTGACCCACCTGCAGACCGCCACCCGCACCCCCGTCTCCTTGAACGCGGTCCTCGACGACGACAGCGACTTCAAGCTGACCGAGGCGATGCCGGACAACACCAGCTCCACTACTCAGACTAACAACGAGCGGCAGGAGGCGTTGGGGTTCCTGATGGAAAACCTGCGACCCCGGGAGAAGAAAGTTCTCGACCTGCGGTTCGGCCTGACCGGCAGCGGCACGCACAGCCTGCGGCAGATCGGCCACCTGCTCCGGATCAGCAAGGAGCGGGTCCGCCAGATCCAGAACCGGGCGCTCGAGAAGCTGCGGGCGAGCGCCGAGCGCGTCGGTTGGGAGCCGAGCCTGCTGCTCGACTGAAGGGGCTAGCCAGTCGGATATTGAGCAGGGCCCGCCGATCCCGGCGGGCCCTGCCTTTTTCGTAGAGCACGCGTCGCGCGTGCTCCGACCCGCAAGCACGCGCGACGCGTGCTCTATGGAAAACCGCCATGAAGCTCATCCTTGCCATCATCCAGCCGGCCAAGCTCGAAGCCGTCAAGGAGGCACTTAACCAGGTCGAGGTGTTCCGCCTGACCGTCGTCGACGTCTACGGGTTTGGCCGGCAGAAGGGGCAGTCAGAGGCGTTTCGGGGACACGAGCTGACGGTCAACCTCGTCCGCAAGGTGCAGCTCCAGATCGCGGTCAACGAGGACTTCGTCGAGCCGACTGTCAACGCCATCATGGCCGCGGGCCGGACCGGCCCGGAGGGCCGGATCGGGGACGGGAAGATTTTCATCCTGCCGCTGGAGGAAGTGATCCGGATCCGCACGGGAGAGCGCGGGCCGGAGGCGATCTGAGTAGTGAGCAGTGAGCAGTCAGCAGTCAGCAGTCAGGAGTGAGCAGGATCACTGCTGACTGCTCACTGCTCACCGCTCACGGCGGGTCATACCCCCCCGGGTTAAATGGGTGGCACCGGCAGACGCGCCAGATGCCCTTCGGCACCCCGCGCCACGGGCCATACTTCTGGATCGCCAGGATCATGTACTCGCTGCACCCCGGCTGGTAGATGCAACTCGGGGGCAACAGCGGCCGGATGAGCCTCTGGTACAGCCGCACCAGCCCGATGACCGCGGCGGACACGAGTCGGCCGATCACGGCGGGCCCTCCGCCGGGTTCGCGGCCTCGGCGTCCTTGACGATCTTCCGCACCGCCTGCCGCGCCAGCTTCGCCAACGACCCGCGCACGGCGTCGAGCGCATACTCGTCGAGCGGGCGCGGGATGAGGACGAAGTCGTACCCGGTGGGCAGCTCCTCCTTGGTGAGCCGGTACGCCTCGCGGAGCAGCCGGCGGATGCGATTGCGGCGGACGGCCGTGCCGAACTTCCGCGACACCGACAGTCCGACCCGGGAGTGGGGCAGCCCGTTCTCGCGGGCGTAGACGACGAGCGTCCCGTCGGCGGCCGACCGGCGGCGATCGTAGACGGCCTGGAAGTCGGCCGGTCGGCGCAGGTGCTCGTGCGGTCGGAATCGCGGCACGGTCGGGCCCCGTCGGGTTATCATCCATTCTAGCGACACCCGCCCGGCGCCGAGGTTCTGACGATGCCCCTGTGCCTGGTCCTGAGCGACGACCTGCTCGACGCCAGCCGAATCGCCGGCCACGGCCGCGCGGCCGACTTCGACGTGATCCAATGTCGAGACTCGACGGCACTGGTTGCGGCGCTGAACAAGGGCCCAGTGCTGACGCTGCTCGACCTGCACAACGTCGGACTGGACATCGCCGAAGTGGTCGCGGCGCTAAGAGCGGGTGGTGTGAAAAAAGTAATCGGTTTCGGGTCACACGTGGACGCGGCCCGGCTCAAGGCAGCACGGGCGGCGGGCTGTGACGAGGCGCTGCCGCGGAGTGCGTTCTTTGAGGGGCTGGAGGCAAAGATGGAGGAGTGGATGCCGCGGCCCGAAAAGTAATATCAGAAATCCGCGCGGGTCGCTTCTCCCCGCTCCGCCAATTCCCGGGCCCGCACCTCTTGCACCCGCGACAGCAGTCGATTCAGGTCGTCCATGTCTTGCGGGTTCACCCACACCGGCACCGACGCGGAGCGGCCGAGCATCATCACCCCGACCGCGACCACAATGACTGCCACCACGAGCCCGAGGACCGCCCACTTGACCTGGTGCAGAATCCAGAACAGGTTCGACTCGCTCCACGGGCGGATGTCGATCAGCAGTAGCTCGACGGCGACCGGGATGGCGAGAATCAGGACATTGGCGCACGACGCCCAGAACCGGGCGTGGTCCCGCTTGCGGCAGATGTCGAACAGCACGCGGCGGAGCGGCTCTTGCAGGTAGGCGATGACCAGGACCCCGAGGGCCAGGGTGCCGCCGAGTGTGAGGAGGACGGTCCGCTCGTCGATCATGGGGCGCCTCCTTGAATCCATCCGAGGAATGAGGGAATACCCAGGCTAACCGCACCCGGGACCGGTTGTCAACTCACGCATGGCCTGATTGCCAACTGGCATTTACAATAGTGTCAAATGGCTCGCCTGGAGGACGACATGGCCACGACGACCGCGCGCAAGTCGCGAGGATCCCAATGGTACGAGGCGTCCCGCACGGGGGGCAGTCACGGGTACGTCGCTGCCCTCGGGCTGGACACCTTTGACACCGGCGGACTCCTACGCCGGATCGCCGTCGGCCTGCCGTTCGCTGCGTGGACGGCGTTCCTCCGCAACAGCGGCCTTCCGGCCGCCGGCGTGGCCGCGTTGGTCCAACTCTCACGCCGGACCCTGGCCCGGCGGAAGGGGGAGCGGCGGCTGCGGCCAGATGAGTCGGACCGGCTGGTCCGGGCGGCCCGGTTGTACGCCCAGGCCGTCGCCCTCTTCGACGGAGACGAAAGTCAGGCCCGCCGTTGGCTGACGACGCCTCAACCGGCCCTCGCCGGGGCGGTCCCGCTCGACGTCGCAGTGACCGACCTCGGGGCCCGCGAAGTCGAGGCCCTCATCGGCCGGCTCGAGCATGGGATCCCGTCGTGACGGTCCGGGCCTACCGAGTGGTGAAGGCCAAGTACGCGGCCACCGCCTTCGACGGCGAGGGCGCCCGGCTCTATGGCGGGCGGTGGAACAGCCCGGGCGTCCGGGTCGTCTACGTGTCCGAGTCCCTTTCCTTGTCCGTCCTGGAGATCCTCGTTCACCTCCAGACCAACGTCCTCCTTTCCAGCTACGTCACGTTCGCCGTCGAGCTGCCCGAGACCGTCATCGAAGAGCTGCCGACAGCCGCCCTGCCGGCCGACTGGAGAGAGTTCCCGGCCCCGCCGGCCGTGCGGGCGCTCGGCGACGCGTGGGTGGCCCGCGGGTCTTCCGCGGCGCTGCGCGTCCCGAGCGCGGTGCTGGCGATGGAACACAACTACCTGCTCAACCCGGCGCACGCGGAATTCGTCCGCCTAGCCGTTTCCGGGCCGGAGCCGCTGGACGTGGACGCGCGCGTGTTTCGGCGATGACCCCGGGTCGCCGCCGCCGGCCCGGGCGCTTACACTGTCCGTCCGATGTCTGAGCCGTTCCGCCTCGGGTACCTGGTGCCGGAGTTCCCCCGGCAGACGCACGTCTTTTTCTGGCGGGAGTGCGAGCAGCTCGGCCGCCGCGGGGTCGAGCCGGTCTTCCTGTCCACCCGCAAGCCCCCGGCCGACGCCTGCCCGCACGAGTTCCGCGACCGGGCCGCCGCGGCCACCCATTACGTCTTCCCGCCGCCGGCCTCCAGCGTCATTTCACTCTTCGCCCGGCCGGCCGGAATCTTGCGGGCCGTCGCGTATTGGCTCGGGCTGGGCGGCTCCGCGAAGGACAGGCTCAGACACTTGGGGCTGATCGTCTGCGCCGCCCACCTGGCCGGCTACTGCCGGAAGCGCGGGGTCACGCACATCCACATCCACTCGTGCGGACAATCGGCGCTGTTGGCTGCGTTCGCCCAGCGCCTCGGCGGGCCGGGTTATTCCCTTACGCTGCACAACCCGCTCGCGGTTCACGGCCCGCTGCAACGGCAAAAATGGCGACATGCCCGGTTCGCCATTGTGATTACGCAGCAACTCCTCGACGAAGTGAAGCGCGAGATCGGCCCGGACCTGCCGCCGGCGTACGTGGCACCGATGGGAGTAGATTTGGAGAAGTTCCGGCGCACGACTCCGTACCGCCCGGCCGACTCGGGGGGGCCACTCCGCATCTTCACCTGCGGCCGGCTGCACCCGTGCAAGGGGCATGACGTCCTGATCCGGGCCGTCGGCCGGTTGCGGGCCCGCGGGCTCGACGCCCGGCTCGTGGTCGCCGGCGAGGACGCCGACTCCGGGACCGGCCAATACCGCCGCGACCTCGAAGCCATCGTGTCCGAGCTCGGACTGGGCGACGCGGTCAAGCTGCCCGGCGCGATCGCGGAGGAGGCCGTCCGCGGCGAGCTGGAATCGGCCCACGTGTTCGCCCTGGCGAGCGAGTCGGAGCCGCTCGGTGTCGTGATCATGGAGGCCATGGCCATGACGGTCCCGGTCGTCACGACGGCGGCCGGGGGGACCGCGGAGCTGGTTCGCGACGGCGAGAACGGCCGCCGCGTCCCCCCGGGAAAGCCGGAGGCCCTGGCCGACGCCCTGGCGGAGGTGCTCACCGACCCGGTGCGGGCGGAGAAGTTCGGGGTCGCCGGCCGGGCGACGGTCGAGGCCGGGTTCGGCAGCGACCGAAGTGCCGCGACGATCGTAGAAGGATTGAAGGCGCACGCGGGGACGCGCCTTCCGTAGAACCAACCCCCTAGGCAGCTGCTAGCCCGAGCGGGTAGAATACGCCGACCGTCAGGAACCGATGAAGAGACTCGCCCGCGCGGCGCCCCCGACCGCGCGAGCCATCGCGGGAGTCGCGCACCATGCCTTCCCCCTTCCCCGGAATGGACCCCTACCTGGAAGACGAGAAGCTCTGGCCCGCCTTCCAGCACCAGCTTGTCGCGAGCCTGTACCAGATCCTTTTGCCCGGATTGGTGGACCGGTACCGGGCCCGCATCCACCAGCGGACGTATTTCACCGAGGAGCCGCTGTTCACCTCGGTGATTCGCCAGGAGCGGCAGGAGGAGTTCATCGAGGTCCGCCAGCGGACCGACGGCCGGATCGTCACCCTGTTGGATATCGCCAGCCCGATCAACAAGACCCTGTCGCAGGGCCGGGCCGCGTACCACGAGACCCGCCGACAGGCCCGGGCCCAGAACGCCAGCATCGTCGAGATCGACCTGGTCCTCCAGGGCCAGCCGCTCTTGGACTACAGCCGCGACGGGCTCCCCGACTGGGACTACGCGGTCACCGTCACCCGGTGCACCCAGCCGGAGCGATACGAGATCTACACGTCCACCCTGCCCAAGCGGCTGCCGCGGTTCAAAGTGCCCCTTGCCGCGGACGATCGCGACACCGTGCTCGACCTGCAAGCCACGTTTGCCCGGGCGTACGACCAGGGCAACTTCACAATCCGCCTCGACTACACCCGCGACCCGACCACTCGGATGGACGACTCGGACCGCGAATGGGTACGCGAGTGGCTGCGGCAGATGAAATTGCGCTGACCGGTTAGCCGCGACGCGCCAGCGGAGCGCGTCACGCGGTCGTCCCGGGGACCTTGACCTAGCACCCCGAGGCTTCCAGGAGACGCGCTCCGCTGGCGCGTCGCGGCTAACGGCTCTCATGCACCGCCGCACCGTCCAGAGTCCGGCCGCGCCCGCCCGATCCGAGTCGATCCCGCTGCCCGACCTGCTCGACCGGGCGGTCGTCGCGACGTTCGCCGCCCTCGTGGTCGCCCGGCCGCTGGTCGCCGGCGACGATCCGGGACGGCTGCGGCTCACGTCCCCTGGCGGGCCCCTCTCGTTCAACCTGTGCCTGTTCGGAGTCCTCGTCGCGGCCCTGTTGTGGCGCGCCGCTTACGGCCGGGCGCGGCCGATCCGGCTGAGCGTTGTCGCACTACTCCTGGCCAACATCGCCAACGTGGGCGTGGTGGCCGGGCTGAGCTCGCAGATGGGCGACCGGTACGCCCGGCCGGGGGTGTTCGTCTTCTGGGAGTGGGTGGCGGTCGCGGTGGCGTTACTCCTGACGCGCTGGGTGGTGCCATCGCTTTCCGACAGTCGCGGGCTGCTCAACGTGCTCCTCGCCACGGCCGTGAGCGTGGCCGGACTCGGGATTTATCAGTCGCTGAGTCACCACCTCGGGCTGCCGACAACGGACGTCGTAATCCCGCAAGACGTCCACGACCTGGCCGGGGATGACGAGTTCTACCCGGACTTGAACCGCCCGCCCCCGCAGTCAACGACGCCGCGCGGGACGTTGGACTCCACGGAAACTTTCCTCGTTTACCTCTTCCTCATGTTGCCGGCCGCGGTCGCGGTGTCGCGGGCTCGCCGGGGGACGGCGTGGGCACGGTGGGTGCCCGCGGTCCCGGTGGTACTGATCCTGGGAGCGGTCGCGGCCCTGTTGGGGCGGCCGTTCGAGGTCGAGAGACACTTGGACGCGGCCGTGAACCTGATCGGCGAGCACCCGTGGCTCGGCGTCGGGCCGGGGAACTTCTCGCGGGCCGCCCCGGGCGCACTCGCCCCGCACAGCGCCTGGCTGGGCCTGGCCGCGACGACCGGCCTCGTCGGCCTCGGTGTGTTCGTCGGGGCGCTCGCGGCCGGCGCCCTTGCGTTTCGCCGGCCGGCCGACCCGGACCCGTGGGAGCTGCCACCGGCCGGGCCGCGGTGGGAGTTCTACCTGGGCGGGATCGCCGGCCTGCTCCTGGGCTTCATCTGGAATGCCGGGGCGATCCCGCCCGAGGCTCCGCCCGACGAGGTGTTCAAGCTCGGGGCGTCGGCCGTGTTGCGGGCCGCCCTGTGGTTCGCCGCGTTCGCCCTGCTCGAAACTGTCCGCCCGGCGCCGAAGGCGCTGGTGCGGGCCATCCTGATTGGCGTCGCGTTCGCCGTGGTCTTCGGTCTCGTGTCGGACGCCCCGGGCCGGCCCACGATCCTGTTCCTGCTCGTGGTGATGTTCGCGCTGGCAATCAATTTCCGCCACTCCGATCAGCCGGTCCGAGCGGAGGGAAAGTGGACGAAGCCGGTGCTTGTGGCCGGGGTGATCGCCGTCGTCGGCGTCGCGGTGGCGTTCCTCGTGACCGCCGCCGTGCCCGGGTGGGCGACGGCGTCGGGCGTGCGCGAGGCGCGGATGTACAGCCGTCACTTTCCCGACCAGCAAGCGCAGATCGCCCAGAAGCGGCCCGGGCCGGACCGGGCGAACGCCCTGTCGGCCGCGGAAGGCAATCTACGCGGGAACATCCTGAAGCCGCTGACCGACGCGGCCGACCGCGACCCGGGGAACGCCCCACTCTTGCTCGAAATCGCCCGCTGGCAGCGGCACCTCTGGGAGTACCAACTCGACACTCACCCGGAGGGGGCCGCCCGTGTCGCGAAGGACACGGTCCGGCGGGCCGAGCGGGCCGGGCAGCTCGATCCGCACAACCTGGCGTGGCAGCGAAACCTCTTCGAGGCCCTGTTGCTGTACCGGCGCAATTCGACCGCGAAACAGCCGGAGCGGGTCGCGGCACTGAACACGCGGATCGCCCAGATCGCCGAGCGCGAGCCGGAGTCGGAGGTGCCGCTGCGGTTCCGCGTGGTGCAAATGCTCCTGGAGCGCGGCGAGACGGAGGGGCTGGAGCCGGAGGTCACGCGTCTCTTCGAGCTGAACCGGGCCGAGGGGCACGGCCACCTGACGGAGAGTCAGAAGGAAGAGGTGATTCAGCGGGCCAAGAAGGTCTTGCGTAAGCTGCCGAAGGCGCTCGAGGAGGAATGAGTGAGGTGAATAAGCACAGACGCGCGCATCTTACCCAACACGCGTGTGGTTCCGCGCCACGGCATCAGGTAGACTCCCCTTATCTCGCCACTCGCCCACTCGCCTGTTCGGCGAGTAATTCAAATGCCTGAGCCAGTGCTGCAATCTCGCCGTCGTCGTGGCAGATGAGCAATCCAGTCAACAGACGCCGGCGTCGAATTCTGATCGGCCTCCTGGTAACACCTCTCGCTATCCTCTTCGCAGTTCTCCTGACTCTCTACCCCTTCGGTCGCGCCAGCCGCGACAAGGCCGACGAGCGCTTCGGCCAGATGAGCATCCACGTCGAGCGCGACTGGACGCGCTGCCTCCCCGTGAGCGCCCAGACGGTCAACCGCTCGGTCGTCCGGGCCACGTGTTCGCGGGCGTTCAGCTCCGTGAAGGCTCAGGAGCTGGCGGGGTGCCCGAACCTGGTCGAGCTGGACCTGTCGCACTGTGACCCCGTTGATGTGGGCGGCCTGGAGCGGCTCGCGTCGTTGTCGAAGGTCCGGAAGTTGTCACTCGCCGACGCGCAGGTGGACGATTCGGCCCTGCCCGTGCTCGCGAAGTGGCCGGCGCTCGAAGTCCTGGTGCTGGACGGTACGAAGGTGAGCAGGGCCGCGATTCAGGACTTCCTTTTCAAGAAGAAGTTGAAGCGCGTCTCGATCGCCCGGACCGGTGTCACCGGCGCCGAGTTCGACGCACTCCGCGATGCCTTCCCGGACGTGGAGATTGAATCGTAGGCGGTCAGTGCGAGGCGGAGCCCGACGCGCCAAACGGCGCCAAGCGAGGTCGCGAGTGCGTCGTGGGCACGAGATTCCGATCGTGTGCGGGCTCCGACAAGATCGGAATCTTGCAGCCACGGGAGTCCCTCGGCGCCGCCCCGCGCTGGGTGCGGCAACCGAGGAGAATTGCGCACGGACATTCGTCGGCACGAGATTCCGATCGTGTGCGGGCTCCGACAAGATCGGAATCTTGTCGCCACGGGAGCCCCTCGGCGCCGCCCCGCGCTGGGCGCGGCAACCGAGGAGAATTGCGCGCGGACATTCGTCGACACGAGATTCCGATCGTGTGCGGGCTCCGACAAGATCGGAATCTTGTCGCCACGGGAGCCCCTCGGCGCCGCCCTCGCTTCGCGTCGGGCTCCGGCTAGCCGCGGTCACTTCTTCCCCGCCGCCTTCGCGAAGTCGTAGACGAAGATGCCCCGGCCCACGCCGGCCGGGTCGCCGACGCGGGCCATCTGGAAGGCCATGAACCGGCCGTCGTCACTCACCACCGGGTTCGACGACTTGTAGCCCGGGTACATGTTGAAAGACGTCAGCCGCTCCATCCGCCCGCTACCGTCCAGGGCCAGCTTCCAGATGTCCACGTATTGCGAACCCTTCTTCTTCGCCCCGTTCTCGCGGTCGCTCTCCACGCACGTGTGCTTCCCGTCCGGGAAGATCCCCTCCGGCTCGTCGTACTGGTCCGGGGCGTTCGAATAGTTGGTCACCTTCTTCGTCTTCAGGTCGACGCCACAGACTTCGGTGCCCTGGTAGCCGTAGGCGCTGAAGGTCAGCTCCTTCTCCTCGGGCGGGCGGAAGTTCTGCGGCTCCAGCGTGCACTTGAACGGCAAATCGCGACTGTCGAGGACCAGCCGCTGGTCCGCCAGCTTCGGCCGCCCGCCCTCGTAGACGATGTCCGCCTCGTGAATCTGCGAGACACCCGCGGGGAGCTTGTCCGGGTACTGGGCGCTGACGTGCGCCCAGGCGATGTGCAGCCGCGAGCGGGAGACGGCCGGCCCCTCGGAGCACTTTGTCCCGAGCGGAACCGGCGGCTTGGTCAGCCCCTTGTCGAGCACGGACAGGAAGCACTGGACGCGGCTGGGTCCGGGATTCTTCGGGTCGAACGTCTCCGGGCCGGACAGCAGGATGTCGCCGTTCGACAGGTACAGGGCCCGGGTGTAGCCGACGTGCGGGTAGTGGGCGGTCAGCAGGCGGAGGGCCCGGGTCTCCAGCTCGATCTCGTAGACGTCGCCGAACGTCTTCTCGACGAACAACAGCCGCTTGCCGTCGTGCGACCAGTCGGCCCGCTCGCCGAAGAGGGTGAGCCGGGTGATGTATGCGGGCAAATCCTGGTCGGGCGACTTGTCGCCACCGATGACCGGCAGGCCGATCGCGAGGAACACTGCCGTGCCTACGACGACCGTTCGCGCTTGCATCTCCATGGTGGGACCTCGCTCCGGGCGGTAATGGCAGCCCGATTATCCGGCCGCCCGCATCCGGTCGCAAGCAGCGACTCGCTTTGCATTTTTCAGCCAAATTTGTGTCTGAGGATTGCCTCCTCGTAGTCCCACCACTCCGCGGCGAATCCCCTCTCGAGTTCGCGGTGCACCGGACCGTAATCCGTTTCGACCGGGACATCGACCGCGATCAGTGGGGAGAACCCGGCCGCCTCGGACGGGCATCCGAGCCGCCGCAGTTCGTTCCGTAGCGGCTGCAACCGGGCCTGGTCGAAGAACACGACGCGGATCAACGAGTGGCCCGACTTCCGCGCGGTCCGCGTGTACCAGAGCTGCCCGTCGGCCTCGCGGAATTCGACGACGTCGTGGAGAGCCGCCTGGCGGGTGTAGAAGGGGATGTTGTCGATGACGGCCCGCCGCGGGCTGATCTGCTGGGCCCACATGGTCTCGGCCGTGATGCTCGGGTGGCCGGACTGTTCGGGAGTGAGACGGAAGGCGATCTTGATGTGCGGCATCGTCGGGCCTCTAAGGCACGTTTCGGGACGACGGTGAGGCGGG
>DATFWZ010000212.1:0-8774 GCA_035258765.1 Gemmataceae bacterium
CCCGCCGGTGTGCGTGAGGAGGTCGCGGAGCTTGACCGGGCGGGCCGGCTTTTTGAGGGTGACGGTGTCCTTTTCCCGCTCCGCCGCGAGCAATTGGCCGGTGAACTCGGGCAGGTGCTTGGCGACGTCGTCGTCCGGGCTGAGCTTGCCCTCGCCGGCCAGGATCATGATGCCGATCGCAGTGACGGGCTTCGTCATCGAAGCGATGCGGAAAAGGGTGTCCTTCGCCATTGGGTCCTTGGCGGCCAGGTCGCGGGAGCCGACCGCCGCGTGGTGGATCACGCCGTCGGCACGGCCGACGACGGTGACCGTCCCGGCGATGTCCTGCGACTCGATGAACTTTTGCATCGCGGGGGCGATTCGGCCGAGCGGGGCGGAAGCCACGGTGACGTCGGCGAAGGCCGGGGCGCTTAGGAAGGGGACCAGTAGGAGGACGAGGAATTGCGAACGCATGAGTCGGCTCCAGAGTGATAGGCCCCATGGACGCCGCCGGGGGCGGGGGTGGATCGATGCTCCACACAGTGCCTTACCAGTCAATGCCTGGCCGGCACATGCCGACGCAGACCGCGTGAGTGACCAGGTCCTTCGAGTCGTACAGCAGCAAGTCGTCGCGCGGTTTGTTCGCCTTGGGGTTGTACAACCGGCCGAGGTAGAAGACGCCGAGCTTCTCGAAGTCTTGCATGGTGTGATCGCAAATCAGGGTTGGCGGACCGCGTCGATCCTGGACGCGCGAGTTCTTCACGTGCGCTTGGCGTCACTCCCGGGCGGAAGGGGCCGGGTACTAGGGATGTGCCGGTTGCCGTTCTATCCCGCGAACGAGCCGACGGCATCACGCGGACAGCCGGCGCCGCCGACCGACGCGGGCGTAGAATCGAGGCAGGGGTGCCGGATGACGCCACTACCGCGTGTCTACCTGACTCGGCACGGGGAAACCGAGTGGGCCGCCGCCGGGCGGCACACCGGTCGGACCGATATCCCGCTCACGGATCGCGGTGAGCAAGACGCCCGGCGACTCGGCGCGCGCCTGGCCGGGCTCGCGTTTGTCCGAGTGTGGACCAGCCCGGCGGTGCGGGCCCGGCGGACGTGTGAGTTGGCCGGGTACGGCTCGACGGCCCAGCCGGACCCGGACCTGTGGGAATGGGATTACGGGGAGTACGAGGGCCTGCGGTCCGCGGAGATCCAGGCTAAGAGTCCCGGTTGGCAGCTCTTCCGCGACGGGTGTCCCGGCGGGGAGTCCCCGGCCGACGTCGCCGCCCGAGCCGACCGGGTGATCGCCCGAATCCGGGCGGTCGCGGGCAACGTTCTACTCTTTTCGAGCGGCCACATCCTCCGCGTGCTGACCGCCCGGTGGCTTGGGATGGAGCCGATGGCTGGCGGGTTGTTCCTTTTGGGGACGGCCGCGATCTCGATCCTCGGGTACGACCACGACCAATCCGAGCCCGCCGTGCGGCTCTGGAACGACCGCGCTCACGTCGAGCACTAAAGCCCCCATGTGGCGGCAGGCCTGGAGGCCTGCCGGAAGGGAAACGGCAGGCCTGGAGGCCTGCCGCCACACTTGAACTGCAACCAACCACTCGTACGGACTACTTCGGCTTGTCGAACGACACCCCGGACATACGTTCCAGGGCCGTGCGCTGGGCCGGGGTCAGCACCTTCAAGAGGTCAGACCGCGACGCATTGCCGAAGGCATCCGCCTCGACATTCGCCCTCAGAGTGTCAGTTTCGAGCACGTAGCGGCTAAAAAACACCCTCGTGGCAACCGGCTCTGTTCTCGCAGTCAACCAGAACGCGACGTTGCCCTTCTCCGCGATCTCCTGAATCTTCTTGACCTGCTCGTCGTTCAGCTCCAGCCGGGAGCGGATCTTCGCGTCGAGCAGGACGTCGGAAAGGCGCATGTTCTGAAGGGTGAGCTGCCGGAGTTCCTGCACCGCGTCGCGTGACAGGACGTTCGGGATTGCCGCCCGCACCTGCTCGGTCTGAGCCTTGTGGACTGCCTGGTGGGCGGTGTCCCGGTCCTTCTGCAATCGGTCAATCTCCTCCTGAAGCGCCTTGATCCGCTGGTCGATCTCAGCGACTCGTTTGCCCTGGTCGGCGGCGGCCTCGGTGCCCTTGTCGCGGGCCTCGGCCAGCCGGCGGACCTGGTTCGGGCTCAGGCGGAGCTGCTTCCGCACCCCCGGGTCGAAGACGAGGTTCGGGTCGATCGGCTCGATGTCCGGCCCGGTCGCGCGGGCGGATTCGCGGGCCGGGGCCTTGTCCTGTGCCGCGGCGGTCTTCGGGCCGAGCTCGTTGACGCCAATTCCGAGCCCCAGGCACCCGGCCAACACGGCGACGATCACCTTGTACTTCGCGTATTGCATGGCTTTGGTTACTCCGTCAGAGAGCGCGGCGACTCGGGCGGAAATCACGCCGGCCGGCGCCGCGAGGCCGGAGGCGGTGTGACTGGCGGACTCGACCGTCCGCATGACTAGCGCTCGCGGCACCGCCGCGCCCTGGGCACAGTCCGAAACCAGTCGGGCCGCGAGGGCCGCGCCGAGCGCGATCCCCCGCCGGGCCAACCGCCGGCCGAGGAGCACCCGCCCCCGTTCGAGATTCCTCCGCAGCGTGCTCTTACTGACGTCGAGCCGGGCCGCGGCCTCGTCCTGCGTCCGACCCTCCAGGTAGCAGAGCACGAGGGATGCCCGGCACGCGTCCGGCAACCGGCGAAGCTCCTCATCGAGGATGTCGCGCAGCTCGCCCCAGGTAGCGTCGTCCGTCAGCCGGGGCGAGTCGGCATGGTGCGTCCGTTCCCGGCGCCGCCGCCGATCAGATTGCGTGCGCAGTTTCAGGGCCGTTCGCCGCGCCACGCCGTGCAGCCAGCTCGCCAGCGACGCCTGCCGGCGGATTACGTTACCTCGCCGGAAGAGGACCAGGAACGTCGCCTGGAACGCGTCCTCGACGTCAGCCTGGGAGGAAAGGACACGGCCGCAGACCTGGTAGACCATGGGTCCGTGCCGATCGAGGACGGCGCGAAAGGCGCCGTCGTCGCGGCCAGACCGGAGCCGCTCGACCAGCTCGCGGTCCGTGCAGTCGGCGAGGGCCTCTGCCGCCATGGCCTGTTTGAGCCGGTGCAGGTACGTCCCGAGGGTCGGCCCGGCCATCCAGTGTCCCCTGTGTTGCAGGTCCTTGGACATAGTCCCCGCGGGGGCAAGAAAGTGGTCAGAAATTTTGCCGGCACTCTGGGACGAGTGAGAAGGGTGGGCCAAACGTGTCTTTGCAGGTTACAAGTGCTATTTGGCCGTCCAGGCGGAGGCGAGTTTCCACGCGCGCAGGGTTGCGGTGCGCAAGTCGCCCTTAGTGACGCGGAGGTCAAGGCAGTATTCGCGCGCGGTCGGCAGGATCAGGCTTGTGACCACCGCCTCGCCGTCGTTGACGAAGACCTCCACCGAGGACGTATCCACGAACAGGCGCATCTTCAGGCGGCCGTCGAGGAGGCGCACGGGAGCGCTCGCGGTGCCCGGGAACCTCTTGTGGAAATCCACTCTGCCCGACCGCGTGCGATCGAGGGTGAGCTTGCGGCCCGGAATATCGACGCGAAATACGGTTTCTTCCGCCGTGCCGGTGAGCAATTTCAAGTCACAGACCGACTCCGCGCTCGGCTCCAGTTCGGATTCCAGCTCGAACGGGCCGGTCGTGACCTTGTTCAGCTCCGCGAGGTTCGCGGCGCCGCTCAGGTCTTTCAGTCTGACCTCAACGGATTCGCCCCGCAGTCGTTCCAGCTCGTTTACCGGCCGTTGCACGAGGAGCCAGCCCGGATCGGTCTTTCGGAGCGTTAGTGCCCGCGGGATCGACATCGCGCTGCGCCAGGGTGAAGTCGGCACGTCGTTGGCGTACTCTCCGTTGCTCATCCAACCGAGCCAGAGGCGGCGGCCGTCGTCCTTCGGTACGTCACCCCAGGAGACCGCGGCGTAGAAGTCCCGGCCCCAGTCGGCCCACAATGCCGACTCCTTTCCCTTGCCCGCGGGCGCCTCGGCGGTGAACCGCCTGCCGTCAAAGTCACCGACGAAGAACTGGCAGCCCGAACCTCCCGCCGGGGCGCCGGACCCGACGTTGACGATCAGTACCCACTTCTTCTCGCCGACCTTGTTCTCGACTGGCACGGGAAACAAGTCGGGGCACTCCCAGATCCCCGCCGTCGAGCCGGCCGGGCCGAAGTCGGCAAGGTGCGTCCACTCCTTCAAATTCGGGGAGGAGTAGAAGCGAACTTTCCTTTGCACCGGCCACGAGACCACCATCACCCAGCGGCCGGTCGGCTCGTGCCAGAACACCTTCGGGTCGCGGAAGTCCTTCGCGCCGATGTCGAGCACGGGATTCCCGGCGAACTTGGTCCAGGTGCGACCCCGGTCGGTGCTGTAGGCGATGTGCTGGTTCTGGAGCGGCTTCTTGGTGTGATGCCCGGTGTAGATGGCGACCATGGGCGGCTTGCCGTCCTTGCCGAAGCCGCTGGTATTCTTCCAATCGACCACGGCGCTGCCGGAGAAAATCATGACGTCGTTCTCTTCGCGTAGCGCGACTGGCAGGTGCTCCCAGCGGGCGAGGTCGCGACTGACCGCGTGGCCCCAGCTCATGTGGCCCCACTTATCGCCCTCCGGGTTGTACTGGTAGAAGAGGTGATACTCGCCGTCGTAGTAGACCAGCCCGTTTGGGTCGTTCATCCAGTTCTTCGCGGGTGTGAAGTGGAACTGCGGGCGCCACTTTTCGCGGTAGGGTTCCTCGGCGCGTGCGCCCGGTGCGGCGCAGAGAAAAACCAGAGCGATCGAGACGACGATGCAAAAGGGCCGACGTGAGTCCACGGAAGTCCTCCTATCAACGGGTGGCGACAAACGGGGCGCGCAATCGATTGGGCAGTGCCGGCATGCCCCCGCGTTGGGAGCAAACATAGGCGGCCACCTCGGTGGCGCGGAGATTGACTTCGTCGAGCGGCCACCCGGCGAGCAGGCCCAGGGCCAGGGCGGCGGAAAACGAATCGCCCGCGCCGACCGTGTCCGCGACGGTGGTCGGCACGCCGGGATGTTCGGACCACTGCCCTTCGCCGTGCAGCAGGCCCCCGCGACTGCCGCGCGTGTAGGCCACCAGTCGGAGGCGGAAGCATCGGGCGAGTTCGGCGACCTGGCCGCGATCGTCGCCGGGTAGCCGGAACATCTCCGTCAACAGTGCCAACTCGGGCTCATTCACTTTCAAGACGTTGGCAAGGCGGAGCGATTCTTCGATCACGTCGCGCGAGAAGAAGTGCTGGCGCACGTTCACGTCGAAGATGCGGAGGGACTCGGCGGGCGCGGACTTCAACAACGCGCGAACGGCGCGCCGCGAAGACTCGCTCCGCTGCGCCAGGGTGCCGAAGCAGACCGCGTCCGCGGTGGCGACGGCTCGGCGCCCGTCGCCTTCATCGGAGAGGCGGTCCCAGGCGACGTTCTCGTGGATGACGTATCGCGGCTGACCGTCGGTTGCGACTTCGACCGCAACCGTACCGGTGGGCGCATCGGGGTCTACCTCAATTGCGTCCGTGCGGACGCCGAGTCGTTCCAGTCGGCGGATCAGCTCGCTCCCGGCCTCGTCGCGGCCGACGCGGGACACGACCCGGGCTTCCGCCCCGAGGGCGCCAGCGTGGTAGGCGAAGTTGGCCGGGGCGCCGCCCATCTGCGGCCCGTCCGGGAGCAGGTCCCAGAGCACCTCCCCGATGCCGACCACCTGGAAGCTCACGGATTACTCCGTTCGGGCGCGGCGGGGCCCGCGGTCGTGGTGCCCGGGCCCGGCGTCCCGGTGAGCCGGCGCTCCAGCTCCTCCAGCGGCACGCCCTTGGTCTCCGGCACCATGAGCATCACCCAGAGGAGCTGCAGAACCATCATGCCGCAGAAGAAGAGGAAGATGTAACCGGGGGCGACGGTCGCCACCACGCCGGGGAAGACGGTAGTAATCAGCGCGGCGAACGCCCAGTGCGTGAAGCTCCCCAGCGCCTGGCCTTCCGCCCGGTGGCGGTTAGGGAAGATTTCGGAAATGAACACCCAGATCACAGCGCCCTGTCCGACGGCGTGCGCGGCGATGAACGCGAAGATGCACGCCGGCACGATGGCGAAATGTTCGGTGAAAAATGCCCACGCGGTCAGGCCGAGCGAAAGGATGTAGCCGACCGAGCCGATGTAGAGCAGTGTGCGGCGGCCCAAGCGGTCGATGAGCCACAGTCCTACGAAGGTGAAGGCCAGGTTGGTCACGCCGATTCCGACCGATTGAAGCAGCGCGGCTTTGGGGCCGAGCCCGGTGAGTTCGAAGATTCGCGGCGCGAAGTAGAGGATTGCGTTGATCCCCGAGAGCTGGTTGAAGAATGCAACGAGGAAGGCGAGCAGAATGGGCAGGCGCAGGCGGCGCGTCCAGAACGGCCCGGCCTCTACTTTCTCGCGGGAGATCGCCAGGATCTCGTCGGCCTCGGCTTCCACCTCGGCGCGCGCGGCGTCGGGCCGGATGAGCTGCAGGACTTTGACCCCCGCCTCGCGGTCCCCCTTGCGACTCAGAAGCCAGCGCGGGCTTTCCGGAATGTAGAGACACAGGGCCGTGTACAGGATCGACGGGAAGGCCGCGACGCCCAACATCCAGCGCCAGGCGTGCTCGCCGACGTCGCCGAGCAAGTAGTTAGACGCGAAGGCCACGATGATGCCGAACACGATGTTGAACTGAAACATGCCCGCGAGGCGCCCGCGATACGCCGGTGGGGCGATCTCGGAGATGTAGAGCGGGGCGGCGACGGTGGAGACGCCGATCCCCACGCCGCCGAGGAACCGGGTGGCGATCAGTGAGCCGACGTCCCAAGCGAGCCCGGAGCCAACCGCGGAGACCACGTAGAGAACGCCGATCCAACGCAGGGTCGCCTTGCGCCCGAGCCGGTCGGTCGGCCACCCGCCGAGGAGCGAGCCGAGGACGGTCCCGTACAGCGCTGACCCCATCAGCAGTCCGTGCACCCCCGGACTCAGGCCCCACAGCGCCTGGATCGTCTGCTCCGCGCCGGAGATGACGACGGTGTCGAATCCGAACAGGAACCCGGCCAGAGCCGAGGTGGCCGACCAGAGGAAGATGCGACTCTTCATGACAACCGGTTTTCTCGCGCCCCCAACCGCATTCCAAGGACCGATCGCCGGTAAGGTTAACATTGCCAGGCCACGTCCAGGAAGTGGATAAGTCACAAGAACCGATTGAATACGATGGGGTTATTCTTTGCCGGCGAGGCCGATACGTGGTAGTGTGAGGTTCCCGCCGCGGAGTATCCGCCTCATGGCTTCCGCCATTCGACCTGCCCATCTCTCGCGCCGCCCCTTCCTGCAGGCCGGCGCGGCCGCCGCCCTGGGACTCTTCTGGAACGGCTGGGTGCGGGCCGAATCGTCGCAAAGGGCTAACGGCAAGGCCAAGTCGGTCATCCTGATCTTCAACGCCGGGGCGCCGAGTCACATCGACCTGTGGGACCCGAAGCCGGACGCGGGAGAAGAAGTCCGCGGGCCGTTCAAGCCGATCAAGACAAGCGTCCCCGGTATACAGGTATCCCAACTGCTCCCGCGCCTCGCCAGGCAGGCGAACCGATACGCGATCGTCCGCACGGTGCACCACGCCCACACACAGCACAACTCCGGCATGCACTGGTCGATCGTCGGCCGCCCGTACCGGCTCGATAGCACGTTGATCAACCCGTCGCGGGACGACTGCCCGAGCTTCGGCACGCTCGTCGGCTGGCTGGCCCAGCGGGACGGGCACAGCTCGGCCGTGCCGCCCTACGTAATCACGCCGTTCCCGCACTGCGACAGCACCGTTTACATCACCCCCGGGCAATTCGGCGGCTGCCTGGGGGGCCGGTACGACCCGTTCGTGCTCAACGCGGATCCCAATGCGGCCGACTTCCGTCCCGACTTCGCCGGCCGGGAGGCGTCCGACCCGGCCCGGCTGGGGGGCCGGCGCGAGTTGCTCTCCCGACTCGACACGTCGCCGGTGTCGGACGCGACGCTCTTCCGCGAGTTCGAAACCAACAAACACAAGGCGTTCTCGCTCGTCGGTTCGCTCCAGGTGCGTCAGGCGTTCGACCTTTCCCGGGAATCGCCGGCGGTCCGCGACCGGTACGGCCGGCACTCGTGGGGCCAGTCGCACCTGCTCGCCCGCCGACTAGTGGAGGCCGGCTGCCGATTCGTCACAACGGTGAACGGGCCGAGCATCGTCTGGGACACGCACAAGGACAACTTCCGGCAGTTGGAGTCGAAGCTTGTGCCGCCGATGGAGCGGGCGTTCTCGGCCCTGCTCGACGACCTGGATGACCGCGGACTTCTCGACTCGACGCTAGTGATCTGGCTGGGCGACTTCGGGCGGACCCCGGCGATCAACAAGGACGCGGGTCGCGACCACTGGCCGCAGTGCTACTCGGCGGTACTCGCAGGCGGCGGCATCCGCGGCGGGCAGGTGATCGGCGTTTCGGACGCCATCGGCGCATTCCCGAAAGACCGGCCGATCACTCCCGCGGACCTGCACGCCACTGTTTTCACGGCCCTGGGCTACGACCCGCACGCGATCGCTTACCGGTCACCCGAGGGGCGGCCGTTTCCGCTGTCGGAGGGAAATCCGGTTCTGCAACTGCTCTGACGACCGCGGCCAAATTGTGCGATTGGTGGACTGCCGACAGGTTGCTGAGAATTGAGCTACCCGGCCTGGATTCGAACCAGGACAAAGAGAACCAAAATCTCTTGTGCTACCGTTACACTACCGGGTAATCA
>DATFWZ010000213.1:0-4472 GCA_035258765.1 Gemmataceae bacterium
CCCGCCAGTCCCGAGAGGCACTCCGGGACCGGGGGCCAATCTCGGCCAGGGCTTCGGAGACTTCGGGAAACTCAACACCCCGCCCGCGACGAGTCCGTTCGGCCGCGGCCTCGGCCAGGTCGTCAGTGGTTGGACCCGCGACGGGATTCGCGGCCAGGACCTTGCAGATCGTATCCATTGGCTCCAGCAGACCCGCCGCCTCGATCGGAATAATCTACCCTCCTTCCGCGACCGGGATGACCTCTGGTGGAGAGACCGCGACGGTCGCTGGTTCCGCGACCGTGACATCCGGGAGGACCAGCGTGAGGTGCGCGACGACCTGAGCCGGCTGCGCGACGACGAGCGGCGCGTGACGCGGGACCGCGAAGAGTTGCGGCGCGACCTCGACGACCTCCGCCGCGACCGGGGCGGGGATAGCCGGTTCCGCGACCGTGACATCCGGGAGGACCAGCGGGAGGTGCGCGACGACCTGAGCCGGCTGCGCGACGACGAGCGGCGCGTGACGCGGGACCGCGAAGAATTACGGCGCGACTTCGACGACCTCCGCCGCGACCGGGATCGAGACGACCACCGGCACGACTTCGCCAGGAACGATCGCGACGTTCGCGGGTGGCGTGATCGCGACGGTGACGCCTGGCGCGACCGCGATGACCACGGCTGGCGCGACCGAGGCGACCACCGCCACGACCACGACTTGGTCAGGCACAGCCCTGGTGCCAGGATGGGCGACCCCGGTAAGCACATCGGCCCCCCGGGCGTTTTGAAGGACGACCACAGCTTCGTCAAGAACCACGGGAAGCTCCCGCCCGCCGACGCCCATCACCACATGCCCGCGAATCTGCCAGTCGGCAAGGGCAAGGGCAAGGGCAAATAGCCGATCGGCCTGCGGCCGGCAGGATTGCGGGGCGTTCCCCGCGGCCTTGCCGGCCGGCTGATGACTGACTGACTTGTTGCAAAACCGCTAACCTCAACCGATCTTTTCCCGTGGCGTGACCTATGAAGCGAGTGATTTGGCCCTGGGGACTGTCGGCCGTCATCCTGGCGGCGGCTGGCGGCGCCGTGCTGGTGCGAGCCGGCGGCAACTCCGAGAAGACAGACCCCCTGTTGGCCGAAGCCCCGAATCCGGTCGGCGGGGCCGCCGTAACCGACAAGCCCGCCGACTCACCCCAGGCCGGCGACGCGCCGAAGCCGGGTGCGGTCCAGAAAAAGGCCGAGGCCGAGCGCGTCCAACTCCTGGAAACGGTCGGCTGCCTGACAGCCGCTCATTACTTCCAGGCGTACCTCAACATCGGCTTCATCGCCGAAGGCAAGGCCCGGGGAACGTACACCGACAAGGACGCCCGCAAGGTTCTCGACTCGGTACTTTCGCTTCTCAACTCGACGGACGGGAAGCTGGAGGCACTCGACAAGATCGACCTGGACAAGGACGACCGCGAGAGGCTGGAGCAGTTGAGGGCGGCGTCGGCCCTGCTCCGCCAACAGGGGAAGGAGTTGCAGGCCCACTGGGACACCGGGCGGGACGAGAACGCTGCCAGGTACGAAAGCCTGCGCAAAAACGCCTGGGCGACTATCAGCAAGCTCATGGGCATCGACCAGTAAAACACGGGCGCGGCCGTCGCGAGGGTTGCCTTCTGGATTCTCGGAGAGCGGAAGGGATATCCGATCCCCGCCGCGCGACGGCCGCGGCGTGAAGTGACAGCCGGGGTCCGGGCGAGAGCACACCATCTATTCCGCTATTTGAGGTCTGGCATGTTCGGTATCCGAACGGTCCTCGCATACCCGGTCCTTCTCGTCTGCGCGACGGTCGTGCCCTCGGCCGGCCGCGCCGCCGATGGCGACTCGTGGGCCGGGAAGAGGATTGTCCTGAAGGGGCAAGGCGTCAAACTCGTTCAGCCGGGCAACTTCGGCAGGCTTGTCTACGTCGCGGACTTGACCGACATCACTTACACCGTGCTACAAGAGCAAGGCGGCTGGCTGAGCGTCCGTCAGCGCGTCGCGGTCGGCTGGTTCTCCAAGGCGGACGCGGTTCTCGTCGAGGACGCGGTCGCGCATTTCACTGAGAGGGTCAATGCGAACGGCTCCGACGCCGTGGCCTTTGCGCACCGCGGGCGGGCCTTGACAGAACTGGGCGAGCGGGACCGGGCCCTCAAGGACTACAACGAGGCGATCCGGCTAATCCCGTTGCATCCCGTCTGGTTGCGTGACCGGGGCGTTCTCTATGAGCAGAAAACGGAATTCGACAACGCCGTCCGCGACTTCAGCGAGTCCATCCGTCTCAACCCGCTCGACGCTCTCACCTACCTCGATCGCGGCATCGCCTACAAGGCCAGGAAGGAGTACGACAAGGCCGTCGCCGACTACACCGAGGCCATCCAGCTCGACCCGAATTGGGCCCACGCCTACTACGACCGGGCCAACGTTTACAGGGTCAGGAAGGAGTACGATAAGGCCGTCGCCGACTACACCGAGGCCGTCCGCCTCGACCCCAAAGACTCGGACGCCCACTACAACCGGGCCATCGTTTACAGAGTCAGAAAAGAATACGAAAAGGCCGTCGCCGATTACACCGCGGTGATCCGCCTCGACCCCAAAGACCCTGACGCCTACGACAGCCTGGCCTGGATTCTGGCGACCTGCCCGGATGGGAAGATCCGCGACGGCCAGAAGGCCGTGGTTTACGCCGGCACGGCGTGTGAACTGACCGATGCCAAGTCGGCTTTTTTCCTGGCCACCCTCGCCGCCGCCCTCGCGGAGGCCGGCAAGTTCGACCAGGCGATCAAGTGGCAGAAGCGCGCCCTCGAATCCCCCAAGTATGAGAAGGAAGAGGGCGAGAAGGCGCGTCTGCGGCTCAAACTCTTCGAAGACCGCAAACCCTATCGCGAAGAGTGAGACCTCGCCGGCACGTCCGGCCCACAATCCGTCCGCCCGAGAGCCTTGCTCGTCCCGGCGGGGAACTTTCCCGCCGCCTCGACCGCGGCCAGACCATCGGAGGCCCAGTAGAACGAGCCCGGCCGCGAGTCCCTTGGCAGTGTCGTTCGGGAACCGACCTGAACGACGGGCGGAAGGTATCGCGCGGTTCGGGCGAGTGCAACCATCTTCCGTCAACGGATTGAAACGGTTACTGAGCAAAGCGATGGGCGGTTGTGCTCGGAGCGCGCGCCAGCCCCGAGCGTCGTCTCTGCCGGGCCGCAAGGGTCCGTCGTGATGCGGTGGGATCAGGGCGGCCCGTGGTTCGAATTCGAAGTGACGACCGTGGGGCGCGCGAAGTGGCGGACGCAGATCCCTGTCGGAGAAATGCTCTCTGGTGTGATGAACTGTCAGGCGGCGGAGTTGCTCCGATCCATCATCCCGATTCTCTAGCCATTGCCGGACGGGACTAGCGGCCGCTCGGACGAACGCAGGCACCGAACGACTTGCAAACGGCGAGCACGCGACAATTGGTGTCTCGCCGCGCGTCCACACGTCGCCAACCGACTCTACTAGACCGGTCAACCGCGAAACGCTACCCTCTTGGGCTGGCTTGATCACCGATACGAGGAAAACCCTATGGCAAGGACGCCAGTGCTTTTGCTATTGGTCACCGTTATCTGCGGAATCGCCGAGGGTTCGGGACCGGTGAAGGCGCAAGTTTACCGGGAACAACTGTTGGACGCTCTTGACGAAATCGAGCTAGGAATGCCGGAAGAGTTGGCCTCGGCCAAGATCGGCCAGCCAGTCGCGACGAGCGGAGATGGGTGCAGTGCCCCGGATTGGCGGTGGTACAAGTTTGCCGAGTGGTTCGCGGGCGACTACCGGATCGAGGTTCGGTTCCGGCACGGGCGAGTTATTACGAAACTGTACCACCCGTACAAGGATTAACTACGCGCGTCCCATGGCAGGCCAACCCCGCTCCCCGCGCCGGCAGCTGTCCGAAACGTTGAGCACGCCCCGCCGGCTGTAGACGCTGGAAATTGATCGCCCTGTTTGCCTGACGACGGCCGCAGCGGGTAGACTGCGGACCAACTCGTCCTCCCACTTTCTCCAGGCCCGGCCGGTCGGGTAGGCCTGGCGCGCGGCCAGGCGCGCCTCGGCCAGAGTCCGGCCGCCGGCCAGGGCGTGGTTCACAAACGTGTAATGGCCGTCGTGGATGGTCAGCGTACGAAGCCTCTCCAGGCCGAGCGGCGTACACACCAAGCGGAATCGCTCGCGGATCGAATGCCGGTTAAGGGGCTCACCGGCCGGGCCGGGTCCGGAACCCGGGTCATGGACCCATTCCATAGAAATTGGGTCGGTGTTGCCGATTGAGCGTGACCCCGCTAGCCGCGAAGGCGGGGGTATTCTGCTCGAAATGTACCCCCGCTCGGCCGACCGCCTGTGGGCCTACGCCCACGCCGTGCTGCGCCGGGCCGTTAGTGGTGAGGGCGCAGGCCGGCCGGAAAAAAACTCACAATTCCTGACGTCCTTCGCGAGGCAATTACGCTAGAGCGGTTGCC
>DATFWZ010000214.1:0-13753 GCA_035258765.1 Gemmataceae bacterium
CGGCCTCGTTGCCGGCTGTCATTCGCAGTTGATAGCTCTTCGGCCCGGGGGAGTGAAAGTAGAAGAACAGGGCCAGCGCGATCGCGGCCAGTCCGACAAAGAGGGCCAGCCACTTCGACAGGACGCGAATCAGTCTCTTCCGGGTGAACATCCCGTCCCCTCCCGGTCAAGGGCCTCAGGTCATCTGCTAAGCCCCGGTCGCGTCGATGGGCACCGCGTCGGTCGTCACCGCCGGCACCGTCGGTGTGGGCTTGGGGGGCACTCGAGTGGTGGGCGACTTCGCGTCCGCGGCCCTCCACGCGGCCGCGTCGTCCGCGGTCCACTTCCCGGCCACGGGACATTTCGCCAGCTCGCGGAGCAGCTCGCAGGCCTCCGCGGGCGTGTGGCCCAGCCGATGGCGCTGCGCGAGATGCGCCCGGCCGCCCGGGACAGCCGCCCAATGGCGGATCGCGACAGGCCGGTGTGCGGAGTGTCAGACATGATTGCGCCGTCAGAAACGGACACGGTCCCGCTCACGGACCACGCGTGCGACATCCGGGACTGACCGACGAGACGAGTAGTTGCCGTGAATCCGGTCGCCTGGGGCGACGTGGAAGAGGATTCAATCTTCGGTAGTAGTGGCGGGTGTGTCCATCCAAATTCGGCAATTATGAGCGATCTTCACAGGGCCGTTAGAGTCTCTGTGCGCGACACCGCCGGAAGCTTGGCATGTGACCATGGACGCCCTCACCGCAGGCTCGGTCGGGGCATCAGAAAAAAAACCCGGGCGGTCGAGCCGGTACGCCGAATGGCATCCGACCCGTCCGCCCGGAGGGTGTGTGGCCCGCCCCGGTCACACATCCAGGAAGTAGAAGTCCCCCGCGATCGGGTTGAGACTCGGCACCAGGGCCGTATTGAGCTTCGCCGCCGGGAAGGCCGGGTCGGCCTTCACGACCTTCACGATTGCTCCCGGAGCGCGGATCTTAATCCCGAAGGGTGTCCCCCCGTTGTCCGTGTTCAACCCGGACAGGGTCACGGCCCCGATCGAGTCCGCCGCGACCTCGCTCCCCTGGAACGCCCACTGGAGCGGGTGGGGAACCGTCGTCGGGATGGCCGTCGTCCGGAAGCTCGCCAGCCGGAAGCTGCCCGGCACGAACGAGCCGGCCGTGAATGTGCCGGACGGCGGCGGGGCGTAGCCCACCCACAACTGACTGTTGTGGAAGCGGCCGACGACCACCGGCCCGACGTTCCCGGCCCGGACGTCGAATCGGCTGTTGAGCACGTTGCCTTTGACCGTCAGGGACTTCAGGCCGTTGCGCAAGAGGGTGCCGTCGTTCCCGGTCAGTGTGAAGATCGAGTCCTCGATCGATCCGGCCAACCCGAACGTGGCATTGCCGATAACGGACGTCGCTCCGAGGTTCCTGGCCGTCAGGTCGAGGCCGATGACGGCCCCGGCCGTCAGCGTGCCGATCCCCGCGGTGACGGTCCAATCGGTCGTCGTGGGGTCCCCGTCGCCAATCAGCTCCCTGGCGACGCGCACGCTCCCGACACTGCTCGCGGATAGCCTCACATTCAGCGCGTCCGTCCCGGTGCCGATGAGCGACGTGATGGCCCCGGTCGTCCGCAGAGTGGCCGACCCGCCACCCGCGCTGAATGTCCCGAGGCTCGCGGCATCGATCAGCCCATTGAATAACCCGGTCGCCTTGACGACGCCGACGCCGCCGGTCGCGTGGATATCCCCCGTTATGGTGCGGGCCGAAACGGTGCCAACCGAGGCGCCGGTGACATCGCCGGCGAAGTCCCCGATGACCTTCACCGCCGCGACCCGCCCGGGCGAGGTGACGTTGGTGGTGGCGGACCCCGCCGTGACCGTCCCGATGACCGGCGCGGTGACGAGCGAGTCCTCGAAGAATGGCGCGTTGACATGTGCACCCAACTTCTGGGCCACCTTCAAGGACGTCAGCGTGCTGTCGGTGTGCACGCTCCCGAGGATGTTCCGGGCGGTGATGGTGGTGAGCTGAGCCGGGAGCCCGCCGAACCGGACCCCGGTCCCGGCCGGCGCGTCGAGGAAGTCGCGGAAGGCGGCGGACGCGACCCGGCCGGACGCCCGGAGCTGGGTCCCGATGTTCACCTTTGGGGCGCTGAAGAGGGCAAGCGGGCCGGACACCAGCACCCCGGCCGCGAACGTCACCAGGTCGTCCGAGGCGTTTGCGGTTGTGGTCACGGTGAGTGACGACAGCGGGGTCGTGTTCCGGGCCACCAGGAACAATTTGCCGGCCCCGTCCGTGCCAGTGAGCACCTGGCCGCCGCCGGTAATGGTCGCCTTGAACAACGTCGTGTCGAGGGGGTCCATTCCGACGGCCGTGGTACCAACGCCCCCGGGGGGCGTGTACGGGCTAACCAGCAACTTCGGGGCATACGTCAGTACCGTGATCGCGTCCGTCCCGACCAGCACCGGGACGCCGAGTGAGGCGTTGCTGAACGTGCCGACCAGAGTGCCGGAGTAGTCGATCAGAGTGGCCGTCGGGCTGGTCAGTTGGCCGGTCCCGAGCCCGCCGCCGAGCCGGCTGGAGCCGCTGATAGTCACGTTCCCGATGACGAACAACTCGTCGGCCGTGCCGCCCGGCCCGAAGTCCACGGCGAAGTCGCCCCCGGTGAATAGCACGTCCCCGACCACGGTCAGCAGGCCGACCGTCCCGACTCCACCCGGGGCCAAGTTGCCGCTGTTCGCGACGACGAGGAATCCCGTGAGCGTGCCCGTGAGTCCGAGCGTGGCCTCGATCGGGTCGAACGCCTGCCCAACGGTGATGGTCGTTGCATTCAGGTTGTGGGTGCCAAGCTCCAGGTTTCCTTGTAAGAGGGCCAGCGAGCTAAGGGGAGTCCCGGTGCCGACGTCGCCGCCGACGGTGATGACGCCGCCGGCGGACAGGGTCAAGTCGGACGCCCCATTCACCGCCCCGGTGAACCCGATCGCCCCGCCCGCCGAGATGTCCACCGACCCTTGTAACGCGACCGGCCCCGACACAGTCAAACCCGCGCCAGCCCTGAGTATGGCGCCGTCCAGCGTCACGGCCGTCCCGCTGACGAGGACCGCGCCCGTGGCCGCGACGCTGGTGTTGACCAGCCCGACGGTCGTCCCGCTAACCGAGGCGTCGTCCACCGTTCCCGGGTTCGACAACAGGTCCACGCCGGTGAGGCCCACGGTCCCGCCCGCGATCGTGACGTCGGCCGAAATGTCATACGTGCCGCCGGTGAGTCCGACCGACGTGGTACCCGTCAACGCGAAGCCGCCCGGCGCGGTTATGAACATGTTGTCGAGGCCGATGGTCGTCCCGGAGACGGAAACCTTCCCCGTCTCGGATGCCAGACCGCCGTTGGTTGCAATCACGCCCGCGCCGGCCGTGATCGACAGGTTGCCGTGAGCGAGGAGGCCGGTTCCCGAGTTGAGCAAGACGTCCCCGGCGGCCGTCACGGTAACCGCCGCCCCCGCGGTCAGCCCGCCGGAGTGGCTCAGAGTCACCGGCCCGGCCGCGATCGAGATTGCCCCGCCGGCGTCCCCCGGGGTAATGAAACCGCTGTCCGTGAACGTGAACGCTCCGCTCCCCGCGTTCACCGTGAGGTCCTTGACCGCCTCGGCCGCGAAGCCGACCGTCGGTGACGCGGCACCATTCGCCTGGAAGAGGATGTTCCCGCCCGGGGCGGACGAGTCGAACCGCAGGCTGATCTGGTCGTCCGACCCGCCGTTGAGGAATTGAACCGCCGTCAGGGTGATGTTGCCAACCGCCCCCTGTTCGTCCACGGTCTCGAAGACGAGCGTCTTGCCGGTCCCGAACCCGGCAAAGTTGAGGCTGCCGACCGCGGTGGCGTCCCAGACGATGTTGCCGGCCTGATGGCCGTTGTTGGCCCCCTGGCCGTTGGCGACGTCGGTGGTCACGATGACGGTTCGCGCGCCCGGGTCTTTCAATGCGTTCTGAATGGTCTTCAGACTGACCTGGGCGTCCGGGGCCTTGGTGCGAATTGTCGTGGTCGGCCCGGTGGACTGGACGCGAACGAACGTGGAGTCGTTGAAGTTGACGTCGGCGACGGTCAGGTTGTTGGCCGGAAGGGCCCGGTCCTCGAGGGACTCGACAACCAGCAGTGAACGCGCCGATCGCCGCGAGGCATCATTATGCGGCCGTCCGGCGGTCCGGCTGACGCTGGGAAAGCGAAACATGCGTGAGCCTTTGGAGGAGTGCATTAACGTCTGTCCCGGCGAGTGGTTGGGAATTACGGGACGATTTGGAAGGGTAGATGACAAGTTGCAAACGGGCAAGCGTTCGTTCGACGGTTGGGGAAGCCCGTCCCGTCAGCATGACCTGCCTTTCCGCCAGAACCCGAATGGTCGCAACGACCGGACGATTGAGGACAATGGGTTCCCGCGTCTCTTGAACAGAGGGGCCCCGGGGGGCCTCACCAACGATCTTTGCCGGAGGTGGTTCCAATTGGAGGGGCCCGGGGGGTCGCACGACTGTGTTTCCGCGGCGGTAGCGCTTCCGTAATCGCTGTCCCCGGACTAAGATAAAGAGGGTTCCTCTTATTGTCTTGTTATCGCCGGAGGGTGCCCTCATGGCCCTGACAAGCGTCGACCGCGCCCTGTTGCAGCGCTGCCTGCAGCACGACACCGGGGCGTGGAACGACTTCGTCGATCGGTTCCTGGGTCTGATCTACCACGTCATCCATTACACCTCTCACCTGCGAAGCGCCCCACTCAGTCCGGAGGAAGTGGAAGACATCGCCCAGGAAGTGCTGTTGCAGGTCGTCGCCAACGACTACGCCGTGCTGAAGCAGTTCCGCGGCAAGAGCTCGCTCGCGACCTACCTGACCGTGATCGCCCGCCGCATTTGCGTGCATCAGCTGGCGAAGATTGCGCCGACGCGCAAGCCACTGCCGGCCGACCTGAAGCCGGCCGAAGCCGATGATCACCCGCGGAGCCGGGTCGGGCTGGAGCGACAGGAAGAAGTGTTGAAAATGCTCCGCCGGCTGCCGTCGAAGGAGCGGGAGGTAGTGCGGCTGTTCTACCTGGAGGGTCGGACCTACGAGGAGATCAGTTCAACGCTCAACATCCCGGTCAACACGATCGGCCCGCTTCTGTCGCGGGCGAAGAAACGGCTCAAGGCGTCGGCCAATGGCCCGCCGGGGGCGGCCGAAAGGCCGAAGAAGGCCCCGGGGTAAGGCCCGTCCCATTGGCTATTGCCATTTGAGCGCGGGGCGCGGGCGGCGGCGAAAACTCGCCGGTGCCCGCGCCCCGCGTGATTCTGACTCCGATCGCCAACGTCCCCGGCTCCCCGACTAGAATTCCGGGAGTTCAGCCCCTCACGCCGGGAGAAGAAGCCATGAAGTTCCTGACCGCCTTGACCACGTCGGTTTTCCTCGCGGGTGCCGCCCTCGCCGGCGACGTCGAGATCGCTGGGATGAAATCCAAGGCCCCGGAAGGTTGGAAGGAGGAACCGCCCGCCAACGAGATGCGCCTGACCCAGTTCAAGCTGCCCAAGGCCGAGGGCGACCCCGAGGACGCCCAGCTCATCATCTTCAAATTCGCGGGCGGGTCCGGGACGGCCGAGCAGAACCTGCAGCGGCAGCGAGCCAAGTTCAAGCCGGCGGAAGGGAAGGACAAGGTCGAGGAGAAACTGGACAAGGTCCAGGTGGGCAAGATCGAGGCCCCGTACCAGGACCTGTCGGGCACCTTCCTGTCGAAGTTTCCCCCGAACGCCCCGACCGCCAAGGTGACCGAGAAGGCCAACTACCGCCAGCTCTACGTCATCCTGGTCACCGACAAGGGCGACTTCTACCCGACCCTCGTGGGCCCAGCCAAAACGGTCGAGAAGCACAAGAAGGAATTCGAGGAGTTCTTGAAGAACTTCAAGTGAACAAGAGGAGTGAAGAGAGAGGACAGAAGAGTCACCAGCCCTTTCTGTCGTCTGTCTTTTGTCCTCTGTTTTCTGAGCGCGACGAGATTCCACCCCGCCCCTGTCCGTTTCAGGGGGTGGGCATAACCTAATTGCTTTCGACTCAATAACCCGAGCCGGCAAGCAGACATGGCCGTTCCGAAGAGACGCACGTCCCACTCTAAACAAGGCCACCGACGGTCGCACCACGCCGTGCGGCCAATGCAGATCCAGTACTGCCGGCAGTGCAACGAGCCGGTGCTGCCGCACCGGGTTTGCCCGAACTGCGGGTACTTCCAGGGCCGGGTGGCGGTGGCCCCGGAAGAAGATACGAAAGAGAAGAAGAAGTAACCCATGCGGATCGCTCTGGACGCGATGGGCGGCGACCACGCTCCCGCCCCGGTCGTCGCCGGGGCGATCCAGGCGGTCGCCGCCGATCCCGAAGTCACCGTCGTCCTGGTTGGCGATCGGGAGCGAGTGGAGCCGCTCATCCCCGCGGACGCCCCACGGGACCGGGTCGAGCTCTGCCATGCCGCCCAGTCGATCGGCATGAACGAGGCCCCGGTCGAGGGCCTGCGGGCCAAGCCGGACAACTCCATCTCGCGCTGCTGGCAGCTGATGGTCGGCAAGAAAGTGGACGCGATCGTCAGCGCCGGCAACACCGGGGCCATGGTCGCTGGCGGCCTGCTGTCGCGGCGGTTCCTGAAGAACGTCCGCCGACCGGGGATCGCCGCGGTCATGCCGACGGCCAAGGGCCCGTGCGCGATTATCGACGTCGGTGCCAACGTCCACCCGCGGGCCACTCACCTGTACCAGTATGGGGTCATGGGCGCGGTCCTGGCACGGCACATCCTCGGCAAGGAACGCCCCACCGTCGGCCTCATGAATGTGGGTGAGGAGGAGGGTAAAGGGCATGACCTGGCCGTGGAGGCGTACGCCCTACTCAAGGCCGGTCTGAAGGATCGGTTCGTAGGCAACATCGAGGGCCGGGACATCCACCGCGGGGCCGCCGACGTCGTCGTCACCGACGGGTTCGTCGGGAACGTCGTGCTGAAGCTGTCCGAGGGCGTGTTCGACTTCATCATGAAGACGGTGGCCAAGGAGATCGTCGTCCCACTACCGACTGACCAGGCAGTGGCCATGAAGGCTTTTCAGGCATTGCTCGCCCGGTACGACTACAGCACATTCGGCGGGGCCCCGCTTCTCGGCGTGGACGGGATCTGCATCATCTGCCACGGATCGAGCAAGGAAGTGGCGATCCGGAACGCGATCGGCGTCGCGGCGAAGAACGCCCGCGTGAGGCTCAACGAGAAGATCGTCCAGGAGCTGGAGGCGATGCCCCAGGTGAAGGACCCCTCGGAGTAAGCAGTGACCAGTGACCAGTGATCAGTGATCAGTCATTCGGCACTGTTCACTGATCACTGATCACTGATCACTCCGTCGCATGAAGACCGCATTCCTCTTCCCCGGCCAGGGGGCCCAGTACGTCGGCATGGGCGCGGCGCTAGCCGCGTCGCTGCCGGCCGCGAAGGGCCTGTTCGACCAGGCGTCCGCCGTCCTCGGGTATGACCTGCTGGCAACCTGTGCGAACGGACCGGCGCAGCGTCTCAATGCCACCGACATCAGCCAGCCAGCCATCTTCGTCGCCAGCCTCGCCGCCCTCGAATCGCTCAAGCACACCGAGCCGGGGGCCCTGACGGATGTCATTGCCACTGCCGGGTTGAGCCTGGGGGAATACACGGCGCTTGTGTTCGCCGGGGCAATGACGTTTGCGGACGGGCTCCAGGTGGTCCGGGAGCGCGGCCGGGCGATGCAGGCCGCCGCCGAGGCGACGCCGAGCGGCATGGTCAGTGCGCTGTTTCTGGACCCAAACCGGGTCGATGAGGTGGTTGGAGAGACGCGGCCCGCGGGCCGGCTCTGGGTGGCCAACTACCTGTGCCCGGGGAACACGGTCCTGTCCGGCGACGCGGCGGCAATTGACGCGGCCGAGAAATTGATCGAGGCGAAAGGCGGCAAGCCGATCCGCCTGGCGGTCGCCGGCGCTTTCCACACCGACTTGATGAAGCCCGCGGTCGCGAAGCTGGCTGCGGCGCTGGCCGCGGTGGAGGTCAAGCCGGCCCGCATTCCGGTCTGGTCCAACGTGGACGCCAGGCCACATACCGACCCGGCCGAAATCCGGAGCCTTCTGGTCCGTCAGGTGCTCAACCCGGTGCGCTGGGAGGAGACGGTACGGAGCCTCCTGGCCGCGGGGGTCGAACGGGTCTACGAGATCGGCCCGGGGAAGGTATTGGCAGGCCTCCTGAAGCGGATCCACCGGAAGGCCGAGTGCCACAATGTAGCCGCCTAGGCCCGCGTTGCCGGCCAAGGGTGCCCTTTCCTTTGGCCGGAACGGCGGATACATTCACAACCATCGTCCCGGCGGCGCCGCGGCCGCCGGGGGCAATCACCGTGCGGGTTCATCCGGCCGGAACCCCTGCCTCCGATCCGACTTCGGACGGGCCTGGTCCTACCCCACCCCTTTGGAGGGTCGTCGCGTGTCCGTCGAGCAAAAAGTTATCGAGATCGTGTGCGAGCACCTGGCCGTGAACAAGGAGCAGGTGACCCGGAACACGAACTTCATCGAAGACATCGGGGCCGACTCGCTCGACATCGTCGAACTCATCATGGAGCTCGAGGAGGAGTTCGACATTCAGATCCCCGACGACCAGGCGGAGAAGATCAAGACGGTCGGCGAGGCGATCGACTACATCGAGCGCGAGACGAAGAAGAAGTCATGACCCGGCGCGTCGTCCTCACCGGCCTAGGCACGGTTAACCCGCTCGCCCACAACGTCGCGGACTACTGGTCCGCCCTGTTGGCCGGCCGAAGCGGCATCGCGCCGATCAAGTTGTTCGACACCTCCGCCTTCAAGGTCCACTTCGCCGGCGAGGTCAAGGACTGGACGACCGAGGGCAAGCTGGAACCTAAACTGGCCCGCCACTTGGACCGCTACTCCCAGTTCGCCCTGACCGCCGCCAACGAGGCGATCCGGGACAGCGGGATCGACTTCTCCCGGGAGGACCCGTTCCGGTGCGGTTCGATGGTCGGCAGCGGGATCGGCGGCCTTTACACGTGGGAGGAGCAGCACGCCATCTACCTGAACCGGGGCCCGGGCCGGCTGAGCCCATTCACCATCCCGAAGATGATCGCCAACGCGGCCACCGGGACGATCAGCATCGAATACAACCTGATGGGCCCGAACACGGCCGTCGCCACCGCCTGCTCCACGTCCGGGCACGCGATCGGCGACGCCTTCCACTCGATCAAGTGGGACTTGGCCGACGTCATGGTGACCGGCGGGGCCGAGGCCGGAGTGACCCCGATGGGCCTGGGCGGGTTCGTCGCCTGCAAGGCCCTGTCGATGCGGAACGACGACCCGGCCCGGGCCAGCCGGCCGTTCGACCGCGACCGGGACGGATTCGTCCTTGGCGAGGGGGCCGGCATCCTCGTCCTCGAGGAGTACGAGCACGCGCGGCGGCGCGGGGCGCGGATCTATTGCGAGGTCCTCGGCAGCGGCAACACCGCCGACGCCAATCACATCACCGCCCCGCACCCGGAAGGGCTCGGAGCCTCGCGGGCGATGGTCAACGCGGTCAAGGAGGCCGGCTGGAACTTCAACGACGTGGACTACCTGAACGCCCACGGCACCAGCACCGAACTCGGCGACAAGGCCGAGACGCTGGCCGTCAAGAAGGTGTTCGGCTCACACTCCTACAAACTGGCGATCTCCAGCACCAAGAGCATGGTCGGCCACCTGCTCGGGGCGTCGGGCGGGGTCGAGGCGATCGCCTGCGCCATGATGATCCGGCACGGGCTGTTGCACCCGACGATCAATTACGAGGCCCCGGACCCGGACTGCGACCTGGACTACGTGCCGAACAAGGTCCGGGAGCGGCGGGTGCGCAAAGTCCTGTCAAATAGCTTCGGGTTCGGCGGGCACAACGCGTCGCTGGCCCTCGGCGCGATCTGACGGGCGGCGTCAAGCCGCTTTCCATTCATTTCAGCCGCTGACCCGCCAGGCCGATCAGTCCGCGGCCGGCGGCGGCTGCCGCCGCGGCCGGAATCCCAGGGCCGCAGCCCGGGAATCGGGCTCCGGCGGCGGCTCGTCCGGTGGCGCCATCTGTGCCAAGATCTCGTCCGTCACGTCCGTCCCGCCGGCGAAGTTCGTTGCCGTTACCCAGATCGTGAAGATGATCCCGAACGGGAACCCCCACCACCCGACCACCCAGGACAACAGGGTCCACGGCAGCCCCTTGACCACCCGGCTCTGGCCGGCCCGGACGAAGTAGATGTTCGTCGGCTGCTTGAACGTGACGATCAGCAGCGAGACGCAGTACTGGTAGACCACGAACCGGGCGCCGTTCTGGATTTCCTCCGCGAACTCCCGGTCCGAAATCCCGTCCAGCCCGACGATCCGCATGGGCAAGCTCCGTATGGGTCCGGCTAGTGACCGGCCGCTGCCTTGAGTCTCTTCGCCAATTCCTGCATGCGCCGGTGACACTCGGCCCGGGCGGCCGCGTACCCTTTCGAGTCGGGACTTCCGGCCTTCACGTAGTCCAGCACCAGCGCCTCGGCGGCGGCCAACTCCGGGCAGGCGTCGGCCACCGCCGATGCCAACTCCGTCGGGATGGTTGTGACGCCGTTCCAGTCGCCGTGCAGCAAGTCGCCGGGGCTCACGGTAATCCCCCCGACCCGCACCGGGATTTCGAGCTGCACGATCTGGCTGTACCCGTGCGAGCAGATCGTCCCGGCGGTGAAGCAAGGGAAACCGAGCGCCTCCACCTGGTCGAGGTCGCGGCCGGCGCCGCTGGTGACCAGGCCGGCGCACCCGAACGCCTTGTAAGTGGTGCACATGACCTCGCCGAAGGTCGCGGCCACGCACGGGTCGTCGAGGTCCTGGAACACGACCACGGCCGGCCGGGGGGACGCAGTAATCAGCTCGACTTGCTTCGCGAGCCCCGCGTACACGTCACCGGATCGCGGCGGAGTACTGGCGCGGAATGTCGCGGTCGAGGCATAACCGACCATCGGCGGCAGCTTCGGAAAGCAGGCTCGGATCCGGCGGTCCATGTACCCGGAAGTCCTGGGCCGGGCGTCAAACAACTCCAGTACGTTGCAGATGGTGGGCGTGTCGAACTGCCGCAGGCGGTCGAGGACGGCCGGGTCGGCTGTCGGGAAGGCGGGCACTGCAAGGCTCCAAGGATAAATCAGTCCAATTCGAACTCACCGGCACGGCTCTGGAATTTTCGTTTGAACGTGCACGTGCGGGCGCGGTATTCTTCTCATCATCTCTTCATTACTTATCGGGGTCAAAGATGGCATCCACACCTTGCACGGTGGCATCACGACTCGGTGTCGCTCTCGTGGTGGTACTGACCCTGTCGGGTTGCTCGGAATCCACAGGCGGCAAGTTGGTCCAGGTCAAAGGCAAGGTGTTTGTTGGGAGCCAGCCACTCGGCGGTGGGTCAGTGTCGTTCCGGCCACAGGAAACAGGGAGCAATCCTGGCCCTGAGCCATACGGGACGATCGAAAGCGATGGCACCTACACGATGTACACAAACCAAAAGCCCGGCGCCCCGGTGGGAAAGTACTTCGCTTTGGTCGTCGCGACCGAGGAGGCGGATTCAACCGGCACCACGGTGACTCCCAAATCCCTCATCGATCCAAAGTATGCGGACCCCGACAGCAAACGACTGCCCATCGAGGTTGTGGAGAACGCGGCCCCTGGGCAGTATGACCTGAAACTGGCGAAATAAGCATGTCCTGCGCGTTCTTGTTCGTTCCTCTTCTTAGGAGCGTGCAATGGGTCGAACACCCTCCCCCGGCCGCGGATTCACGCTGATCGAGTTGCTGGTCGTGATCGCCATCATTGCGATCCTGATCGGCCTTCTGCTACCAGCGGTGCAAAAAGTGCGCGAAGCGGCCAATCGAATGAAGTGCAGCAATAACCTGAAGCAACTTGCCCTGGCCGTCCACAACTACCACGACACGCACGGAGTGCTTCCGCACAACGGGTCCTTGACCTTCACGACGCAGGGGCAGAGCTGCTGTGGGGCGGGCGCGCGCCGATGGAGCTGGATCGCCCGGATCCTGCCGTACATGGAGCACGACAACTTGTACCGGCAGGCAAATGTCAGCGAGACCACGAACCTCAATGCGAACGCGACCGTGCTGGCCGCCCTCGCCACGCGCATCCCCACTCTGATCTGTCCCAGCGACAATTCGCAAACGCCGCGAACCGACCGCCACAACCTGGAGGGGCTCAGTATCGGCATTACGAACTACAAGGGCGTGGCCGGCGGCAATTGGGGTAATGGCGAGGCCCGATGGCGATGGGGCACGCCGAACGGCCCGCTGTCCGGGCCGCTCGGGACAGCGGATCACGCCGGGGTACTCAACGGGAACGGGATTTTCTTCCGCACCGACTATTTGCGACGGATGTCGTTCGCCGGAGTCACTGACGGACTGAGCAACACCTTCATGATTGGCGAGGACATCCCGGACCTGAGCACGCATTGTTCGTGGCCGTACTCCAACAATGCAGTCGGAACGTGTGGCATCGGGCCGAACGCCAGAAGAACAAACGGTGAGCCGTATGTCAAAACGGATTGGCCGAACAACTATTCGTTCCGAAGCCGGCACACGAACGGCCTGCAGTTCGCGCTGGGCGACGGCTCGGTCCGGTTCGTCCGGGAGACGGTCACGCTCGCGGCCTACCGCGCGTACGCCTCAATCGCGGGCGGCGAGGTCGTGTCGTTGGATAACTGAATCTCTTAAGGCGATGTGAACTCGGGGACGGGGGCTCTGCCTTGAGAAGTTCCGCTCCCTTCTGAAAACGACCTGGACGAATTTGCCTTACTTCTTCGGTGGTGCCTCGGTTGCGCGCTTGTAGGTGAGATTCAAGCCCTCGACCCAGTCGTCGCCCTTCGGGACCAGGGCCCGGAAGCGGAACGCGTCGTCTCCGTCGCGGGTCAGCTCCGTCCGCTGTTCTTGTTTGGTGCCGTCTTTGCGGGTGAGCGTGTTCTTCTGCGTGAACTTTCCGTCCGCGACCGTCAGGACGGACTCGGTCACCTGACCGGCGCGATCGATCTGCAAGAGTCGGATCTCCTTCGCGGCCGGGTGCCAGAAGTAGACCCCCTCGTACTGGGGGACGTCCGCGTCCTTGGTCTTGAAGACGATCGCGTATTTGAGGTACTGCTTGTGGGCGGACCACTGCACGGTCAGATGCACCGACAGGGGGTCACCCTTGGCCGGCAGCTCGGCGACCCATGTGCCGCCGACGAGCCAGGCGAGTGGTTCGAGCGGGTTGTTGGCCGCCCGCGACGGGGTGGGCGCGAGAAGCGCGGTGAGGAAGGCCAACGACGGGGTCACGCGGGGCATGGGCATTTCTCCGGGGGCGGTGGAGTTAGCCTACCCCGGGCGGCCGCATCGCGACAAAAAAACCCCTCCGACCTTGCGATCGGAGGGGTTTGAAAAACCCGGCAATGACCTACTTTCGCGCTGAAAGCACTATCATCGGCCCCAAGTGCTTAACGGCCGTGTTCGGAATGGGAACGGGTGTAGCCACTTGGGTATGCTCACCGGGATACGCAAGGATCACATCAACAATTCGGAGGGTTTGAAGTCACATCTCTCAACATGGCCCCAGACGCGGGGTCCGAGCGAGGAAAAGAAAAGTGTGGTCAAGCGGTCGCCTGTTAGTATCGGTTAGCTGAGACCATTACTGGCCTTACACACCCGACCTATATACCCGGTGGTCTACCGGGAGGCTTCAGCAAAGCAAGGATACCTAATCTTGAGGGAAGTTTCAC
>DATFWZ010000215.1:0-4932 GCA_035258765.1 Gemmataceae bacterium
CTTTCAGTCCGTTTGATGCGCCGACTCTGTGATGTAATCCTCAAACGAATGCGGCAACCATTGCCCCGACGGCGTCCATGGACCGCCCGGCAACTCGGGCTTGGACGGGTTGGGCGACTTGGGGCCGCGGACGAGGATGCACTTGTACTGCCTCGTCCCCTGGCCGGTAACGCCCTCGTCGGCTTTGCTGGTGGCGCAACCCTAGAGCCTGGACGAGCGTCGAATTCGGATTCCGCCGGCTACCTACAAGTTCTCGCTTGTGTCACGTGTCTGTCTGGGTGATACTCACATCATCAACTGAACGCTGTACCGCAGTCATTCCGGGCCGCTCGGGTATTCTCGTATCGTCAGCACACCGGATGCGGCTGGGACGATCGCCGGGCAGCGTGGCGGATCGGGCATTTCCACGGTGACGCGATGGCCAGCGACTCATTTGACTCGGCCATTCTAGAACGACACGTCGGCCGCTGGCAGGTCGGGGACCCCGACGCCGCCAATGCACTGTTGAGAGCGACCGCCTCCAGGCTCGAAAGACTGGCCCGCCGAATGTTGCGGGACTACCCGATCGTCCGCCCATGGACCGACACCGATGACGTACTGCAGAATGGCTTGGTCGGGCTAATGGACGCGCTCCGCAGCGAACAACCGCGGTCCACCCGCGAGTTCTTCAATCTGGCCGCCGAGCACATCCGTCGTGGACTGCTAGAACTTGCCCGAAAGCACGGGCGCTCGACGTATGTTCCGCTGGATACTCCTGACGAGAGTGACCTGACCGTCACGCACAACCACAGTGCCCAGCCGGGGGCTCCAGTCGAGGACGACTTTGACTTTGAAACTTGGGCCCGCTTCCACGAAGCGGTGGACCTTCTCCCCGAAGCAGAGCGAGAGCTCATCGGGTTGGTGTTTTACCATGGGTTGACCCAAGACCAGGCCGCCGAGTTACTCAACCTCGACAGGCGGACCGTCCGCCGACGCTGGAATTCCGCTACCCGTCGACTCTCTGGTTACCTAGAACTCGTTCCGGAACCACCGGCAGACGCCAGCCAAGCCCAAAACGGTGTCAAGCAGACGGAGGCATTACCGCACTCCATCAGTTGTTACAGAGTGACCGGTGTCCTCGGCCGGGGCGGGATGGGGGTGGTCTATAAGGCCGATGACATGAGTCACCACGGCCACCGCGTGGCGATCAAAGTACTGCGCCCGGACCTGGCAGTGCGGCCTGACGCGAGGGAGCGGTTCCTGCGAGAGACGCGGGCGGCCGCCAAGGTACGGCACGACAACATAGTTTCCGTACTTGACACCGGGGAGGAGGCCGGCGCTCCCTACATTGTGATGCCCCTCCTCCTCGGCGAGACATTGGAGAATCGGCTTAGGAGACACCCCAGCCCATCGCTTAGCCTCGTCCTCAAAGTTGCAACCGAGGTCACGCGGGGCCTCGCTGCAATTCACTCGGTGGGGCTTATCCATCGCGACGTGAAGCCGGCGAACGTTTGGCTCGAAGGCGACCCCTCCTCGACCGATGCGGATGCCGGCGTCCGGCGCGTCCTCTTGATGGACTTTGGTTTGGCACGGGTGGCGGGCGCTACCGACGGATCATATGCGCGGGTATCTGGCACCCCAGGGTACATGTCGCCAGAGCAGGCGCGGGGCGACTCGGTGGATGCTCGGTCCGATTTGTTCAGCTTGGGGTGTGTATTGTACCGGATGACGACCGGCCGACCCGCGTTCGAGGGTCTCACTCTAACCGCTTTACTTGACGCGGTGGGGGTTTACGAGCCACCGCCGCCCGCCGACGTGAGCCCGTCGATCCCGCAGTCGCTGTCTGACTGCGTGATGCGTCTGCTGAGTAAGTCTCCCGCCGGACGCCCGGCCTCGGCAGAGGCGTTATCCCACGAACTCGCGTTAATTGAAAAATCCATCATGCGCGACACCTCCGGGTTGGGTGGCGCGGGGGACAGGATCACTGCGCTAGCGCCGTCCGGCAGACTCCCGAAGGGAACGTTTGGGAAACTCCGGCGACGCTTCCCTTTACTCGCCCCCGCCTGGGCGGCGTTGGAGGTCTGGTTTCGAACGAACCGCGACCGCAACATGGTTCAGGAGAGCGAGCTTGCCGGGCAAGTTACGGGGCTGGACGCGCCCACCTTGGCGACCGCCCTCGAACTTATGAGCCGTGAGAAGTACGTCGTCCGGACCTACCGCGTTCGGATCCCCGGCGCCCAGGTTGTCAGCCCCGAGTACGGCGCGTGGCAGGACGTCCCCGTATCTGCGCAACCGCCCGGGGCCGAACTCGTCACCAGCTACAGGTGGGGGGACGCGCATGCCCCCACGTAAACGAGCGACGGCACGGAAGCGGGTGAAGCGCGTTACGGCCAGCGACATTGTGCGGGTACAGAACGAGATCGTCGCCAGACTGCAAAACGGGTCCTGCCCGCCGCTCGACGTCCGACTGGCGTGGGCACGAGAGTATAGTGCCCGGCTTTTGGACGAGCGTTGGGGAGACTGGGTTCTGTCGCTAGTCAACATCTTGGTGTCGTCGAACGGTCGAGATCCGAGTACCCGCTTCAACGCGGCGAACATCGTCGCTGCCATAGGTTTGCCGACCCGCCTGGACGGGGCCGGCCGGGAGCGACTGCGCAAAGCGATCCAGAGCGCCTTCAAAGCGGACGACCTGAGGATGGCCGCCCGGGAGCACTTGGAGTTCGAGCTGTCCGACGAGGTCCACACTGCAGCCGCGTTCAAAGCGGTGGTGTTCGATCTGATCGACCACTGCCAGCGGCACGGGCGCGTCCGCGACCTGATCGACATGGTCATTCGCCTTCGCCCGCACCGCACGGACCTAAGGACGACGCTTGAGCACCTCCGCGTCTGAGCGCCCGACCACCAGAATCCCTAGCAACGGGTCTGTCTCTGTAAGAGGCGGAATTGATCAGATGGACCACGCCGCCCACACCGCCCTCGCCCGCCGGATCGTCGCCGACCCCGACGACGAAGCCGGCTGGACTGCCTACGCCGCCGACTTGGCGGCAACGGCCACGACGACCTGGCGCTCGTCGTGCGGACGTTCTGGCCGGCGCTGCGTGACACGCTGGCAACCGGGCAGACGTTCGATGCGATCATAGCGCACGTGCGGCCGAACTTGCGGAAGCTCCACGCCGCAGCGATCCGGGCGAGTGAGAACCGGTCGCCGGACTGATCGATTCGCTGGGAGATCCCGAGCACGTCCCCGCGACCCCCGACCTCTGCCGATCGACGACCATGCCGCTCTCGCTCGCGGTGCCGCGGCCAGCCAGTTCGCGTCGGGCATTTCCGTCGGACATTTCACTTTACGTAGCGTTTCGTTGCAAGCCACCCTCAACGGAGTCGGCACGATTGCAATGACAAAAACCAACGAAATCTCGAAATCGGTGTTTCGGTTTCGACCCGCCCCCAATATCTGCTTGTTGTGGGCCGGGCGTTCCGGCCCGCTCCGGTGCCCGGGGTGATCACCAACGTCGGCCTCGGTGCCGGTGAAACGCGGACGACGCGTGAAACAGGTTTGGGCGTGCGCTTCGGCCGTACCGAGGCACGAGAGCGCTCGGACATCCGTCACGGAAACTTCTGAAAAAGTTCTCAGATTTTTGCTTGCAATGGCGAGACGCCAGGGTCTAATCTCTTCCGTCTCTGTCCGGCCCACCGCTCATCGGGGCCGGCCGCCCAATCGCAACGACCGCCGGACCACCCAACGCAATCGATCGGTCCGGTCGCCCGCAGGCTGATCTCCGACAACCTGGTTCTGCGAAATCCCCGACCACTTCATCAGGGACGTACCCATACTCCGCGCCGCCGCACCCTCCGGCCGCAACCACCTGCGCGCCCGGACCCTCACCAATCAAAACTACCGCGCCCGCCGGGAACGCAAGGCCCGGCTGCGGCTGGACAACCTGGAAGCCCGGGAGCAGCCCGGGAGCGTACTTACGGGCCTGGCTGTCGGCCTCGCCGGCGGGACCATGCTGGAACCGCTGCAAGTAGTTGGCGCCGTGCTCGGTGAGATGGCGGCGCTGCCGCGGGTCCCGCCTCCGCCCACCGGTCCCACCCCAGCGTCCCCGGCCCCGTCAACCTCGGCAGGCACTGATGCTGGCAAGAACCAGGATTCCAGCACGGTCACCGCACCGTCCAAGCCGGGGTCGGTCGTGGAGCCGATGCCCGGAGTCGGCACACCACTTCGATTCTCGTCGAACCCGGACGATTTGCTGGACCTGTCGATCCCGGAAGTCGCACCGGCCCCGAAGAACCAGCCGGTACTGCCCGAATCCGGGGGCGGGTCAGGCGGCGGCTCGGCGACACCACCCGCAAGTCACCAAGCCGGGGAACTCCTTCCCAGCGGCCCATTGGCACCGGCACGCGCGGCGGGCAACGAGGAAGGACCCGGACTGTCACTGTCGGACGTTCCGCTTGCCGGCCCGCTCGCCCCAGCCCTCTCTCCCGCAACCGCGGGGGGTTTGGCGCCCGCATTGCGCGCTCCGGGCAACTCCCATCGGCCGCCGGAGAAGTTCGTCACCCCGCCGGCGGACAAGTTCGTCCCCGAGCCGCCGGCCCCAACCGCCCCGGGTCCGGTGGCCGCGGCCATCACGACCAGTCCCATCTTCGCGGTCGGCCCGGACGCCGGTGCCGCGCCCCAGGTGAAGGTGTACGACGCCGCGACGCGCAACCTGAAGTTCACCATCAACGCCTACCCGAACACGTTCCACGGCGGGGTCCGCGTGGCGGTTGCCGACGTGACCGGCGACGGGCAGGCCGACATCATCACCGGCACCGGCCCGGGCGGCGGCAACAAGGTCCGGGTGTGGAACGGCACCAACGGCGCCCAGCTCCCGGGGGCGCTCGGCAACTTCGCGGCTTTCTCCAGTTCCCAGGCCGACGGCGTCTTCGTGGCCGCCGGGGACGTGACCGGCG
>DATFWZ010000216.1:0-2789 GCA_035258765.1 Gemmataceae bacterium
CGCGGAGGGAGCGGTTCGCCGCATGCACGCCAGCAGCAGGCGGGCATCATCAGGCTACTGCTGGAGCGCGGCGCAAGCCCCGCCGACAAGGACGGCCGAGGGAATCAGGTGCGTCAGGCGGCGACGAGTGAGTGGGTTCGAGCCTCGCTCGTCGACGGGCTCGGCTAACCTGGCGCTGCACCGGATCGCGGCGGCATTACGGTTTTTTGAGTTCAACGGCTCTCCAGCCGCGGCGGCAGGTGAGCAAATCGTTCGGTGGCAAGGGGCGCACCGATGGCGGAAGCGTTGGAGCTGCGATCGCTCAGGCTGTGTCTCCGCCACCTTCAGCCGGAGGACGCGGCCGCCATCGCGGGCTACCGCTCACTCGCCGAGGTCGCCCGGTTCCAGTCGTGGGAGTCGTTCGGGCCGGCCGAGGCGGCCGCCCTGATCGCCGGGCAAGCCTCGGTTACACCGGACACTCCCGGCACTTGGCTCCAACTCGCGGTTGTCGCGGCGGAGTCGTCGGAAGTGATCGGCGACTGCGGGTTGCACTTCCGGGCAGACGACCCTCGGCAAGTCGAGGTGGGCATCACCTTAGCCCCGGCCCACCAGGGCCGCGGGCTGGCCGCGGAAGCGCTCGGCAGCATCTTGGAGTACGTGTTCGGCCGGCTAGGCAAGCACCGAGTGTCTGCCGTCATCGACACGGAGAACTGCGCCGCCGCGGGCCTACTCCAGCGGCTCGGATTCCGACAGGAAGCCCATCACGTCGAGCACGTCTGGTTCAAGGGGGCGTGGGGCAGCGAGTATGTCTTCGCGCTGTTGCGGAGAGAGTGGCAGGAGCGCCGAACCGCTTCATATTCGACCACTTGAATGAAGAACCGTTACATCGGACCGGGCTGGCACATAAGTTTGATTGGACTACTCGCTCCTCGCGCCTGCCGGGCAGGTTACCATATTGTTCGGCCGGTGGACCCCGCCGCCGGTAAGTTTTCGCACCCCGCGCAGAGGTGCTCATGACCGATGAGGAGGCGCTATTGCGAGCCATCCGCCTGGCGCCGGCCGACGACGCCTCACGGCTGGTCTACGCCGACTGGCTGGAAGAGCGGGGGGAGGGAGGGCGGGCGGAGTTCCTTCGCGCTGACGCCCACCTACAGCATGCCGACGCCAGTGACCCCGGCTACCCGGCCGCCCTGGCCGGGTGGCTACGGTGCCGCGACGCCGCGCCGGCAGACTGGCTTGACTCGCTCGGCCCGCGGGTAGCCGGCCGAACGAGTCGCTGCTCCGGACCCGGCTTGTCCCAACGACCGCCGACGAATACGAACGGAGGACAATCGTGGCTCATCCGACCGACTTTAATCGTCGTGAATTCCTGACGGGTGCCGCGGCGGTGGGAGCCGCGGCCGGAGTGGCGTCCGTCGCCGCCGCGGCCGACCCGGACAAGGTGCGGGTCGGGGTGATCGGCTGCGGCAGTGTGTCCCACCAGTACCTCCCGCACCTGACGAAGTGCCGCTACGTCGATTTGGTCAGCACGTGCGACATCATCCCCGAGCGGGCGAAGGCCCAGGCCGAGAAGTTCAAGGTCCCCAACCACTACCCGCACATCGACAAGATGCTCGCCGGGGCCGCGTTCGACCTGCTGGTCAACCTGACCGACATGCAGGAGCACGAGCATCTGAACCGCCAGGCCGTCGAGGCGAGCAAGCACGTCTGGAGCGAGAAGCCAATGGCCAACTCGCTCGACGCCGGGCAGAAGATCCTGGCGGCGGCCCGGACGAAGGGGGTGCGGATCTGGGGGGCCCCGGCGATGGTGGTGAGCCCGCAGTTCGCGTTCATGGCGAAGGCGGTGGCGGCGGGCAAGCTTGGGAAGCCGACGGCCGCCCACGCCGAGTACGGTCACTCCGGGCCGGACTGGTCGGCGTTTTTCTACGAGAAGGGGGGCGGAAGCCTGCCGGACCTGGCGGTCTACAACTTGACCACGTTGACCGGCGTGCTCGGCCCGGCCAAGGCCGTGACCGCCATGACCAGCGTCGTCACCCCGACCCGGAAGATCCGAGGTAAGGGCGAGATCAAAGTGGTCGCCGAGGACAACGCGATGGTTTTGATTGACCACGGAAACGGTCTGATTTCCCACGTCCAGTCCGGGTTCAACTACTTCAACCCGCACGGGCACGAAGGGAGCAAGGAACAGCGATACACCGTCTCCGTCTACGGCACCTCTGGATTCATTGGACTGGTCGGCTACGACTGGGAGCCGAACGGAGTGGACCTGGCCACGAAGGAAGCGCCAGCCATCAAGCGGCACGTCACTGAGAAGGGGGACTTCGTCTGGCAGATGGGGGCCTCGCTGGCGGCCGAGTGCCTGGCGACGGGGAAGGAACTGCTCATCACTCCCGAGCACGCGCTTCACGTCCTGGAGATCATCACTGCCACCCGCGAATCGCAGGAGACCGGCCGGCGTGTGCCGCTGCGGTCCACGTTCAAGTGGCCGGTCGTCACGTGAGCGAAAATTGGCCTTGCTGATGTTGGTTGTGATTCAATCTGCTAAACACGGAGGTGTCCGATGCGGGTACTTATCATTGCTGTTGTGACTGGGTTCGTCTCGCTAGGACTCGCCAGTGCGGGAGACCCGGTGGAACGACCGGACCCGGAGGTTATCGAGTCCAAGCTGCGGAAAGTCCGCGAGCAGTTGGAGAAGCTTCGGGCCGAAGAGCGTGTTCTCGCGGAGCAGTTGGCCGACGCCAAGTCGTCCGCCCCCGGATCGATCAAGGCCGAGGTCACAGGTGTCCTCCGCAACACCGGCAAGGGCGACT
>DATFWZ010000217.1:0-4722 GCA_035258765.1 Gemmataceae bacterium
CCCGGCCGCCAATTCGCTCGCCGGTAGCAAGAACATCGCCGTCGATGCGCGCCCGGCCGAGCTGCAGGACGTCACTTCGACCAAGCCGGACGGGGCCTACGGGGCCGGGGTGGCGATCCCAATCACCGTCACGTTCACCAAGCCGGTGGACGTGGCCGGGACCCCACTGCTCGCGCTCGACTCCGGTGGGACGGCCACCTACACCGGCGGCAACGGGACGTTCACCGCCCTGTCGTTCACGTACACAGTCCAGGCCGGAGAGAACGCGGCCGACCTGGACGCCGCCTCGGCCACCGCCCTGACCCTCAACGGCGGGACGATCCTGGACCACCTGTACGGCACCCCGGTCCCGCTCGACATCCCGGTCGGCGCGGCCGACCCGAATTCGCTGGCCGCTCACAAGAACCTGATCATCGATACGATGGCCCCGACGGTCGTGGACTACCGGGTGGTGTTCGGGTCAAAGTCGTACAGTTTGAACGGGTCGAACCGATTCGACTTACCGTGGCGCGTGACGTCGATCCAGGTCGTGTTCAACGAGCCGATCACGGCGGGGGCGGCCGCCAGTCTGACCGGGCTGGCCGCCGACCGCCTGACCGGGCTGGGGACAACGACTCTGACCTGGCGCTTGGCGACCCCACTGGTCAACGGGTCGCCGGCGACGGCCCTGGCGGACACCGGGCCGAACGCCCTATCCGACTGGACCGGCAACCCGATCCAGCCGTTCTCGCAGGGGTTCAACGTGCTCTGGGGCGACTTCGACGACAACGGCGTGGTCGACGCACGAGACGAATTGGCGATCCGCGGCCACCAGGCGGGCCCGTACCAGCTCGGGTCGGCCTGGTACGACCTGTTCGCCGATTTGAGTGGGGACGGGATCGTCAACCTGATCGACGTGGGAATCGCCCGGTCGCGGAGGGGCGCCTCATTGCCATAGGTGGGAGCAGGCGACCGAAAACGGTTCGCCGGATCAGGTGCCGGGTGCCACGGCCCGGCCGATTGCAGCGCATTTTCGGCAGGTCCGATTGCCTTCTTGGTACACAAGCGCCCGCTGTTGGAATTAGATCGAGCCTCGCGGCCTTTGCGCGGAAAGGCCGTGGCCGTCGGTCTAATCTGCGTTGTCCGGGAAACTTTGCAAAGAGTTCCGGGCGTGTAGGTTCTCGAGTCGGGCGGCACCAAGAGCAGGCGGGCACGGCCAGTGAGACAAGTCGTCTAAGTCGCGCCGGTTCCTTCGGACCCGAGTGACGGTTGGCGAACGCCCTTGCGTGAGCGGGCCGAGGAATGGTGCGGCTCCGCAGACAAGAAAAAGGGGACGCGGCTAGCCGCATCCCCTTTTTTCGGCCCCGAAAGGCGGCGTTGCTACTTGGCCGGCGGCTTACTTATTTCGAGCGGGGGGACATAGAATTCCGCGACGCCCGTAGCTGAGATAGCTGTCGGCGGCACGCGGCCGGCGGCATCGGACTTCCAGTCACTCATGACTTTAATCAACTTGTCTCGATCGTCGAACACATAGAGTGATTCGATCTGATCGAGTGGGATCATTTCTATCGTCCCCCGCCACTTATCACCGCCGTCGGGCAGAAGGAAGACTTCACCAGCCAGGCATTCCCGGTTGCCCAGCCGCCGAACGGTGACATTTTGCAAAAGCGCGAAGTGGCTACCCGTCGATTCCCGCGTATAGACCAGAAGGAATTTGCCGGCCAGTTCGTCGCCGCTGCGGACCGGTGGGTCGGCAGCAGCCTGATGGGAGACCGGGATTCCGAGACAGAAAACAGCAACGGTCGCTGCTGCCAAGATTGATGCGATTTGTTTCATGTCACACTCCTCGCGTTAGTTGGACTGCAAAAGGCGAACGAATACTGACAACCGTCCTCGGGAAGTGCAAGAGCGTCTGTGGTAGGCTTCGAGCATCAGTCTGTGCCATAACATCTTCTTTAATAATAGCTTGCTACTATTACTGATATTTTGTACACTTTGATTTGACAAACCCCCGAACGGGTTTTAGGGTTCGATCAAAGGCATGAGTGAACACGAGTTCACTCATGCTTTCATTGTTTGACTCGGCCCCCGCAAGCACTTCCGCGGGGCCAACGAAACCCGTCCGATTCACCCGTTCGACTCCCGCAATTCGCGGGAAGGAGTCACCCATGAGCAACAACCTGAAGACCATGCTCCGCCAGGCCGCCGAGCTGCGCGCCGTCGGCCACCCGTGGGAAACGGTTGCGAAGCGCCTTCATCGATCGGTCAAGACCTGCCAGAACTGGCCAGGCAAGTACCCGCGCGAATGGGCCGAGGCGCTCCGCCCCGTCCAGCTCCGCCTGTTCGAGCAGATCAGTGGTGAGTGCGAGACCCGGCTGCATGCATTGACCCGCCACAAGGACCCGAAGATTCAGGCCCAGGCAGTGGGGTTGTGGGTCCGGCACGGGGCAAAGGCGTTCGGTCGCGACGGGGGGATGACCGAGCCGGCCCCCGGGTCGCGGCCGGAAGGGCACCCGAACGAGCAGATCCATGCCCGGCTGAGCCGGGTCCTGGACGAGGCGCGGGAGCGGATCAACCGGAAACGCGAGCGGGAGGGGAAGCCGGCGGTCACCGACTCCGAGTTCATGGACGAGTGGAAGAAGGACCTGGACTCCCGGCCGTCCAGGCGGGAGCCGATCCCGGTGTACTTCGACCGCGAGGGGAACGCGATCGACCCGCCCGGGGAGGGGACGACGCCTGCGGACGCCAAGTTCGACTCGCACAACGTGCTCATCTCGGACGGACCGACGCCGGCGGACGGAGTCGCAGTGGGCGAATCGGGCGAAGGTCCCGCCCGGCAGGCGGGACCTACTCAGCGCCGCGATGTGATGTGGGGGATGCTGTTGTTCGCGGTCATCTTAACTGGGCGGGGGCCGGCGATCGCGCCGGACGCCGTTGGGGTCCCGCCTTCAGGCGCTCTTCGAGCCGAGGCGCTGACTGAAGATGGGACTCCAACGGGGATGGCCCGTCAAGCTTTCCCCCGTGAAGCCGCGACGCGCAGGCTTTGCGAAGCGGAGCGCGAGGCGTGTGCGGCAAGTGGCGCTGTGTTAGGTCCCTGGGGCGGTCAGCCTCACGCGCTCCGCTCCGCAAAGCCTGCGCGTCGCGGCTTCACGGGGGTCGGATCCACGGACGTTGGCTGCCTCTCACCCGTGCCGCAACCGCCTGAGCTCGGCTTCGTGGACGGCCGTTCGGCGGTGCGTCGCGGTTCGGTCGAACAGGCTCTTGTAAAGCGCTCGATCGACTTCGGTGAACTCGCCGCCGCGACGGGCCGTCACACGCACCGCGGCTTCGAAGAGCGGGTGCGGATCGGGGCGGGCGATGATGCGGCCGTGGTCCACCGTGCAAAAGGCCGGCACATACTTCGGCAAGAGCGGGCCGCACGGCAAAAGCTGCGCGAACGGGCCGATGTGCGAGCCGGCGTTCAATCGGCATCCGACCGCGGCCTTGGCGTGGTCGCCGATGAACGCGCCGACCTTCGTGAGCCGCGTATCGACCGCCCGGCCGCCGACCGCGACTCGCACGGTCGCGTAGTCGATCCTCAGGTCGCTCGCGTGCGTGCCGGCGCCGAGGTTCACCCACTCGCCGACATAGCTATGGCCCAGGTACCCTTCGTGGGACTTGTTGGTGTTGCCGAGCAGGATGCTCGCGGACACCTCGCCGCCGATGCGACAGTTCGGGCCGATGGTCGTGCCGCCGCGAACATTCGCGGCAAAGACCTGCGTCCGCCGGCCGACGTAGCACGGGCCTTCGAGGCGCGTGAACGAGGTCACCACGGCATCGTGGTCGATCACGACCGGGCCGCTGGTGGTGTCGGCGACGACGAACGGATCGACGCGAGCCGTGTCGGCGACCCAGAGCGCGTCCGACGGGCCGACGAGGGTGAGGGTCGTCGGCCAGCCGTCCATGTCGTCGTGGCCGAGGTGCGGGAAGTCGGTCGCGATCTCATCGCCGTTCCACTCGACCAGGTCCCAGAGGTGGCGAACGAGCCGGCCGTCGGCCGCTCGGTTCGGCACGCGGGCCCGCCACGCGGCCAGGCACGCATCGACGTTCTGCGGGGTGCAGTCGGCCAGCTCCGCGGGAGTGAGCACGGCGTAGGCGATCGAGTCGCCGCTGACCGCGACGAAAGGTCCGCTCGGCGCGGTCAGCCGGAACCGCTTCGGCGGCAGCCACCGGGCGTTGACCAGGATCGCCGGCCCGTGGGTAAGCCAGGCGGACTCGTTGACGGTGACGTGCGGGTGATCGCGGGCGGCAATGCGGGCGACGGGCGGCCGAACCAGCGCCCCTAGGGCCGTGTGCCGGAAGGTGCGGACGTGCTTTTCGAAGATGGTCGCGGTGCCGCAACGCAGGTCGAATGCGGGGCGTGCGCAGGCAAGGGGTTCCAGGCCGGCGATGCCGGAATCCTCGAACATGCACAGGCGCATGGGCAGCCCTGATCGAAAAGCGAATGGGGTCTCTTACCGCGAGGTGCCGATGAAGGCTAGTGGAATCACTTTGTCTCCCATAGGACCTATAGGCCCAATAGGTCCGATACGACCTGTCAGAAGTGGCACCCCCCTTGCCATTGCATCGGTTCACCGAGTTCGCTATTTTCCCCCCGCTTTGGACTGGGCCTCTCTCCGCACGGACGCGGTTCATGTCTTCCCTTCTCCTCGGCCGGTTCGCAATTCTTCTCTTCGTCGGTCTCACTGGCTGCGGGATTGTTGG
>DATFWZ010000218.1:0-17728 GCA_035258765.1 Gemmataceae bacterium
AGTGCCGGGTCGGAAAAGCTGCTCTGCGGGTCCTGGACCGCCTCGTTGTAGTCCTGTGATGTCGGCCAATTCATGGGACGGTCCTCCCGACAGGGTGCGTGGGATCACGTCGGTCCGGCCCGGGCGGGGTCATCCGTCACCGCCCGTCTCAATGACGACCAGGGTCGTGTCGTCGTTTTTCAGCCGGCGGTCCTTGCGGCGCGCGCCTACCCATTGGGCGAATCCGTCGTCGGTCAACTGGTCGAGCTCCCGCCAGGGGGAGTGGCTGCCCTCATGCTCCGCGAGAAACCACTCCGCCAGGGCGTCCGTCATTAGCAGGATTCTGTCTCCGGCCTGTAGCTTGCCCGCCATTCCCGCAGCCCGGATGGGGCCGCGGTGGCGGGAGCCGATCAGATCTGGCCGGCTGCCGAACTCGTTGGCGCGTTCGACCGGGAAAGCCGCCCGGAGGGCGTCGTCCCGGATCAGGAACAGGCAACTGTCGCCGGTCGCGACCGCCCGCCACTGACCCTCCGCCTCGATCCGCAGACCGAGGAACGTGGCAAACGCCCCGGCTTCCAGTTTCTCCGCCACGTGCCAGGGGGCGGGCTTCCCGCGGACGTGATCGCGCCACCGTCTCTGGGCCGCCCCCAACCACGGGCCGGCCTCGTCAACGGGAGACGAATCGGCGACGAACTCGTCACACAGCAGCCGGGCCCATTCCCCCGCGTAGATACTCTCCGAAGCCCCGTCGGCGATGGCAAACCTGCCGGCCGGGGTGTTACATGCGAACGCGTCCTCCCACTCCTCCGGCGAGTTGCCCTGCCGGGGCGCCCAATAGGCCCGGTAGTTGCCAGGGCTGAGCAGTCGACCCACGAATCACCTGACGCTGGAGGCCACCCGAGTCCCGATCTCGAGGAAGCGGGTGACGGCCACGAGGTCGGCGTTGAACATGAATCCGCGGGCCGCCCCGGCGAGCGTGTACCCTTCCTCCAGGGCAGCCTGAACCATGGGCGTCGGGAGAAGGCTCGACATTCGGAATAGCAACTTAGAGAACACGTCCGGCAGCCCGTCCTCTGAGTTCGGGAAGGCGATCGGGGCCCCCGGCGCCGAGGAGAGGTGAGCGTTCAAGAGCAGGACGTTCCCGTCACTGCTCTTGAGCCCTTTGAGCGCCTGGGCGACGGCCAGCGGGTTGGCGTCGGTCGGCTGGCCGTCCGTCAGGTTCAATACGAGCGGCGGGAAGCAGTCGGGGTGCATTGCCAGGAAGCCGGTAACGACGTCCTTTGCCAGCTCAAGGGCCGCATTCATGGGCGTCTTGCCGTTGGCCACCGGCTCGAACCAGACCGGAAACCGGTACGGCCGTTCGACCAGCTTCCCCGAGCCGTCGTCGGTCGTCCGCGTCCGCTTCTCGACCCGGAGCGGGGCGTTGGCGACAACGCTGATCGGCAGGAGCGGCCGGGCCGGGCTCGTGCCGACCAGGACCGGCTTGACCTCGGCACCGTACCCGATTACGCCGACGTGGAAGTAGTCGCGGACGCCGGTGGACTTGGCGCACTTGAGGACGAGGTTCTGCAACAGCCGGTTGATGGCGTCGGCCACTCCGTCGGCCTTCTTCTTGCCGGGCTGCCCGGCGAACGACCCGTCCATTGAGCTGGAGTGGTCGATCAGGAACAACAGGGAGGTCGGGTTCGTCCGGCTGATCTCGGCCGTGTAGGGCATTCGAGGATTCCTCATTGGCCCGGGACGTCGCCCGAGCGGGCTGCGGGCAATGGCAGGAGTTTGACCGCCCCGCCGGCCAGGCCGACCAGAACGAATCGGTCCTTGGAGTCGATCGCGAGGCTGAACGCCCGGTCATCCAGCACGGGCGACCAGTCCGACTTCCAGCCACGATCCTGGTCCCACAATCGGACTTTCTTGTCGATCCCCGCGGTGGCCACGCGCTTCCCGTCCGAGCACCACGCGGCTCCGAGAATGGGCCCCTCGTGTCCGGCGAGCTTCTGGACGAGCTTACCGGCGGCGGCCTGCCACACGTTGGCCACTCCGTCCTCGCCGGCGGAGACGATGCGCTGGCCGTCCGGTGCGTAGGCCACGGCGGTCACGGCACCGGTGTGAGCTTTCCACCGCTTGACCTCGCGGCGCTCCTTCAGATCCCATGCGCAAATGCGCCCGTCGGACAGGCCGAAAGTCCCGGTGCGCTCGTCGGGGGCGACGGCCACCGCGGTCACCGTCGCCTTCGGGTCGAGGTCGAGCGTGTGGACTAATCCCTTGGTGGACGGGCTCCACCAGCGGACACAGCCGTCGGTGGTTCCGGTCAGGACGAAGCTGCCGTCGCGGGCCGCGGCCAGGCTGCGGATGCCGCCGCGGGGGTTCTCGAACGTCGCCCGGACCTTGCGCGCGCCCAGGTCGTAAACGAACACCTCGCCGCCGTCGCAGAAGACCGCGTCGCGATCATCGTTGCACATGGCCACGGCCACGCCCGGCGACTGGAGCTTGTGGAGTTGGCCGTGCTTGCCTTTCTCCTCGGGCGAGTAATGCAACACGCCCCGGTCGTCGCTGACGCTGAGGATCGTCCGGGCGGAGCGACTGACCGCGACGCCGTAGACCGAGCCGAGGTGCCCTTTGAAGGTGATCGGTTCGGTGAACGTAACTGGATCGGCCGGACCCGGGTCCTTCTTGGGCGGCGGAGCGGTGGGGTCCCCCGGGTCACCTTTTGGAGGGACCGGGTCGGTTGTCTTGGAGCTGGTCGCGGACTTTGGGTCATTTCCAGGCGGGACAACCCGCGGTACGATCTCTTGTTTTGGCTTGTGTTCGGCGAGCTGATTGTTGTCGGGCGACGGCTCGGCGCGGCTCCAGGGTTTCGTCACGTAGAGCACGGCTCCCACAAGGGCGCCGACGCCTATCAGGGCGGGGATCGCCCACAACATCGCCGAGGGGCCGCGATCCGGGGGACCGAAACTGAGGGCTCTCTCGCGAATGACGGGAGCCGGTGCGGGGGCGGGTGCCACAGCAGGCGCCGGCTCCATTCGGATTGGCCCCGGCGGTGTCGCCGGGGCCGGCGCGGGTAATCGTGGTGGGTCCGTGGCGGGCGCCTCCCCGGGCGCTGCCCGCCACCAGTCGTCGGCCCGCGGCGGTGGCACGGACGGGCGGATCGCCTCCGGAGCATCCTCTCGCGTCAACGGGGTAGGGGGCGCTGCGGCGGTCGTAGAGATCGCGACCGGTCCGGCGGCTCGGTCGGCGTCCGGCGTCTCGCCCTGCCACCACCCTTGAACCGGCTCGGGGGAAACTTCCGCGTGCGCCTCCGGCTCCGGCTTCCACCAGGGTTCCGGGGCGTCGGGCGTCAGCGTGTCGTAGCGCTGTCGGGCGACCGGGTCCAGCAGCGTGTCCCGCGCCGCGACGACCTCGCGCTGGATTCGACGGCACTCGTCCGCCGCGGGGCCGGACTCGTGCGGGCGGAGCCGCTCGAGCTGCCGGTCGGCGGCCGCGGCGATCGCCGCCGGGTCGAGCTCGGACGAGTCGAGCCCGAGTAGCTGGTAGTGAGTCGGCGGCCGAAAGTGTGCCGGGATCGCGAGCCAGTCGGCGTAGGCGTCGGACAGGGTGGGTTCCATGCGAATTGCGGCGAACGGTGGGAAATCAAGAGCCGGGGTATCGTAACCCGACAACGCCGGTGATTCAAGATTTCGAAGGTACCGGGAATGCCGCAATGACTGAATCCTAGCCACGAAATCAACGACAAAAGCCCTGGCGAGCGGTGCGGCGTGAGCCGCCCGATCTGGACAAAATCGTGCATGTTACGGGGCTTCAGCAACGACCCCCTGACGGGCCTCCACCGGCCCTGCAACGGACGTGTAACTTCCCCCAATGCCCGGCGCCGGGCTGTCGGCCGGGCCGCTCGGCGCCGCGGCCGGCGGCGGCAGCGGTGCGACCGGCCTCTCGGTCGTGACGTCGTACCACCATCCCGCGACGCACCCGGCACAGTTGATGAGCAGGGCGATCAAGAACAAGCAGCAGATCAGGAGGTGTTGAGTCCGGGTCATGAATCGGCAGCCGTTGGCGCGATCGTGGCGCACGGGCGCCCGAGCGGCGAGCGATCGCCGTCTGGGCGTTCGACCGCTGCGGGTCATATCGGGGGGCGGCCGCGTGCGCCACCATTGAGTGGAATCCGTGATAGCGCCGACATGGCGAAAAAGTGTATCAACCCGCGCCCGAGCCGCTCACCAATCCACCACCGACCCGTCGTCCTCGTCGTAGCTCTCGGTGCTCCGCCACTTGTGGCCGATCTTGTCGGCTATGGCAGTGTCATCCAGCTCGATGCCCAACCCGGGGCCGGTCGGCACGTCCACGAACCCGCCCTTCATCGCGAATGGCTTCTTCAGGTAGCCGTCCCCAAGCGTGCGGTGCTCCTGGCACAAGAAATTCGGGATGGCGGCCGCGAGCTGGATGCCCGCGGCAAGGGAGATGGGGCCGAGCGGGTTGTGCGGCGCGATCGTCGCGTAGTACGCCTCGGCAATCCCGGCGATCAGGCGACACTCGGTGATGCCCCCGGCGTGACTCAAGTCCGGCTGGAGCACGGTCGCAGCTTTCTTCTCCAGCACTTCCCGGAATCCCCACTTCGTGAACACTCGCTCTCCCGTCGCGATGGGCAAGTGGGTCCCGCGGGCGATCTCGGCCATCAGGTCGTGGTTCTGACAGTTGATCGGCTCCTCGACAAACATCGGCTGGTGCGGCTCCAGCCCCTTGATCAACACCTTGGCCAACGCCGGGCTGACCTTCCCGTGGAAGTCGATGGCGATGTCCACGTCGTCCCCGCCCGCTTTCCGCAGGGCGGCGAACTGCTCGATCGCGTGACCGACTTGCGATGGCGTCTCAATGTACCGCGGATACTTGCGGTGGAACTGCGGCATGGTCTTGAATGCGGTGAACCCCGCCGCGACGCCCTTGCGGACGTCGTCCGGCGTTCGGGCCGCGGCGTAGAGCCGCACCCTGGACCGCGTTGGCCCGCCGAGCAGCTCGTACACGGGCACGCCGAGAGCTTTTCCTTTGATGTCCCAGAGGGCCATGTCGATCCCGCTCAGGGCACTCGTCAGCACCGGCCCGCCGCGATAGAAGGCGTGACGGTAGATCGCCTGCCAGTGGTGGGCCACCTGCCGCGGGTCCTTGCCTAGCAGGTACGGCTCGACCTCCTTGACCGCGGTCGCGACAGTCTCGGCCCGGCCCTCGACGACCGGCTCCCCGAGCCCAACGATCCCGGCGTCGGTGTGGATTTTGAGGAACAGCCATCGCGGCTGGACCAGGAAGGTCTCCAGTTTGGTCACTTTGATTGCGCCGCGGGGGTTCATCGGGGCGTCGTTCGCGTGGACGGCGACCGCGAGGGCTAGTCCGCCGGCGGTGACCGCGAGTGCCTCACGTCGGTCCATGGGAGCCTCCTGACCGGGAACGTTTACATGGGCGGATTGTCCCTGACCGTGTGCAGAAACGCCAGCCCCGGGTCGAATGTCGGGGGGAAAGATTGCCGTCGCGCGACTATCATCCAGATTCAGAAATCGGGGGAACTCAGCCTGGCCAGAGGCAACAACTGGACCAGGCTAAGCCCGAGTGGAGGGTGGACGTGTCTTCAACCGTCGATCGCGACTACCTTTTGGGAACGCAAGACCAGGAGTTGGCCCGGCTCGGCGTCCAGCACCGCGTCTGGCGGCCGACGGTCTTGAACTGCTGGAAGCGGGCGGGCATCACCGTGGGCTCGCGCGTCATCGACGTCGGGGCCGGGCCGGGATTCGCCACCGTGGACCTCGCCGAGATCGTCGGCCCGGGCGGAGCGGTTGTTGCCGTCGAGCGGTCGGCCAAATTCGTCGAGGCCGCCGCCGCGTCGTGCCGGCAGCGCAGGTTAACGAACGTCAGGTTCCACGAGCTGGACCTGATGACCGACCCGGTGCCGGCCCGCGACATGGACGCCGCCTGGTGTCGATGGGTCGCCTGCTTCGTTTCCTCGCCGCAGTTGCTGGTGGAGAAGATCGCTGCCGCGCTTCGGCCGGGCGGGGTCGCCATCTTTCACGAATACGTGGACTACGCCTCCTGGCAGCTCCTCCCGCCGCGGCCGGCACTGGCGGAATTCGTCCGCGAGGTGATGGCGAGTTGGCGTGCCACGGGCGGGGAGCCGGACATCGCCCCGGCCCTGGTCGGCCACTTGGCCGACGCCGGGTTCGTGATCCGCGAGGCCGTCCCGCGCGTATTCTGTGTCCGCCCGCGGGACTACGCGTGGCGGTGGGCGTCCACGTTTACGGAGGTTTACCCCGACCGCCTGGTCGAGTTGGGGCGCGTCGATGCGGCGTGGGCGACCCGCGTGCGACAGGAGTTTCGGTCCGCGGAAGCCGATCCGCGGACGATCATGATCACGCCGATGGTGCTGGAGATCATCGCCGAGCGCGGCACGTGACGGGGGTCAACGTGCCCTATGCCCGGAACAGCTTGCGGATGGGTGTCCCCTCGGCCAGGCGGAACGGCCGGCCGGTCTGGTCGAGGATCTCGGCCGCGGGGTCGAGGCCGAACCGCCAGTACACCGTGGCCGCGAGGTCGGCCGGCGACACCGGGTCCGCCGCGGGGTAGGCGCCGATCCGGTCGCTCGACCCGTACACGGCCCCGCCCGTAACCCCGCCGCCGGCCATCAGCACGCTGTAGCAATCGGGCCAGTGGTCGCGCCCGCCGCTCTTATTGATTTGCGGAGTGCGCCCGAACTCGCCGAGCGCTACGACCAGCGTCGAGTCCAACAAGCCTCGGGTATCCAGGTCCTCGAGCAGGGCCGACAGCGCCTGGTCGCTCGGCGGAATGAGCTGGCAGTGCCGGGCGAACAGCTTCTCGTGGCTGTCCCAGTTGGCATCCTGGCCGTTTGTCTGGCCGTCGAAGACGGCCACGAAGTTCACGCCCCCTTCCACGAGTCGACGCGCCAGGAGCAGGCTTTGCCCGAGCCGGTGCCGGCCGTAACGGTCGCGCACGCGTTCCGGCTCCCCAGACATGGCAAACAGGCGACGCACTTCGGGTGACGCGAGTAGCCGCAGGGCCCGGTCGCGATACGCCTCCGCCCAGCCGCCGGGGCCGCCCGACGGCGCCGGGTCGAGTCGGCGCAGCAGGTCCGCCCGCCCGGCCAGGTCGGGTGCCCCGTCGAAAGCTGGAATGCGAAAGTTTAGCGCGGTCGGGTCGCCCTCGACCTGGAACCGGTCATACCCGCCGCCGAGGAGGCCCGGAGTCTGCCCGGGTAACTGCACCACGTTGTAGAGCGTGTAGGGCAGGGCGACGTAGGGCAGGACGAAGGCGCGCGGGCCGAGGGCATAAGTTACCCCGGACCCGAGCGTCGGTAGTCCGCGCGGGTCGTCCGTCAATAGCTCCTGATCGCCCCCGGCCGGGGTTCGCCCGGTGAGGGCCTCGGCCGCGGCGGAGTTGTGATTCCGCATCGGATGGTGCACGGACCGGACCAGCGCGACCCGGTCCAGCAGGCGCGCGGTGCGCGGCAGGTGCTCGCATACCCTGACACCGGGGACGGAAGTTGGGATGGACCGGTACTCGCCGCGGACCTCGGCCGGCGCGTCGGGCTTGGGGTCAAGGGTTTCGAGGTGGCTTGGGCCGCCGTAGTAGAAGAGAAGGATGCACGAACGGATCGACGCACTGTGGGCGACCGGTGGGCGCGCCCCCGCGGCGGCAACGGGCAGCGGCCCGAGGCCCAACCCGGCCAGGCCCGCGGTCCGCAGGAACTGACGGCGGCCCAAAGCGGTAGCCTGTGTCATCGTTCCTCCTTGCCCACCACCCCGCGACAATACTACTTCATTTCACCCCGCGAGGATAGCGCCGCTTCGTCGCGTTCTCCCCCGGACGTCGTGAAGTCGCGACGCGGAGGCTTTGCGGAGCAGAGCGCGAGTGCTGGCTCCCCCAGGCGCTGAATCTTGCTCCGCGACGCATCCAGCTTACGCGCTCCGCTGCGCAAAGGCTCCGCGTCGCGGCTTCACGACGTCCCGGGGAGAGAGACGCATGCCGATGCGGAAATCAGGCCCGGGAAGGTCGAAGAGCAGCCAGGCCCTGCCGCCCCCGTTCGACCGGCGCGCGGACCTCCCAATCAGGGGTGGCGGACCACTACTCGACCGCTCCTGCCGTCGGCCCGTGACGCCGCCACCACTCCGCCGCTTGCGCCTCCGTCCACACGGCGCCGCGCTGGCAGCCGGCGAGCGCGTCGTCCAGGGCGGAGACCTCCTGAAACCTCCGCCCGCGATCCTTTTCCAGGCATCTCAAGACGACCGCTTCAAGGTCCGCGGGGACATCCGGCCGGAGCTCGGCGATCGGCCGGACCGGCTCGCGGACGTGGGCGAACAGGAGCTGCAACGCGTTGGCCTTCCGGAACGGGGGCCGGCCAGTCAACAGGTAGTACGCGACCGCACCGAGGCTGTAGATGTCGCTCCGGCCGTCCAACTGCGCGACCCCTTCGGCCTGCTCCGCGGACATGTATTCCGGGGTCCCGGCGATGGCCCCGTCCTGCGTCAGCTTCTCTCCGCCGGTGCCCGGGTCGATAGCGGACACGAGTCCGAAATCCAGCAGCTTGACGACGTCGTGGATTCCGCCGCGGCTGCAGACGAGGATGTTGGCCGGCTTGATGTCGCGATGAATCAGCCCGACCCCGTGGGCCTCGCGCAGTGCACCGCACACCTGGCGGAGCAGGTGGATCACCCGGGTCGGCGGGAGCGGGCCGTAGTGCTCGACCAACTCGTCCAGGTCGAGGCCCGGCAGGTATTCCATCGCGTAGTAAAAAGTGCCGTCCTCGGCGCGGCCGTAGTCGTAAATCTCGACGGTATTCGGGTGCGTGAGGGCCGCGGTCGCTTGCACTTCCCGTTCGAACCGGGCCACCTGTCGCTCTCCGCCGACGCCGGTCGGCCGAATCAATTTGACCGCGCACGGGCGGCGGAGCAGCGTGTGCTCGGCAAGGTACACCTCGCCCATCGCGCCGGTGCCGAGGCGACGGGTGAGCCGGTAGCGGCCGAGATCACGGAGCTGCCGGCGGGCGGTGATAGCTTCCTCCTGCGCACTCCCGAGCTTGAACGAGCCGTACATGGACGTGCCGACCGCCAGGAAGACGGCCAGAAGGGTGATGAGCAGGTTGGAGACGAAAAGGTCGCGGTCGGCGGCGGGTTCCCCGGCCCATGTGGCGACCTCGGTCGCGATGAGCACGGCGACGATGCCGGCGGTCATCCCGACGAGCCGCCGCCAGGTGTTCGGCGCAAAGATCCCGTAGATGACAATCACGGTCATCCAGATCAGGCCGGACAGCGAGCTCGCGTACAGCACCATGAACCGGTCCGGGGGGTTTCGATCCAGTGCGTGCCCGATTGCGGCGTAGCGCAGCCAAGCCGCACAGATGACGGACCCCCAGAGGAAGACTGCCTCGTACCCGCGGAGCCGGGCCAGGGAGTAGCGCGGGCCGCCGCGAAGGGACACCCAGGACGCGACGAACACCAACACCATGACCGCGATCGCCGCAACGCAGCCGGTCCCCAGATTGGTCCGATTGAAGAGCCCGTCGAGCCCACTGAGGCACAACAGCAAGACCAGGACCCAGCCTATTGTGACCAGGACGGCGACCTCGCGGAGCCGGATGTGGATCAGGTCGCGGACCTCGCCGGTGAGGTGCGGCAACGTGCCGCCGGTCGCGGCCTGCTTGAGTGCCAGTACTTGTCGATGTGAGGGATCCGAGGCCGGGGCAAAGTCCTCCGTCCTCGCGAGTGGCTGGGTGCTCGCGAGCGGTTGCGCTGCCGCGCGGTCATCATGGCCGGGGGGCGTGCGGAACGACGGCCCGTTCATTGGTCCACAACCCGAGTGCCTCTGCCTTGGGGCGAATTACTTCACGGCGTATTCCAACGAAACGATCCCTGTCTTGTATACCTTGTGACAGGTCAGCCTCAGCTTCGCAAGCTTGGCAGGAGGTGGGAGCAGCGGAATCCCCCCACCCAGGAGCACCGGGATTACGGCGACGTCGACGCCGTCCACCAACCCGGCGTCAAGTAGGCTGCGGAAAAGTAGCCCGCCGCCGAACAACCAGATGTCTTTCCCTGACTCCGCCCGCAAGCCGGCCACGACCTGCTGCGCGTTGTCGCCAACGATGGTCACTTTCGCGTAGTCGCGCTGCCGGAGCGTCCGCGAGAACACGAACGTCTTCATGCCCGGCATTGCCCCGGGCTTCTTCTTGCCGCGGGCCATCCCCTCGAACGTCCGGCGGCCGATGAGGCACGTGTCGAACTGGTCGTAGATGGCGCGGAAGTCGATTTCCGGATCCATGATGATCCAGTCGGCCTCGCCCTTTGGCCCGGCGATGTAGCCGTCGAGACTGGACGCGACGCCGTAGCGAATTCGACGCATTGTCACCTCGACAGTATTCCGGATTCGGGCGGCCGAAGGACTCGCTGCCGGGCACCTCCCAGCCGTCCGCAAACCTGGCCCACCGTGCCTTCACGTTGGGCGGCGAGGACTCGGTCAGCAAAAACCAGGGCCCGATTTCGCGACCCCGCGTCCGGGCGGTCAATTCTCAGGACGCCAATTGCGACATTCTGGCGCCCTGACGAATGAGCGCAAGTCCTTATTGTCACAGGCGGCTCGTCAGGGCGCCTCAGGCCGCCACGCGCGCGCACCACTTGGCGGCCTGAGAGATTCCGAACACTTTTCGCTTATCCAGCCTTGACAAACGGCACCCCAAGTCGAACTCCCCCGTCGCGGGCAGTGCGAGCCACCCGAATCAATGAAGACGCGCGCCCAACAAATGAGGCTGCCGGGTGGTCGCTCGTGAATGCCGGGCGACGCGTCTTCCGACTTGCATCACCGACCCGTTGAGGACCCCGAGATCGGGCACTCCTTGCCTTTATCCGCGAGACTCGCCATGATATGCAAGTGGCTTGGCACTACTTCAACTCGCCGGCGCCTGAGCGCTGAGATTACCAGGGCCCAGACACTGGCGAGTTCCGCCACCGACCGGTGATAATTTGGGGTGTGGTGTAACGGTAGCACAACTGACTCTGGATCAGTTTGTCGGGGTTCGAATCCCTGCACCCCAGCTCAGCGGAAACCTCATGCAAACGGTCATTTGCGTGAGGTTTCTCCGTTCTCGCGAGCACCCGAGGCACCCTGACTTGTAGCCATTGACCCGCAAATCGGCGGGCGAATCTCTCTCCTAGCCGAATGCACCCACCCCTTGAAAACTCCGGCCGCTCCCGGCCGGGCTGCCGACGACAATCTCACCACGGCGGCCGTCCATTGCCTGGATCAGGTACCTTTTGCCGAAGGCGACAGACACCGACTGCATGAATTGCCCACCCCAGGAGCTTTGGTCCGTGTGGACCGCAGTCGGCACGTTGACATCGACCGGCCCGTTCGCGTCGTACACCGTCACGATCAATTGCTCGTCCATCGGTGCGCCTCCAAGTAGGTGAAGCCCACCCGGGCTGTGCGAGCCTCGGCTGCCTCTTTTGTAGCCAACCCCGTGGCGAATGCGGTGGCCGCGAGCGGTCACCGCCGGAGGGCCCGCCAACACAGCCCCTGCCAGGTGGTGTCGATTTCAGCTGGCACTCATCTGTCCGCCCTTTGGGATGCGTGAACTGGAGGTTCAAGATAAGCCCGGGACCATCGCCGGCGACGCAGCTGACAGTCTGCGCCGGAGGATTTCGCGGGTTGGTCGCCGTCCGCCTCGTCCACGGTCCCGCTTGACGGCAACTGGACTCTTGCTGTCCGGGCGGCGCGTGGATAGTTTCCTCCGAACCAAACCGACTATCCTCTGGCGTCGAGCGGGAGTTCGCACCATGGAACGGGTGTTGGTCCGTACCTGTTCGGCCGACCAGGCCACAGTGTTGGCCCGGGCGGCCGGGCGGTTCGCCCGCGTCGGGGCTGCCCGCGTTCGCATCTACCCACCGGCCGGCCGCGAGCCGATCCATCCGTCGAACCCGAACCGGTACCTGGCCAGGGTCGAGATCCTCGACCCGGACGATTGCCCGAACGGCCCCGCCGGTAAGGATGCGGCCGATGTGGTCTCCGGCCTCTTCGGCCCATATCTTGATTAGCGCCTGCCCGCCCATTCCGCGACTCGACTTACCTACCCCTGCTCGCCCGCCCTAGCCGCCGTCCGTCCGCGGTGGTCCGTACCGTAATGCAGACCGACCGGCGACCCGCGCGCCCGTTGTCCGTCCTCGTCGTGGACGATAACTCGGACGCGGCGTTGATGCTCGAACTCCTCCTCACGCAAGCCGGCTACCGCGTCGTGACCGCCGGGGACGAGGCGTCGGCCGTCGCGGCGGCCGAGGCGCAGCCGCCCGACGCGGTCTTCCTGGACATCATCCTCCCGGGCGGAACCGGGTATGAGATTGGCAAGCGGCTCTGCTCAATGTTGGACCGGCGTCCCCTTCTGGTGGCAGTGACCGGGGTCCCCGACCTGCAAGACGACTCGCGCCGGGCGGGGTTCGACCACCACCTGGTCAAGCCGGTCGACCCGGCTGTCGTACTCCGTCTCCTCGCCGATCACGCCGCCCGATTGCCGTGAGCGGCGACGGTCTTCAAAATGCAGGAACTCTTCGTATGCGTGGTGGTACTGGAGCTCGGCGCGCTTCTGATATTCTGGGGGGCGATCCAGCGCCGGGCGCGCTCGGCGGGGATCGCTCCCGATCTCTACCTGATGCTGGCATTGATCGGGTGGGGCCTCGGGTTCTGTTGTGTGCCCATACTCTCGGGGATGGTTATGCAGGAGGTCCGGCAGGCGGTAAGGCTGCGAGATCCGTTGCCACTGGTGATTACTCAAGGTGCTTGGTTCGCGGGAACGCTCATCGGCCCGGGGGTTAGTTACGTCTTGCTTCGGATGAACACGGCCCGACATCCGGACTATGAGCCGCTTGACGAACGCGGCGACGATTGACGATCAGCGGCGTAACCAGGGCGAGGATTGATGCATGTTCGCAGCCCTTCCGTGGATCGGCGTGTTCCTCTTCTTCGTGCTCCTGTTTGCAGCCTATTCCATCCCGCTGTGGATCTTCCTCGCCTTGATTCACTCGCGTGCAAGGGCGACGCGGGCGGACCCGGCATCGTACCTTGGATTCGCAATCTTTTTTTGGGTCGTCGGCTGGCTGACGGTGGTAGCAATGTTTATTGCCGACGACAAATTGAACAATCTTGACCAGCTGCTTGGAAAGCTATCAGACGAAGTGGACTCTTATCTCTTGCTCCTGAGTCCCATGGTAGGGGCGATCCCAGGTCCGGCAGCGGCCTATGGCCTCCTGCGAATGTGGTCCGGCCGGGATCAGGATTACGAAGAACTCGACCAGATGCCGCCCGCGTCACGCATCGCTGACGTCCGCGAGCCGCGACACCGCGACCACCTCCGCCCGGAATAGGAGCACCTTCTTGCGATTCCGTTTGATTCCCGTCAAGACGCTGGCGGCGACGTAGTTCTCTCGCGTCGTGTCCGTGTCGCGCAGGTCGTGGAAGTCGGCCCCTTTCACCTCGAGGAACTGGTCGTCGAATCGGGACAGCGTGCCCAGGCACACGTACTGGCTCTTCAGGTCGATGACGACCTTCTCGCCGAGGTACTCTTTGAGCATGTGCGGCCTCCGGGGGGGCGGCGCTGTTATTGATAGCGGTTGCCCGATTCCGACGTGAGCCGTCCCCTAGGACAGGTTTTCCAACCTGTCCTACGGGACGGAGCATCGAACACGGGCCAATCCCCGATCATAGTCAACCGCACGCGTCCCGTAGGACAGGTTGGGAAACCTGTCCTACGGGACGCTCGCATTGGAATGCAGTCGTTCGCGTCAGAACTGCAGCCGCAACTGGGCCGCGATGAACCAGCCGGCCCCGACATCCACGCGGTCGCGGTCGCGGTCGGCGTAGCGGCGGCCCTGGAAGTAGAACCGGTCGAACACGTACCCCGCCGACAGGTCGAGCCGCAGCCGCCACGGCAGGTCGAACTGCACCCCGCCCGACAGGCGCTTCTCGAACCCGTAGAACCGGTCTCCGTCGTTGGTCCGGTCGGCCAGGAAGTAACTCTCGTTCGCCCAGTTGAACGCCGCGTAGACGTGGTATTCGGGGTACTGGCACGGGTCCCAGATCACCCGCGCGGCGACGGTCCGCACCGGCAGGTAGAAGACCTCGGTGGACCATTCCGGGGCGAAGCGCCAGCGCATGAAGAGCGGCACGCCCAAGTTGACCTCCAGGTCGGCGTTTGGCTTCCAGTAGTACGACGCGATCGGCATCGGGTACGGGAAGTCCGACGTGGGCTGGTAGCTCACGCCGATGATCCACGCGTTGTCGCCGACGTCCGGGATCGCGGTGTACAAGTCGACGCTGGCGACCAGCACGTTGCCGCGACGGAACGGCTTATCGCTCGCGGAACCGGCGCTGACGACCGCCCCCGTCGTCCACCCGTTGTCCCACTGGTGTGAGTACGCGACCCCGGCCTCAATGTCCCAGAGCGTGCTGGGAAAGGACCGGCGCGAGTCGGGCAGGATGGCGCCGGTGTCGAAGATGGTGTTGCGGACTCCGAGCCCGACAGCCGCGGTGTCGCAGCCCTCGCGGTGGATCGGGGCGAACAGCGACAGCTCCTGGCGGACCAGCCCCAGGTCGGTCGGCTGTCCCGCGACCGGCTGGGAGGGGATCCACATGATGCCGTACCCCGGTACGCCGAACCGGCCGGCGAGGAGGAGCAGGCCATAGCGGGTACCAATCCCGTCGTCGAGCGGGTCGGGCGGCGGGCCGAGCGGGGCGAACGGGCGAAATGGCTGGTCCGGCGGGCCCAAGTAAGGCCGAAGCGGATCGAGGGCTGGCGGAACGTTCGGCTGGCCTGAGGCCGGGGGCGGCGGCGGCCGGTTCGGCTGCGCGGCGGCGGGCCCGGCCAGGACGGCGACGAGGAGGAGCGCCCGCACGGGGTTAGACGGCATCGCGGCAGTCCCGGCACGAAGTCGGACGGCCCGCGGCCATAACCCCGCGACCGGCGATTGTCGAGGGGAACCGGAGAATGGGCACCGGGGGTCGGCGACCGGCGGCCGGGGGAGTGAAATCGACATGAGAGACTGGACAAGCTGACCAAGGCCGGAGAAATACATGGCCCCCGATTCGGGTACAATCAACCCGACACCCCTCACGGCCCGGGCCATGTTCCGCATCGACTTCCCGTTCACCGAGGCCCACCTGCTTTTGACCCCGCGCCTCGGCGGGATGTCGCGCTACACACAAGTAGCCATCCTCGCCTTGATCCTGGGCGTTCTCCTCTTCCTCATCTTTCGCCTCTACCGCCACGAGCTGAAGCTGATCCCGCGCCGGTTCGCGCTGTTGCTGCTCGGGCTCCGGCTGGCCCTGATCGCGTGCCTGTTCCTCGTCACCAGCATGAAGCCGGCACTGGCCCGGACGGTCACGGAGACGGTGCCCTCCAAGGTGCTGATCGCGGTGGACCGGTCGGACAGCATGGGGATCGCCGACCCGCAGCGGTCGCAGGTCGAAAAGCTGGAGCTGGCGAAGGGGCTCAATCTGGTCCGCGAGTTCGCGACCGACTCGACGCTCGACGGCTGGCTCCGCGAGGCCCGCAACGGCGCGTTCACACCGGCCGACAAGGAGGCCTACGACAAGGTCGTCGCGAGAATCGACGGGCTGACCCGCCACCAGGTGGCCGAGCGCGTCCTCTCACCCGACGGCGCCAACGTCCTCAAGGCGATTGGCGACAAGCACCTGCTCGACGCGATCCAGTTCACCCAGCAGACCGGCGACCTGCCCAAGGAGTGGGACAAGCTCAAGCCCGTCCTCAACGAGCTCAACCTGCGGCCGCCCGGGAACGCGTTTACCGACCTGAAGCAGCCGTTCGTCCGCGCCATCGAGCGCGGCGGGAGCGGCGAGGGGAAACTCCTCGGCGTTGTCGTCCTCACCGACGGGCAGCACAACTGGGGCCTGTCGCCGTTGAACAAGGCCCGCGAGCTCGGCCAGCGCGGGGTGCCGGTCTACTTCGTCGCCCTCGGGGCCAAGGACCCGCCCCCCGACCTGGCCGTTCTCTCCGTCAAGGCGACGCCCCCGACCGTGTTTAAGAACGCCTACAGCACGATCGAGGCCCGGGTCCTCATCAACAACCTGCCTAAGGGGATGGTGAAGGTAACTCTTACTTACCCGGAAGGTCCGGAAGGAAAGACCGCGAAGAAGCGCGAGCCCCTGGTCGAGGTCATAGACCACGACGGAACCAGCGGCCCGCGACTCGTCACCTTCACCGCCCGCATGGACCGTCCGGGGACCGAGACGCTCACGGTCACGGCTGAGCACGAGCCGGCCGACGCCAACGACCCGCGCAAGGACACGCGGCCGGAGAACAACACCCGCCCCGTCGTCGTCAACGTCTCGCCCGACAAGGCCAAGGTGCTTCTGGTGGACGGCGAGCTACGCTGGGAGTTCCACTACCTGCACACGGCGCTCGTCCGCGACGAGACGATGGACACGACGAGTGTCGTTTTCGACCAGCCGCGGATCAACGCCGTCACCGACGAGACCGCGAAGAAAATGGGCCTGCCCGACCTGTCCCTCCCGCGCGACCCCGAGGCCCTGATGGGCTACGACTGCATCATCCTCGGTGACGTCTCCCCGGACCAGATCGGCCGGGCGGAGCGGGACAAGCTTGAGAAGTACGTCTCCGAGCGCGGCGGGACGTTGGTGCTCCTGGCCGGCAAGCGGTCGATGCCGATGGAGTACCTGCGCGAGGGCGAAACGCTCGCAAAACTGCTGCCCATTGCGGTGCCGAAGGTCGTGCGGAACGACGCCGGGTTCCGCGTGACGCTCACCGCCGAGGGGCAGCAGACCGGGTTCCTGCGCATGGAGCCGAACGCTGGCCTGAGCGCCGAGACGTGGGCGAACCTTCCCCCGCACTATTGGGCCGTCACCGGCCGGGCCAAGGACGGGGCGGTGACACTCGCCTATGTCCCCCCGCCCGGGATGCCCAAGGACGCGGCCGCCGCCCGCGACGCGGAGCGCGATAACGCCCTGATCGTCCGCCAGAACTTCGGATTCGGCAAGGTGGTCTACGTCGGCATCGACAGCACCTGGCGGTGGCGGTTCAAGAAGGGGGACACGTACAACCACCGGTTCTGGAGCCAGGTGATCCGGTGGGCCGCAAGCGATCGGGCCCTGGTGGCCGGCAACGAGTTCGTCCGCTTCGGGGCCCGGGAGCCGGTCTACCGGGCCGACGAGGAGGTCGAGGTCATCGCCCGGTTGAGCGACAAGGTGAAGAAGCTGAGTCCCGACGCCCTCGCCGGGGCCCGCCTCCTCCGCAAGACCAAGGCGGGCGGCCCGGAGGAGGTCGTCGGCCTGATGCCGCTGAAGCCGCACCCGGTGATCCCGCGAGAGTTCGACGGGGCCCAGGCGAACCTGCCCCCCGGCGAGTACGACATGGAGCTGGTCATCCCGGACATTGAAGAGAAGCTCAACGGCCCGGACGGAAAGAAACTGCGGGCCCACTTCCAGGTGCTTCCGGCCGACACCGGGGAAATGCTGGACTTGGGGACGAACTGGATGCTCATGGAGGACATCGCGGCGAAGAGCGGGGGCAAGGTGTTCCCGGCCGAGCGGGCCGCGGAGCTGGCGGAGTTGCTCCAGAGCCGCAGCGCCACGCGCGAGTACGCGGTCGAGCAGAAGATGTGGCAGTCGTGGTGGACCCTGATCCTGTTTATCGTGTTGTTGTCGGTGGAGTGGTTCGTGCGCAAGTTCGCGGGGCTACCTTGACTCT
>DATFWZ010000219.1:0-4580 GCA_035258765.1 Gemmataceae bacterium
GCCCCCGAGCAACCGCGGGAGCTGCTGGCCGAGGTTCAGGTGGAGACCGAGCCGGTCACGCACCGAGGAAAGACCCACACTTGCCGCGTGATCGTATACCGGGCGGAGAAGGTGACCGCCCGAACTTGGGTGGACGTCCAGGACGGCAAGGTCGTCCGCCAGGAGGCGACCATGTTGGGCGAGACGATGGCCCTGCAACGGGAATGACGGAGCCGCCCGTGATCGAGCTGACCAACGTCACCAAGCGGTACGGCACGAAGCTCGCCGTGGACGACCTGTCGCTGACGGTCGCGCCCGGCGAGCTGTTCGCCTTCCTCGGGCCGAACGGGGCCGGCAAGACGACGACGATCAAGATGCTCTGCGGGCTCTTGTTCCCGACCAGTGGCACCGCCCGTGTCGGCGGGTTTGACGTGGTCAAGGACGGCGACTGGGCCCGGCAGCTCATCTCGTACGTCCCGGACCAGCCGTACCTCTACGACAAGCTCACCGGTCGCGAGTTTCTACAGTTCATCGCCGACCTGTACCGTATGTCGCGGGCCCACGCGGCCGCCCGGATGCAAGAGGTGATCGACCTGTTCGGGCTGCACGAGTTCGTGGACGACCTGACCGAGCGCTACTCCCACGGGATGCGGCAGCGGACCGTGTTCGCCGCGGCCTTCATCCACGAGCCCAAGCTGCTGATCGTGGACGAGCCGACAGTCGGCCTCGACCCGAAGAGCATCCGACTCCTCAAGGACCTGCTGCGGGCCGAGGCGAACAAGGGAACAACCATATTCCTCTCTACCCACTCGCTGGACGTCGCCCAGGAACTCGCGGACCGCATCGGCATCGTCGAGCGGGGTAAGCTGATCGGCCTGGGAACGCTTGCCGCGCTGCGGAAGCAGGCCAGCCTGGACGGGTCGCTGGAGGACGTGTTCCTCAAGCTGACCGAGGAGGCGGCGGCCGAGAGGGCGACCGCATGACCGTCGCCTCGCCGTCACAGGGAATCCTGTTCCAGCGGCTGCGGTGGCGGCTTGTGCGCAACGCGGGCACCCAGCTCTTCGGCAGCTCGCGGGTGCGGCTGGTGACGATGGTCCTGTGCAGCGTGGTCGTCTGCGCCGCCATGTTCGCGGCTGCGTACGGCGGATTCGATTTGCTGGAGAGACAGAGCATCCCGCCCGGGGCGATCACCGAGCTCATCTTTAATGCGATGTTCTTTACGCTCGGGGCGATGCTCATCTTCTCGACCGGGCTGGTCCTCTATGCGGGACTCTTCAACGGGGCCGAAGCCCGGTTCCTACTCACCACCCCGGCCCGCGCCGATCAGGTATTCGCGACCAAGTTCCAGTCGGCCGTCACCTTTTCGAGCTGGGCGTTCGTGGTCCTGGGCGGGCCGATCCTCGTCTCGTACGGGATCGTGTTCGCGGCCCCGTGGTACTATTACGCGCTTTTGCCGATCTTCGTGCTCGGGTACGTCTTGCTGCCCGGAGCGATAGGGGCAATCGTCTGTCTCGGACTCGTCAACTTCTTCCCGCACCGGCGGAAGCAGGCCCTCGCGGCCGTGATCTTGGCCATCCTGACGCTGATCATGTACTGGGTCTACCGGACGATGACCGCGGCAAAGGAAGGCCTGAACGATCGCGACAAGCTCCAGGGCCTTTTCGACATGTTCACCCTGACGCGGGGCGACTTGTCGCCGAGCGACTGGATGTCCCGGGGCCTCCTGGACGTCGCCCGCGGCGACCTCGCGTCGGCTTTGCTGCCCCTGACGTTGATCTGGAGTAACGGGCTGTTGCTCTACGTCGTCGCGGCGTACGTCGCGAAGCGACTGTACCGGCGGGGGTTCAACCGGATGGCCACCGGCGGCGACATCCGTCAGCGGTACGGCGGCTCGGTGGCGGACCGCATTGCCGAGTGGTTGGTCTTCTACCTCGACCGGCCGACGCGGATTCTGATCGTCAAGGACTTCCGCACGTTTCGCCGCGAGCCCGCTCAGTTCGGCCAGGTTGTCATCTTTACTCTCCTGCTTCTCTTGGCCGTGCTGAACTCCCGGCAGTTCTTCCAGGCGGAGATCCCGACTGCTTACCAGCACGGACTGAGCCTGTTGAACATGTCCGCGACCGGGCTGTTGATGACTGCCTACCTGGGCCGGTTCATCTACCCGCTCATTAGTCTCGAGGGGAGGAAGTTCTGGATTCTGGGACTTTTGCCGATCCGGCGTGACCAGCTGCTCTGGGGCAAGTTCGCATTCGCGGTGACGGGCTCGACCATCTTGACCGGGGGCATCATCGTGCTGAGCGACGTCCTCCTCGGCATCCCGCCCGTCGGTGTTGGCGTTCACTTGATAACGGTCGTGCTTCTCGCGGTCGGGCTGAGCGGGCTGAGCGTCGGCATCAGTGCATGGCTGCCCAACTTCCGGGAGACGGACCCCTCGAAGATCGTCCTCGGGTTCGGCGGGACGGTGAATATGCTGGTCAGTCTGGGCTACCTGGTGCTGGTGATCGCGATTGCCTGCGGGCCGTTCCACGCGGCCATGGCGGCCGCGGCAGTCGGAAGGGATGGTTTCCCGTGGTGGGGATTCGCAGGGCTACCGGCTGCAGCAGCGCTCGCGGCGGCGGCAACCCTCATCCCCATGCGCGTCGGGGCCCGGGCGCTGCGCGGAATGGAGTTTTGAACGGAAACCCGCGTCAGGACCTTGCTTCGCGGGCCTCGTCGAGCAGATCGAGTACCTCGGCGATTTCCGTCGCGGCCAGGGTCTTGCCCCGCTTCGCAAGGGCTTCCTCGAACCGGATCGCCGTCTCCTGCATGCGCTCGTGCGTTTCCGCCGACCCGCCCAAGACCAGGAAGTCCTCGGAGCGGGTGATCCGCCGGTGCCCATCCGTCCCGTCGAGACCGACGGCCAGGAGGCCGACGACCCGGACTCGATCTAGTTCGTTAGGGCGCATGGCTGAGTTCCTAAAGGCAACGGGCGGTCGTGGCGTACTTCCCGCCGACCGCCCGGTGGAGGTTTTGGGGATATACTGCATTGTACCTCGCGATGCAATCGCTGCGCCATGGACTGCGACCCACCGCGCTTATTGAACGGGCCCCCGCGGCACGCTAAAATCCATTCCCGCAACCGCCTCGCGTTTGGCCCTCGCCCCACGGTGGACCATGCCGAGTCTGATCCTCACCAAGACGCCCGACGGGTCCGCCTCCGGCGAGAAGCACATCCTGGGCTCCGAGCCTGTTATTATTGGCCGCAGCCCGGACCGGTGCCGGGTCGTCCTGCCGGCCAACGCGGTCAGCCGCGAGCACGCCAAAATCGTCCCGGCCAACGGACAGTACTACGTTGAGGACTTGCAAAGCCGGAACAAGACCTACTTGAACAACAAGGTGGTCGAGGGCCGGTGGCCGAACCCCCTCAAGAACGGCGACAACATCAAGATTTGCGACTTCCTGTTCTCGTTTCATGACGAGTCGGCGAAGCCCCTGCCGCGACCCCAGAAGGAGAAACCCCCGCGGGAGGACGACGACGAGGAAACGTCCAACACGACGGTCGAGGCGACGTTCCAGCGGGCCCCGGCGCACCAGTTTCTCGACGTGCAGCCGAGTGAGAAGCTGCGCGCCCTCCTGGACATCAGCACCGGGCTGAGCAAAACGCTTAATGTCGAGGCCCTGCTGCCGCAGATCGCCGACGAGCTGTTCAAGGTGTTCAAGCAGGCCGACCGCTGCTTCATTATCGAGGTGGACGACGACCAGCGGCTCCGGCCCGTGGTTGTCAAGCTCCGCCGGCAGGCGCCCGGGAACGAGCGGTTCAGCAAGACCATCGTCCGCAAGTGCCTGGAAAAGCTCGAGTCCTACCTGAGTGAGGACGCCTCGTCCGACGCGGACATGAACGCGGCCCAGTCGATCGCCGAGTTCAAAATCCGGTCGGTCATGTGCGTGCCGCTCGCCACCCAGGAGGGCCAGCCACTCGGCGTGATCCAGCTCGACAGCCAGGACCGGACCAAAAAGTTCTCCCAGGACGACCTCAAATTCCTCATCTGCGTCGCCGGCCAGGCGTCGATCGCCATTGAGAATGCGCGGCTGCACGAGACCATCCTGGCCCAGCAGAAGATCGAGGACGAGAACCGGGCCGCGACCCGCGTGCAGCGCGGGTTCCTGCCGCAGTCGTTCCCGCTGTTGCCCGGGTATGAGTTCTTCGCCCATTACACAGCCGCCCGGACCGTCGGCGGGGACTACTACGACTTTATCCCCCTGGCCGACGGCAAGCTGGCGGTCCTGCTCGGCGACGTGTCCGGCAAGGGCGTGCCCGCGGCCCTCCTGATGGCCCGGCTGAGCGGCGAGGCGCGGGTGGCGATGCTGACGCAGGCGGACGTGGCCGCGGCCATCACCCACTTGAACGAACAGCTCATGCAGGCCAACCTGGAGGACCGGTACGTCACGCTGTCGGCTGCGGTCATCGACCCGAAGCACCACCGGGTGGAACTGGTCAGTGCCGGCCACCTCTCCCCGTGGGCATACCGGCACGGCCCGAAGAAGCTGGTGAAGGTGTTCGAAAAAGACACGGGCGATTTCCCGGTCGGCTGGGTGCCCGGGCACAAGTACTCGGCCTTTTC
>DATFWZ010000220.1:0-4932 GCA_035258765.1 Gemmataceae bacterium
CCGCCCGCCGTGGCCGCGGGCGGGATTTCGAACTCCAGGGACTCGAACGGCTTCGCCAGGTAGTTGTGGATCTCGTACTTTCCGTTCCCGGAAAGCCGGACTTTCGCCGACCGGCGCTCCATTGCGTAGACGACCCGCACCTGATAGGCGGCGCCCCGATCGAGGTCCGGGTAGCGCAGCGTCAGCGGGTGATCGTAGAGCGATTCCGCGTGATGCCACCACGCTTTCGGCGTCCCCGAGTCGGGGCCGTAGCCGCGGAACGCGAAACCGACCAGTGAACTCTTGTAGAAGGCCGGGTCATTCTCCCACCCGGCTCCGCGGACGAGGTGCGGCTGCCGCTTCGGGTCGCCGAGGTCGTCGTAGAACCCGCCCGGGCCGGGGTCGGTACGGTTCAGGACGGCCGCGATTCGGGCCACGCGGACGCTCTCGTCGTCGAGCTTTCGGATCGCGGCGAATTGTTTCTTCAGCCAACTGGCCTCGGTGAGGGGCGTATCGATCGTGTCGAGGTTGGCCCCGCGCTCCACGGCGATCGCGTGGTACTTGCGGACACTGAGCTGTGCCCGGACGCTCTGGAACAGGGCCTCGGCCAGCTCGAACACGCGGGCCCGCAGGTCGGCCGCGACCGGCCCCTTCGTCGCCCGGTCGAGGATCGCCTCGGCGTCGGCCATCGCCCGGATCGATCCGGCCCGGCTCGCCTCGCCGAGCTTCGCCCGGGCCCCGGACTCCAGCTCGGTTTCGTACTTCAGCCGGGCCCGGATGAAGCCGTCGTAGTACGCCCGGTAGAGCGCTTGCTGAAACCGCCAGTTCAATTTCTGCGCCGGCCCGGCGTCCTTCTCCATGGCGCGGAATGATTCGAGCGTCTTGTCGATCCCGGCATTCTCGAGCACCGAGCCCGTCCAGTTCCGCTCCAGTCCGAGCAGCCCCTCCGCGAACCGCTCCTCGAACGCCGGCCCGATGAAGTACCGGGCGTATTGTCGCAATACTTCCTTGACGTGCTGTCGCTCGTTCCAGCCGAGGGCGCTCCAGATGCACTTGTTGACGTCGTCATGACACCCTTCGGAATAGGTGATGAACCCGGCGGTATGCGGGCGGGCGTGGCGGGCGATCGTCGCCATCTGCGTCGGCCGCGGGTTGCTCCCTTCCCGCCCCTGGGTCAACGCGAATGCCACGTCCCAGTCCGGCACGGGGTACTGGCAGTGACGGCTGTGGGTAATGTCCGGGTAGTCGCGAATGGGGTAGCGCGCCGCTACGGCTTTTCGCAAGTCCGGAAGGTCGATGCGCACCTGCGGGCCGTGAACGACACCCGCGAGCCATGCCGGCTCCGTTTTCAGAAGGTCGAGGAACTCGTCGAGCCATTCGCGGTTGAAGCTCTGCGGCGACACCCACATCGCGGCCTTGGGATGGAACTTGTGCAGGTTGGCGGTCTGCTTCTCCAGGAAATCGAGCAGCACTTTGGGTCGCGTGTGGCCGGGGTCGCCGCCGGGGACGAAGACCGCGTCCAGTCGCGGCAGGGCCCGGAACACCTCGCCCCACTCCTTCAGGGCGAATTCGACGGTCTTCGGGTTGGCGTAGTCGAAGTCCATGGCCGGGTACCAGACCCAGACGTCGATCCCGTAGGTGTCGGCCAGCCGCGACACCTCGGTCATCATGCGTAGTGGCGGGAGTGGGAAGTGCGGACTATCGGCCGCGTCGTCGGACCGCGGCGGGATGAGCTCGATCGCGTTGCAGCCGAACACCGTGAGGTCGCGGATGTACTGCTCCCACATCGGGACGGTCCACCCGTCGTAGGAGTTGGTCTTCGGCCGATAGCCGAGCTGGTGGCCGCGAATCGCGGTCCGCGGGGCCGACGACTCGGCGAAACCGGCCGGGAGAGTGACGCGTTTCCGGTCGATGCGGAGCTCGCGGAGCAGCCGGCCGACGCCGAAGAGGGTCCCCCGCGGGTCGTTGCCCGCGATCCAGACGAGCGGGGCGTCGCGGACGGTCGCGGTCCCGATCGCGTAGCCTTCGCGGCCGCCGTCGCCGAGGTTCTCGGGCAATGTAACCCGGTCGCCGATGAGCTTTCGCACTCCCGCGGCCCGGCCGGCCACGATGACCGGGCCAGTGGCCGGCCAGGAATCCTTTTGGTCCCAGTGGACCAGCGAGCGCTTCTCCACTTCTTCCATGAACATCTGAACTGCCTTCGCTTCCGGCCCAGCAATGCCCGGCGGCGTGAGTACGACGGCATTCGTCAAGTCAATGTCTGCGGCCAGGAGGGGAGCCGCCAACTGGACGAGTAGCGAAACGGAGAGGATGAGTCGAATCATGCGACGGCCTCCTTGGGCCGGCTCCGGACGAAGACAAGGGTACCGACAACCAGGAGGATGCCGCAACCGACGTAAAGTATCGACGTGGCGCTCAGGCACGGGCCCATGCCGTAGCGCGCCGACCCCGCGGCGATCGCGATCGGCCCGAACGCGGCGCCGAGCCAGCCGATCGAGTTCATCAGCCCCTGCGCCGTTGCCCGACGATGCGCGGGGACCGAATCGTAGAGTGACGCCCAGATGTTGGCGTCGTAGAGGCCCTTGCAAAATCCGAACCCGGCCATGGCCAGCACCAGCGTTGGGATTTCAAGGGTCCAGCCGGTCACGGCGATAAGGGGCGCTCCCAGGAACAGGCCGAGCGCCTGAACCAGCGGCCGGCCACCCGCCATCTGACGCGACCATTGATCGGCCAGCCACCCGCCGCAGATCACGCCGACCACGGAAGCAGCCTGAAGCCACAGCGTGGCGTTAAGCCCGGACATGGTCAGGTCCATCTTGAACGTGTCGTGGAGGTAGGTCGGCATCCACGTCAGGAAGATAATGGCCACGAAGTTGGCCCCGACGAACACCGCCGTGAGCATCAATGCCATCGGGATGCGCACAACTTCACCCGCCCCGCGAAACACGTCCCAGGTCGGGGGCGACGTGACGGCATCCGGCTCCGTCGCGCCACGAATCGGTTCCCGGAGGGCGAGCACGAGCACCGCGGCCAACACGACCCCAAGTCCCCCGAACACGTAGAACCCGAGCTGCCAGCCGTACGTGTCGCCGCAATACCCGGCCACGACTCCGCCCAGCACCGTCCCCGCGTAGACGCTCGATTGGTGCAAGCCCATGGCCCGGGATCGCGTGTCCTTGCCGTGGTAGTCGCTGATGAGCGACATTGACGCGGGGAAGTAGAAGGCCTCGCCGAGCCCCTCCAGGGCGCGGAAAACGACCAGGTGCCAGAACTCGGTCGCGAACCCGGTCGCCAGTGTGATCAGCGACCAAAAGACGAGCCCGCCTAGGATGAGCGCCTTGCGATTCACGCGGTCCGCAATCACCCCCGCGAACGGAAGTGCCAGAGCGTAGGGCCACATGAACGCGCTGGCGAGCACCCCACGATCGACGAGGCTCAGCTGCATCTGCTCCTTGAGCAGCGGGAAGACTGAGAAAATAGCCTGCCGGTCCGCGTAGTTGAACATGCAGACGAACCAGAGCATGCCGACGACGGCCCAGCGGTAGCCGCCCCTGCTCATGCGGGAAGCCCTCGGGGGAAGATCGCGACCGGCGACCAGATTACCCGGTCCTCCGATCAGGGTCGATTGGCTTTCTTGGCAGGTGCGACGATTGGGACGTGTTGCGAGGCGGTCAAAATTGGTGGTAATTCGATGTCGTCCTCGTCGCGCCGGCCGAAACGAGGGGCGACGGCCGGCACAACGAGTTCACAGGCTAAGCGTGGGCGAATCCCCGCTCAACGTCGCATCGAAAACCGACCGAACGAGCGGGGGATGAACATCCCATTGCCCCGGAACATCGGGGACACACCGAATGCCGACACGTTGGCGTTGGGCAGGAACACGTGAGGCATTCGAACCGGAATGGCCAAGTACGCGCCCGGCGCGACGTACGAGGTCGTCCCGTAGGAACTTGTCGCGTACCCCGAGTCGGTCGCGGAGTAACTGGAGTCCGGCTGACGGGCCTGGGTGCCGTACCTCCAGGCGGCCTGCTCGCGGGCGAGATTCTCGGCACTCTCGGCGGCAGCTCGGCGGCGCTGCTCGTCGCCGATGCGCTTGAGTTCCGGCAGGTTCGCCAGGTCCTCCGCGCGCTGTTTCTTGGCGGCCTGGATAAACCGCTGCTCGTACGTCTGGGGTTCCTGCGATGCGAGGGTAGCAATCAGGAAGAGAACGGATGCGATAACACTCATTTGCTGCTCCCTCCAGGGAGAATTGGTGCCCGATCATTTCGTCCCGTTCCGCTTGGCACCCACCATGCATTTTAGGGTGTCAGGTAGTGCACTCGTAAGGGCACTTGCGTGAAATGACGTACTCGGGGTTGGCCGTGGCGAGTTTTCGCATGTCGGTCCGGGCCGGGTCTGCCTCTACCTCGGTATGAAATCCAAACGGGCGACCGCGGACGCACGGACATGACCGCCAACTTCCGACCCGTTGAACTTGGCCGACTGGTGGGCAGCGCCGACCTGGGGCCGGGCGACGCCGAGTTACTCCGTCGGTACGCCGCGACCCGCGACCCGGAAGCGTTCGCCGTGTTGGTCCGCCGGCACGCCCGGTGCGTCCTCGGGGCCTGCCGGCGCGTCCTCGCCGACCCGCACGCGGCGGAGGATGCCTTCCAGGCCACCTTCCTCCAGCTCGCCCGCAAGGCTCACACCCTGCGCACCCCGGCCGCCCTCACGGCGTGGCTGTACCGGACCGCCCGGCGCACGGCCCTCCGTCACCGCCGGCCGGCCACCCAACCGACGCCGACGCATCGGCCGGCGCCGGCGCGCAACCCGCTCGACTTGCTCACCGCGCGGGAATTGCTCGCGACAATTGAGGACGAGATTGACCGGCTGCCCGAGTCGTACCGGCTCCCGGTGGTGTTGTGCTACATAGACGGGCTGTCGAAGGGCGCCGCCGCCGAGCGGCTGGGATTA
>DATFWZ010000221.1:0-14419 GCA_035258765.1 Gemmataceae bacterium
GCCGCTGACGGTGCAGTTAGTCAGGGTCGCCAGGTCGCCCGCGGAAATACCGCCCCCTTCCAGGGCCGTGTTGCCGCTGACGGTGCAGTTGGTCAGATTGATCACGGTGGCCTTGATGCCGCCGCCAAACTCCTGACAGCTATTGCCGCTGAACGTGCTGCCGCGGGCTGTTGCAGCGCTCGCCGCGATGCCGCCGCCGCGCTCCGACGTCGACCGGTTGCCGGTGACGGAACAGTTCGTCAGGACGATCCCGCCGCCGGCGGCGACGCCCCCGCCGTCAAGGTCCGCCAGATTGCCGCGAACCGACGTGTTACTCAGCGTGACCTGGACGTGCTCGGAATCAATTCCCCCGCCCGTGAACAGGGCCGTGTTGAGCGCCACGGTGCTTCGGGAGATCGTCACCGCGGCGGCCTCAGAGAAGATGCCACCGCCTGAGTTGGCCAGGTTGCCGGAAACGGTCGAGCGATCGAGGAACAGGCTACCTTGGCCGACCGATATGGCACCGCCCTCGAAGTGTCCCAGGTTGTTGAACAGTCGGCTGTTCCGTACGGTCACGGCTCCGTTTTCCGCGTTGATGACCCCGCCGCGGTTCGAATTGTTGTTCGCGGCGACGCAATTGTTGAGCGAGATGTTGGCAAAGGTCGCCTGGATGGCGCCGCCGTCGATGAACACGTGACCGGCGTCGCGCAGGGTGAGATTGTTGAAGCGCAGGTCGATCGGACCGAAGGCCTCGAACAGCCGGTCGTTGCGGCTCCCCTTGATGACGGTCGCGGCCGGCCCGACGCCGGCAATGGTTAGCGAGTCGGTCACGTCGAAGTCGCCGAGAGTGTTCGTGTCGTCGCCCTCCGTCAAGCTTTGCGCATACGTGCCGGCCTTCAGCAGGATCGTGTCCGCCCCGGGATTAGTGTTGGCCCGGCTGATCGCTTCGCGGAGCGACAGCCTGCCGTCGGCCGGATCGACAATGTCGGCGAACGTGGTCACTGTGAAGGTGGCCGGTACTTCGCGGCCTTCGAGCGGCTCGACCTGGAGGCGCTTCGGTCGGCCGGTGGCGACATGTGACTTTGTCGGCCGGCTCGACCAGGATCGTGGGGACATGATTCAACTCTTTGCCGCGATGATCGCGGTCAATACGGGGATCGCTTGGGCGGCCGGCTACTCCGACGGCACCGGCTACCGTATCCCTCCTAGGGGCGGCCCGGCCGGGTGTGACGGGAAACGGAGTTTTTTGTGGTGGCCGAACCCGGCAGATCCGGACGGCTTCCGATCGCGATCGTCTGACGGGGTCATCAACGCCTGATAGACTGGTGCGCAGGCGGCGGGGCGGGGCGCCCGCCCCGGGGAGAGGTTTCCCGATGGCGACCCAGCTTCGCTGTCCGAAGGGCCACCTCTGGCGGCCCGACGAGTTCGACGACGAAGCCGCCCCGACCGACCCGACGGCTGCCGTTGCCTGCCCTTACTGCGGGGCCCTTTGCACGGTCGCCGCCGAGCCCCTGCCCGCCACCAAACGGGCGCCGAGTACCGCGCCCGATCGGACCGACGACCGGCCGCGGGCCGACTTCCCCGGCTACGAGATCTTGAACATCCTCGGTAGCGGCGGGATGGGCGTCGTCTATAAAGCCCGGCAGATCCGGACCGACCGCGTCGTGGCCCTCAAGGTACCCGGGCACCTGGACCTGGAAACCCGCGTCCGGTTTACGACCGAGGCGCAGGCAGCCGCCCGCGTCAGTCACCCGCACATCGTCCAGGTTTACGAGGTCGGCGAGCACCAGGGCCGCCCGTTCCTGGCGTTGGAGTACGTCCCCGGCGGCACGCTGGCCGACCGGCTCACCGGCACCCCGCTCCCCCCGCGGCCGGCCGCCACCCTTGCGGAGACCGTGGCCCGCGCCGTCGGGGCGGCCCACGACCACGGGGTCGTCCACCGCGATTTGAAGCCGTCGAACATCCTGCTGTCGGGAGTCAGCGATCAGGAGTCAGGAGTCGGTACGACGGCCGCTCTGACTCCTGACCCCTGGCTCTTGACTCCCAAGGTCGCCGACTTCGGCCTGGCCCGGCGGCTCGACGCCGACACTGGGCAAACCCGGAGCGGGATGATCCTCGGCACGCCGGACTACATGGCACCCGAGCAGGCGGCCGGCGCGCACCGAGCCGGTCCGACGGCCGACGTCTACGCGCTGGGGGCCATCCTGTACGAGCTGCTGACCGGCCGACCGCCGTTCCGCGGGCCCGGGATGCTCGAGACATTGGAGCAAGTCCGCACGCTGGAACCGGTCCCCCCGCGGCGGCTGCAGCCGGCCGTCCCGCGCGACCTGGAGACGATCTGTCTCAAGTGCCTGCAAAAAGACCCGGCGCGCCGCTATCCCGCGGCCGGCGAGTTGGCGGACGACCTGCGGCGGTTTCTCGACGGCCTGCCCGTGCTTGCCCGCCCGGTCTCCCGGCTCGCGCGCTGGGTCAAGCGGGCGCGGCGCAATCCGCTGGCAACCGGCATGGCGGCCGGCCTGTGTCTGGTGCTGATCGCCGCCGCGTGTTACGGGGTCGTGTACCACCTGCGGCTCCAGGCCCAGCGCGACCGGGCCCGGTACCACTTCCAGATGTCCGTCCGGTCCGTCGAAGGGCTGTTGACCGAGGTCGCGGAGGAAGACCTGGCGCTCGAGCCGCGAGCCGAGTTGAAGCGCAAAGCACTATTGGAAAAGGCCCTCGCTTTCTACGAGGAGCTGCTGCGGGTGGAGCCGGACGATCCCGGGCTGGCGTGGCTGGCGGCGCGCGGGGCCCGGCGCGTGGCGGACATCCTGCGGCTGCTCGGCCGGGACGACGAGGCCCTGGCCGCCTATGACCAGGCCCTCGACCGTCTGGCCGCGCTGGCCGCCAACCCGCCCGAGGGGACCGACCCGACCCGCGAGATCGCCGACTGCCACAACTTCAAGGGCGAGGTCCACCGGCTCAAAGGGGACCCCGACGCGGCCGAGGCGGCCTACAAGCGGGCCCGGGAAATCCAGCAGCCGCTTCACGACGCAGACCCGCACCATGCCGGCTACCGGCAGGACTTGTCGCGAACGCATTACAATCTCGGCATCGTCGCCCGACAGACCGGCCGACCGGCCCTCGCCTTGGACGAGTTGGCCGAAGCCGCCCGGCTGCTCGACGGCGTCCCGGCGGACGATATCACCCAGCGCCGTCACCGGGCTCGAGTGTATCTGAACCTCGGCCCGGTCTTGCGCGCCGCCGACCGGCTCGCCGAGGCGGAGGATGCGTGCGGGCAAGCGATCGCCCTCTTCGATGCCATGGTGGCCGAGAACCCGTTCAGGTTTGACTTCCAATATGAACGGGAGGCCGCGGTCATCAATCGGGGCCTGGTCCGCTTGTCGGCCCGCGACCCGGCCGGTGCCAAGGCGGAACTGACGCGGGCCGCGGACCGGCTCGCCGGCTTGTCCGACAAATTCCCGGACACGCGCCACAACAAGGCTGAGTTGGCCCGGGCGCACAACGGGCTGGCGGCCGTGGCGTTCGACGCGGGGGAGCGGTCGGACGTGGCCACGTTCGACGCACTGGGGTCGGTCGCGCTGCGGATCAGTGCCGCGGCCGAGGCGGCGGCCATGTCCGCAAAGGCGGCCGACGAGTGGGCCGCCCTGATCGCGAAGCATGGCCGGGCCGACGACCACGGCGAGCTGGGCATTTCGCTGTGCAACCAGGGCCGGGCCCTTTACGAGTCGCACCCCGAGATGGCCAAGGACCTGTTGACTCAAGGGCTGATCGAGCTCCTGAACGGGATGAAGGCGAATCCGCGGGAGCCGACGTTCGGCGACACGCTCCAGAAGCAGACGCGCGTCCTGGCCGGCCTGCTGGTATGGGCCCGCGACTCCGGCAAGGCCTGCGCCCTCGCCCGCCGGATGGCCGAATCGCTTCCGAACCGAGTGCTGGCAGCCCACCGGGCGGTGGCCCTTCTCGCCGCGTGCGTGGCCGCCGTGGAGCGGCAGAAAAGGCCGGGCACTGAGGCGGACCGGTACGAGGCGCTGGCGATCGAAGTGGTAACGCGCGTCGGCTCGGCCGACTGGTCGGCCCTGCGGGCCGACCCGGACTGCGCGCCACTCATGGCCCGAGCGGCGTTCGCAGAGGCGGTGGGGCGATAACCCAAATCCGCTCAACTCCCATACCTCGCACAACCGATCCTGCTGATACGCCGGCTCAGGACGATTCGGACGGAGGCCAGATGCCCCGCTTGCTCATTGGCACTCTCTGGTTGGCCGTCATCGTTCCCGCCATGGGCCAGGCGCCCGCCTTGGCCCCGGCCCCCGCTCCGGCCCCGGCGCCAGCACCGCCACCTGCTCCGCCGCCACCCCCGCCGGACTCCGGTTTGACCGTTCGCGATGCCAGCGTCGGCTACATCGACTCGCCCGCGCCGGCGGATCAGGTCCGAATGCGGGCCGATTTCGGGTACGACTTCCGCGTCCCCACCCGGGCCGAGTTCTTTTACGCCCGCAGCCGCCCGTTCGGCCCGGGGCTGCCGGAGCCCGAGCGGGCCGTCGATTTCCAGGACTACACGCTGTACCTGGAGGCGAGGCTCAGCCGCGCCTGGTCCGTCTTCGCCGAGGGTGGCGCGCGAGCCCTCAATCCGGACCTGAACGCCGACGCCACCGGCCTGGCCGACGCCAATGTCGGTTTCAAGTACGCGTTCCTGGCCGACGAGTGCGAGGTGTGGGCGTTCCAGTTCCGCTCCTACCTGCCGACCGGGCCGGCAAGTCGGGGGCTCGGAACCCATCATGTCAGCCTCGAGCCGGCCGTGCTCGGTTTCGTCCGGCTGACACAGGACCTCGGGTTGGCCACCGAGGTGCGGTACTGGCAACCGGTGGACGGGACGGACTTCGCCGGCCCAATCATCCGGTACGGACTTGGACTGCGCTACGACGCGTGGGCGTCGGACGACTGCCGGCTGGCGCCGACCCTCGAGGCGATCGGCTGGACGGTCCTCGATGGGCGGGAGAGCGTGCTGCAGCCGGACGGGACGGTCGCGGTGCGCGACGCGGGCGGGACGACCGTCGTGAACTTGAAAGTCGGCGCCCGCCTCGACTTTGGCGAGCGGGCCGGGCTCTACGCCGGCTACGGGCGGGCGATGTCCGGGGAGCGGTGGTATCGCGAAGTGTTTCGGGTTGAGTTTCGCTGGCTGTACTGACCGGACGTGGGCTCGACAATGTCACCCCGGCCATCGGTCGAGCGCCTTTCGACAGTACGCGTAAAAACCGAGGTCAATCAGTTCCTGGGCCAGCATTTCGCGGTCTCGCGTCGGGATCGAGGCCGCCACTTCTGCCACCAACAGGTCGGTCAGCATTTCTCGTCCCCGCTGGAGCAGCTTCCGCACCCCGGCATCGGTGAACGGATTGACCGGCTTCAGGCGCCCCGTCAGCCAAGCGGCCAGGTCGCTTGATGGGGCGTCGGGTCGATCGGCGCGGGCCCGCAGGGCCGTGTAGTGCGGCGGCCCCCCGGCTTGCTCGGCCGCCAGGAGACCCTTCCAGGCGCAATCCAAAAGAGACTCTCGCCAGTGGGCCAGGAAGGCTTCGTCGGCAGGGTCGGCGAGGTCGGCGGCGGGCAGCTTGTCCGGATCGACGTCGGCGGCGGGCCGCCTACCGGAGACTCCGGGCCGGCGGCGGACCAGATTGATCAGCGTGGCCCGCAGGTAGTCACGAAACCGGCCGCGGTCGGGCGTGGCTCGGCGGAAGTCCCCGCGAAGGAAACGGACGGCGAACTCCTGGTACAATTCGGCCGCGGCGTCCGGGTCGCCGGTGGCGGCCGTGAGGTAGCGGTAGGCCGCCCCCTGGTAACGTTCGATCAACCCGGCCAGAAGCCGGCGGTCCTCGTCCGCCTCGCCCACGTGAGCGCGCACCAAGGCCGTCCACATGGTGGAGATCTGGCTGAGCCGGTCCGGGGTGTGTTCGGCGGGCATGGCGCGTCCGCCGCCGTTATACTCGACGGCGCGGCGGCATGACAGAACCGACCCGAGTCAGGATGCCAACGAAGTCCTCACGGACCCGTAGAAACGCCAACGCTGCGACCGGCTCGGCCCCAATTGGAAGGCGGGCGCCGAGTTTCGCCGGCCGCCGGATTGGGAAGAGGCGACGCCGGACGTCGGCGACGCGGGCCGCCCGAGATCGAGCAGGAGGAGATGGGGGTTCGTCCGAACCGGGTCGGCCGTCGCCCGGTCGGCCCACTGGACGTCTCGTCGTCCGCCGTCTCTCTTCGAGACCAACTGGCCCGGCGTCTTCGCCGCGGGGGACGTGCGGTCCGGCTCGGTCAAGCGCGTCACCTCCGCGGCCGGTGAGGGGGCGATGGCCGTCCAGTTCGTCCACAAGTACCTGCAGGGAATGTGATCAAGTCTACTACCCGGCGCTCTCGTGGTGGCCGCCGAACTGGAAGCGCATCGCTGAGAGAAGCTTGTCCTCGAAGTCCGAACCGTCGCGGGAGCTGAAACGCTGATAGAGGGCCGCGGAGAGGACGGGCACCGGCACCGCCTCGTCGATCGCCGCCTTGATCGTCCACCGCCCCTCGCCGGAGTCCGACACCCGGCCGGAGAAACCCGCGAGGGTCGGGTCCGCAGCTAGAGCGGTCGCGGTCAAGTCCAGCAGCCAGGAGGCGATGACGCTACCCCGCCGCCAGAGTTCGGCGATGTCCGTCAAGTTGAAGTCGTACCGGTAGTTTGTCGGGTCGCGGAGCGGGGTCGTCTCGGCATCAACCGCTTGCCCCACCTTGCCGACGTTCGCGTGTCGGAGGACAGCCAGCCCCTCCGCGTATGCGGCCATGAGGCCGTACTCGATCCCGTTGTGCACCATCTTGACGAAATGCCCTGCGCCGCTCGGACCGCAGTGCAGGTACCCCCGTTCAGCCGTGCTGCCGACCTTTCCCCGGCGGGGAGTCGGAGGGATGTCGCCCTTCCCCGGGGCCAGGCTGCTAAAGATCGGGTCGAGGTGCGCCACCACCTCCGGCTCGCCACCGATCATCAGGCAGTAGCCGCGTTCCAGGCCCCACACACCTCCGCTCGTCCCGACATCGATGTAGTGGAGGCCACTGGCCCGGAGTTCTCCGGCCCGGCGAATGTCGTCGACGTAGTAGGAGTTCCCGCCGTCAATCAGGATGTCGTCCTTCTGCATTTGTGGGGCCAGTTCCCGGATCACTTGATCGACGACCCCCGCCGGGACCATCAGCCAGACGGCGCGCGGCGCGGACAGTTTCGCCACCAGGCCGGCGAGTGACTCGGCCCATGTCGCCCCTTCGGACGACAATTCTCTCGCGAGATCCGGGCTCCGGTCGTAGACGACGCATGCGTGCCCGGCTTTCAGCAGCCGCCGCACGATGTTGGCCCCCATCCGGCCCAGACCGATCACTCCGAGTTGCATACCTGACTCCGTGGGGACGTGCTCGATAGGGCGAGACTACCCGGGGGCAGACGCATGCGCACCGGCTCGCCGCCTCGCTGGCCCGCGGGCGATGACTGACTCGGCGATCAGATAGCCTCCATCAGCCACGCGAGCCACCGGTCGCGATTCTTGATGTCCTGACGAAAGCGATTCAGGAGCTCTTCCGTCGCCGCCCGGTTCCGCTCCGCCTCCTCGGCCACCTCCCCGGGGGGTGGCCGCCTCGGCAACGACCTCGCTGGAGTCGTTGACGGCCTGGTACACCTCCTCGCCCCCCCGGCGCGCTCAACTGGCTGACCGTCTGAATGATTAGCATTTGTGCGACGATCCGGACAGCGGCCACGCCAACCGCGACCCACCCGCGAACGAGCCGGCTCATCGAACCCGGTCGCCCGGCCTCAGAGGTCCAGCAGCAACCGCGTATGCCGGGCAATCATCAACTCCTCGTTGGTCGGAATCACCCAGGCGGAAACCTTGCTCCGCGTCGTCGAGATTCGCGGCCCCCTGGCGGCGTTAGCCGCCTCATCCAGCTCGATCCCCAACCACGCCGAGGCCTCACAGACCCGGCGGCGGATCTCGGGCGAGTTCTCGCCGATCCCGGCGGTGAACACCAACGCATCGACACCGGCCAGCACGGCGGCCAGGGCACCGATCTCTTTCGCCGCCCTGTAGACGAAGTAATCAATCGCGAGGCGGGCATCCGGCTCGCTCCGACCGAGAAGGTCCCGCATGTCGTTGCTGATCCCGGAAATCCCGAGCAGCCCGGACTTCTTGTAGAAGACGTCCTCGACCTGCGTGACCGAGAGGCGCAGATTCTGAAACAGGTACAACACGATACCGGGGTCGAGGGCACCCGGGCGCGTTCCCATGCACAACCCGTCCATCGCCGTGAAGCTCATGGTGGTGTCGACGCTCTTGCGCTCCCTCAACGCGCACAGGCTGGCGCCGCTTCCCAAGTGTGCAACGATGACCCGGCCGTCGGCGATGTCGGGGGCGACTTCCGGCAGGACCGACGCGATGTACTCGTAGGAGATGCCGTGAAATCCGTATCGCTCGACCCCTCCCCGGCAAAGCTCGCGGGGCAAGGGTACCAAGGTGGCGACCGGTGTATGCCCACGATGAAAGCCCGTATCGAAGACGACCACCTGGGGGACGTCGGGCATCCGATCGAAGATGGCCTCGATAGGCGCGAGGTTGTGCGGTTGATGGAGGGGCGCCAGCGGGGTCAGTCCTTCCAGCTCGGCAAGGATCTCTCGAGTGACCACCTTGGGGCCACTGAAGCGCGGGCCGCCATGGACGACCCGGTGCCCTACTCCGACGATGCGACCGCCGTGGTATCTCGGACGAAGCCAGGCGGCGAGGGAGTCGATCGCGGCACGGCCGTCGCCCACCGAAGGGGCCAGAGTCTGGTCGATCAGCGGCCTGCCCTGAGCGTCTTTGACCGTCATCCGGGGCGACGTTCCGATGCCCTCGATCTGGCCCCGCTCCTCCACCTGCCACTGTGCACCCTGCGGACCCTTGAACACACAGAACTTCACGCTCGACGAACCGGCGTTCAATACCAGGATGTGGGTGTCCATGACAACTCCTTCGCAACTTGGACGGAAAGCCATGAGGTGCCGTCGGCCGCTCCAAAGCGGCGCTCGCTGATCCTATTCACATTTTCCAAGCGGACTCGCCACTTACTTTCCTTTTGTCGCGCGACACCCCGCCCGCAGATGCCGTGCAGCCCTTGGGCTATAAGCTCGCGTTCGCGGATCGCGGACCCGGCCGCGGCCCGAAGCTGGCTCAGCGTCTTCCGGACGGGTTCGGCGCGATTCGCCAGTTTTGATCGTTGCGGCGCGGTCAGGCAAAGCACATCGCCAGTCAGCGCCACCGAGTCCCGGCTTGACATATTCCCATATGGGAATATATGAGAAGGATGCCGCCTGCGCCGACTACAGCCGACGTATTCAACGCCATCGCCGGGCCCCGTCGGCGGCAGATTGTCGAGTTGCTGGAGCGGCGCGGGGCCCTGGCGGTTGGAACGCTGGTCGTAACACTGGGGCTTCCGCAGCCGGCTGTCTCGAAGCACCTTGGCGTGCTGCGCAAGGTCGGCGTGGTCGCGGTGATCAAGCAAGGCAAACAACGCGTGTACTACCTGGAAGCGGAGAAGTTGAAAGCTGTGCATGACTGGGTCAAGGCCTTTGAAGAGCTCTGGGGCCATCAACTCGACCGCATCAAAGAGCGCGCCGAGCACCGAGCGCGTGAACAATCTGAATCGCCAGCACCCCTCAAACCCCGGAAAGGACAATCATGAAAACGGACACGAGTGAGCGACAGTCAGTCGAATCTCTCGAGATCCGCAAGGAGCTCGAGATTTCGGCGCCGATCGACATCGCCTTCGAAGCCATGCTGGACGAGCTTGGTCCGGAAGGCCAGATGCCCGGCGGCAAGCCGTTCGCGATGAAAATCGAGCCGTGGCCTGGCGGACGTTGGTATCGCGACCTCGGCAACAATTCCGGCCACCTGTGGGGCCATGTACAGTTCATCAAGCCGCCGACGCTCCTGGAGATTTGCGGTCCGTTGATGATGTCGTACCCGGCGGCCAATCACCTGCAATACCGCTTGACGGCGGAGGGGGACGCGACCCGCCTGGTGTTCCTCCACCGCGCCCTGGGATTGATCTTGCCCGAACATCGCGACGGATTCCCCAAAGGCTGGGAACATTACCTGGAGCGCATTCGCGAGCGAGCGGAACGCAAGACTCAGAACGAGACACAACGATGAGCTCTTGCCGCGAGCCCCCCGGCGACCGGAAAACCGCGTGAGCCGACGATTCAAGCTCGACCGAGAAGTTCGCCGGCCGAGACACCCGGACGATGAAGTGAGATTCCAGACTTTTGAGATCGAGGAGACCAGAGATGATGCTGAAGAATAAGGTCGCGGTGATCTACGGGGCCGGAGGAGCGATCGGCGGCGCTGTCGCACGCGCTTTTGCGCGCGAGGGGGCCAAGCTGTTTCTCACCGGGCGCCATCGGGCACCGGTCGAAGCTGTCGCCAACGACGTCGCTGCCGCCGGAGGATCCGCCGAGGCGGCGGTGGTCGACGCTCTCGACGAGCAGGCCGTGGACAAGCATCTACAGTCCGTGATCGACAAGGCGGGCCGCGTCGATATCTCGTTTAACGCAATCGGGATCCCGAATGCGAAGATTCTGGGTGTGCCTCTGGTCGAGCTGGATGTCGAGCACTTCTCCCTGCCAATCATGACCTATGCAACGTCGTACTTCCTGACCGCACGTCTGGCGGCCCGGCGGATGGTCGCGAACAAATCGGGGGTGATCATGACCGTCACCTCACTCCTCTCGCGGACGGGCGTCCCATTGGTGGGAGGCTACGGACTGGCGATGGCGGCCAAGGAGGCGCTCACTCGATCTCTATCCGCCGAGCTCGCGCCTCAGGGCATCCGCGTGGTCGGTCTGCGGCCACAGGCCATGCCGGAGACACGCACGATCAAGGATGCCTTCGAGCCTCGCGCCAAGGCAACGGGAATGACATGGGAACAGTGGCAGGCGTTTCTCGCCAGTAGGACTCACCCGCGACGGCTGATGACGCTCAAGGAGATGACCAACGTGGCAGCCTTTATGGCCTCCGATCAAGCGAGCGGAATGACTGGAACCACTGTCAACTTGACTCTGGGGAGCCTCGACGACTAGTGAGTCGACCCCCGCACTGGGCGCTGCTGTTCCTCGGCGTCGCCTCCTTGCTCATCCTGACTATGAATCGTCTGGGTCGCACCGGTGCCATCTCAAGTTACTTCAGAAAGGAGGCCGGAAAATGCAACACCAAATAGCAAGTCGAGAGGACTGGCTTGCAGCCCGGCTGGGCCTGCTCAAGGAGGAAAAGGAGCTAACGCGCCGCAGCGACGAGCTGGCGCGGCGACGCCAGAAGCTGCCCTGGGTCCGGGTCGACAAGGAGTACCGATTCGAGACCGATGAAGGGAGCGCCTCGCTGGCAGACCTCTTCCGAGGGCGCTCACAGCTGCTCGTCTACCACTTCATGTTCGGGCCCGACTACACGGCGGGGTGTCCGTCCTGCTCGGCGATCGCGGACGGTTTCAACGGGATCGCGATTCACCTGGCCAACCATGATGTGATGCTCTGGACGGTGTCGCGGGCGTCGCTCGCGAAGCTGCAAGCGTACAAGCGGCGGATGGGGTGGACGTTTCCGTGGGCGTCCTCGCTCGGCAGCGACTTCAACTCCTACTTCAACGTCTCGTTCACGGAGGAGCAACAGCGCGAGGGGGACGTCGAATACAACTACCGGCGCGAGGCGGCAGCCGACTACCGCGCGCTCGAGGGGCGGCACATCGGGCAGTGGCGGGACAGTTCGGACAGTAGCGGCGACGGGCCCGTCGCCGAGATGGCAGCCAGGTGCGGAATCGATGTGGCCAAGTACACGCGCGAGAGGCCGGGCATGAGCGCCTTCGTGCTCGAGGACGGCGTCGTCTACCACACTTATTCCGCCTATGCGCGTGGGCTGGACGGCCTTTGGGGCATGTACCAGTGGCTCGACCGCGCCCCGAAGGGCCGTAACGAGACGGGCATTTGGTGGCGCCGCCACGACGAGTACGATCCGCTTCCTCAAAACGCCGGCTCGTGTTGCCACGCGGCGGAGGCGCACGCGTAATCACTCGCCACTGCCGCCAGGCAGCGACGCGGGACCGCGACAATCGCGGCGGCGCCGGGATCGGCCCGCGTCGCGCTGGAGCCGCGGTGATGAGACTGCGGGACAGGCTGGCCTGGATTGAGCTGCAACTCGATCCCGTGGACCGCTCCCACGTCGAAAGGGCAGAGTTGGCAGCGAGAGTTTTTGGTTTCTTGCAAACGATACGGCAGAAATGCTTACCGCGGACTACCCAAAAAGTGTCATTTGCTCGAAATCGTGTTCTCGAACTGCAGCTTTGGCGGTGTAACTCTTTGCCCTGAAATGAGAAGGCCCTTCGACGTGCTCGCCGAAGGGCTTCTCATCTCATTCAGTCGGGCCGGCGGGATTTGAACCCACGACCTCTTGCACCCCAAGCAAGCGCGCTAGCCAAGCTGCGCTACGGCCCGATGGAACCTGTCGCCGGAGGGACGCCCCGACCTGGGGTCAGGTTCACGGGAAAGTGTAGGGACCCCGGCACCCCCGTTTCAAGACGACTTCGCCGTCGTTGCGGCCGGCCGCCGCGCGTCGTATGCTGGCGCCGTCCGGTCCCGGAGCCGATCCCTTGCACCGCCACCCGCGCCGCGCCCGCTGGGGCGGGGCCATTGCCGGCTGGGAGCTCACCCGGCTCGCCCGCCGCGGCTCTCCCACTGTCGCCCGCCTGCTCGTCGGACTGCTCCTGTTCGCCGCCCTGTTCGTCACCTACCTCGCCGAGTTCCCCCGCGACCTGTCCTACCTCGACACCGGCCGCATGCAGACCAAGCTGTCCGCGTTCGGGCAGACGTTCGCCCTGGTCTTCCTGCTCGTTCAGGCCGCGGTCGTCCTACTCCTCACCCCGCTCTTCGTCGCCGGGGCCATTGTCGAGGAGACGGAGCGGCGCACGCTCGAGTTCCTCCTGTCCACCGACCTCGACCCGCGGGAGATCATCCTCGGCAAGCTGTGGCCGCGTCTGCTACTCGTGGTCGGTGTGGTCGTGGTCGGCTGGCCAGTCCTGGCGATCACTCAGGTGTGGGGCGGGGTGGATATCCAGTTCGTCGTCCTGGCGTCGGTGGTGGTGCTCGTGGAAATCTGGGCCGTGGCGGGCATCAGCGCCGCGTGCGCCGTCGGGGCAAAGAGCTTGCGGCGAGCGCTGGTGAAGTCGTATCTGCTGTCGTTCGTTCTGCTGACAATTCCCGTTGTTTCGTGCCCATACGTCGCCATCCTCGCCCTGGCAGATATGAACGCTTGGCTGTCCATTCCACCCGCCCGTCTCGGATCGATGTTCGTCGGGACAATGCTCGCCCTGATCATCGCACTCGTCAGCCTTCACCTGTTGGTGCAGTTCGTCTTCGGCGTCTGGGGCATCCGCCGCGCCTGCTTCAAGCTCCGGCACGCTCGCTACTTCTACGCCCGCACGCCGTGGCAATATCGGCCCCGCCCGCCGGCCCGGTGGGAACGGCACCCGCCCGTGCCGGCGGGGTCTCCATTACTCTGGAAGGAACTGCACCTGGGCGGGCAGACGCACCGACTGGTCCGCATGCTCAACATGGTACCTTGGGTCGTGTGGCTGTTTCTGTGCAGCGTGGTCATGGTCGTCGGGGTCGCGGCCGCGGTGAGTAGCGGGTCGCGCGACGTGTACGGGACGGTTAATGCAATGGTCCGCTGGGGCGGAATCATTCTGGTCGGCCTGGTTTGTCTGACGGTCGGGCTGCACGCGGCCGGGAGTGTGGCCCGCGAGCGGCAGCAGCAGACGCTCGCCGACCTGCTCATGACTCCGCACCCGCGGCGCGACATCCTGCGGGCCAAGTGGTGGGGGAGTCTGGCGAAAGCCCGCGGGATCGCGCTCGGGGCGATGGCCGTGCCGCTGGTCGGGGTGCTGGCGGACGGCATCTCCTACTGGGCGGTCGTCCCGCTCCTCCTGGCCGCGTGCGTGTACGCCGCGTGCGCGGCCAGCTTCGGGCTGTGGCTGTCGGTGCGGTCGCGGACGGTGCAGCGGGCGACCGGGCTGTGGCTGTTGCTCACGGCCGTGTGGGTTGGAGGGACCTTGCTGGCGGCCGAGACGGCGTACGCGGAGCGCGACCCGAGTTACTACTCCCGCGGCCGGCGGGCGCAGACCCGGGATGCGCCTCTCGTATGGGACCGGGCGCTCAACCCCGGGCTGGCGTGGTGGCAGCTGTCTTTCCGGTTTCACGACCCGAACGCCATCTGGTCGTGGAACGAGCGGACCGCGAACGTCGGGCAGATTGATCGCCTGGACGAAGTGTTGCCGTCGGCCGGCGGCATCCTGTTGTTCGCCCTTCTGGCGCGGGGGTTCTACGCCCTGGCTGTGCGGGAGTTTGAGCGGGAGGGGCGGGTGTAGT
>DATFWZ010000222.1:0-4894 GCA_035258765.1 Gemmataceae bacterium
AGACGCGGCCGACCGTTTTCCCATCGACACGGAGGAGCAGGTTGAGGTAGCACCCCGCGGGCACGTCCGCCAGCGTCCCCTTCTTGTTGCCATCGATTGTGACGTGGGCGTTCGCGGCGACCGCGAACGTCTTCCCGGCGACGTCCGGCGGCCCTTTCTTGTCGAACGTAATCGTGCGCTTCTGGACATCGACCGCCTTCACCAGGCTTCCCCCGCAACCGCCCAGGTTTGGTCCGTCCGCGTTGAGGTTGCGAACGGTATTCTGGTCCGCGGCGAGGTTCAGATTGACGAACGAACCCGGCGGCACCGCTGTCAACCTGGCCCCCTTGCCATCAACGAAGATCATGGCGTCCCGCGACACGGCGAAGGTCTTCTCTTCTCCCCGGTCCTTGATGGAAATGGTGCCCTTCTTGGCATCGACCGCCTTCACCGGGCTGCCGAAATACGCCCGCCCGCCCGCTTGAACGCTGCCGGCCGTCATCGGACCCACGAAGCGGGTCAGGGTCACGTTGGCCCCGGCCGGGAGCCGGGCCAGGTCGCCCGGTTTGTCGTCGATTTTGATCTCGGCATCGCTCGCCACGGTGAAGGTGTCTTCTCCGTCAGGGTGGGTGACCGTGAGTGTGCCGTTTTCGGCATCCACTGCCTTCGCGACGCCGTTGATGGCTGTGGGTAACGGCACAGGTGCCGTTTCCACTTTCGCCGCTTGCTTCACGGTTGGTATCGCCGCCCGCGACGGCTTCTCCGTCGCCGGCGGGATAGTCGTGCGCTCGACGGCGGCCCCGCTCTCGAGGCGGGCCACAGGCGTGGCCGGTTCCGCCGCGGGTTCGGAGCGCCTTTCGTTCGACGATGGACTGAACAAACCGGCCCCGAACCCGAACGCAACTACCGCCGCGAGCATTGCCGCGGCGATGGCGAACTTGCCCGCGAGCGTCGGCTTCAGCATCTCCTCGGCCAGCGCCGCGATCTCCGGCCGGATAGCACGCCCGGCGACGGACTGGCCGGCGAAGGCCAGAGCGGATTCGACGGTCGCGGTTTGGAACGCGGCCGTTGCGGACGCGGACTCGCGTGCCAGCACGAACGCGGGGAGAACGGTGAGGAAACCCAAGCCCCGTCGCGTGAGTCGCTTCTCCAACACGGCGCGGCCGCGCTCGAGGCGGCCCTTCAGAGTCCCCAACGGGCAACCGAGTCTCTGTGCCGCCTGGTCCCGGGTGAGGCCTTCCAGATAGCAGAGGACGAGCGGGCCCCGCTCCCGCTCCGGGAGACGTGCCAATTCCTCGTCGAGTACGGCCCGGGCCTCGCGGAGCGTCAACTCGTCGTGCGGGTCGCCCGGGTTCACTTCGGGGACCCTGGGCTCGCGTCCCTGTCGTTGTCGCCCCCTCTGTCGCGCCCGCAGGGCCAGGCGGTGGGCGACGCCGAACAGCCACGGGCCGACCGCTTCCTTCCGGCGCAGCCTACCGGCCTTGCGGCTGAGGACGAGGAACACGGCTTGCGACACGTCCTCAGAGTCCTGTTCGTGGCGGATGATCCGCCGACAGACGCCGAGGACCATCGCCCCGTGTCGCCGCACCAGCGCCGCGAACGCCTCGCCGTCACCGCGATTGGCGAACCGCTCGACCAGTTCGCCATCTGGCAGCTCGTCCTCGCGCGCTTCCGCGACGTCGCGCGCGCACTGGACCACGAGAGCCGAGAGTCGGTTGGTCATGACGAGCCCGCCGAGGAAACACCCCTCGACATCATGCTGCCCGGAACCGGGCGAATCGGCCGAGTCTTTTTGGCAAACGGCGGTGGAGTTCGGCGGCCGACACATCATTGTTGGCCGCTCAATCCCCGAGGACAGCCTGAACCGAAGCGCGTGTCTCGGGCCGGAAGCGGGCGAATTCCTCCGCGGTCAACAACCCGTGGGACTGAATGCACGCGAGCTGCTGTAGCGCCACCGACCGTCGCGGGTCATCGAAGGCGGCTGCCAGCTCCTTGTCTCGGCGCTTGAGCAACCGGAACACCTCCAAGTAACGTTCGTGATTGGTCTTGGCGGCGTCGGCTGCCAGTTCCCCGACTTCGGTCAGCACGCGCTGGCAGAAGCGGTCCAGGGACACCGCCTGGAGCTGGCGGAAGAGTCTCCATTCGGATTCGGTCATCCCGCGCCCCATCGAAATTGATTACGGCGGCAGCTCGTCGCCGCGTTCCTCTTCGGCGCCGACCTTCCACCACTCGTCGCCGTCCTCGTCCGGTGCCACGTCGACGTTCGCCCAGCAATTCGGGCAGGATTGCACCGACCCCCGCTGCACGGCCGGGAACTGCGAAGTCTCGCCGCAATTCTCGCAGCGCACTTCGATCGGCCCGGCGTCGGCGGGGATGTCAGCCCCGTGCTTCGAGCGATCGAAGCGCCGCTCCTCGTACTGCTTGAGCAGAGCCGTGGCGTCCGCCTCCCGCGTCTGGTCAACCCACACCTTCGGGTTGTGAATGCTGGGCATCGTGCCGAGGACCCACAATCCGGCCAGCGACAGGTCCTCGGTCACGCCGGCCTCAATCCCGGCCTCCGTGAGCAGGTGGCGGATGAACAGGGCCTCCTGGTTCGTCTCCGCCGCGTAGACAGCAACCGGGTTGACGATGGCCATGTGCGCTCTTCCCATTGTCTCGGTGTTCGTCGCCAGCTCGGGAACTCGGCGCAGCTCTACGATCGTTTGTCCGCCACGCGGAAGACGTCAACCCGCCCGTCCGCGCTTCCCACGGCCAGGTAACGACCGTCCGGGGTCAGGGCCACGCCCGAAATCGTCGCCGCGGGCAGCTCCCACTCACGGACCACCCGGTTGGTTTGCAGGTCCCAGTTCATGACCTTCGGCCCGTCGCCAACACTCACCAACACCTGGGTCTTCGGGGGGATCAGCAGTAGACGGATCGGGCCCGCGTGCCCGCGGAGCTCAGCCTGCACGCTTGGCTTGATCGAGACCGGGTCCCAGAGCCGGATCACGTGGTCCGGGCAGGCCGTCGCCAGCATCTTGCCGTCGGAGGAATAAGTCAGGGCGGTGACCTCGCCCGGGTGTGCCAGGGCCGCCCACTCCGAAGAGCGAATACGGGTCACGGTCCACAGGCGGACCGTCGAGTCCCGGCCGCCCGTGGCTAGCCCGTGCCCGTCGGGGGAGAAGGCCAGGGCCGTGATCGCCCGCGTGTGGCCCGCGAGCTGCGCCAGCGGTTGACCTCGGAAGGATGGGCCCGGCTCCCAGACGCGGAGCGTCCGGTCCTCGCCGCCACCGGCCACCAGTCTGCCGTCTGGGGAGAAGGCGACGGCCTCGATCGACCCGCGGGCACCGCGGAGGATCGCCGTCTCGACGGGCGGCTTCTCGGCCGTGTCGAAAAGCCAGATGAGGCCGTCGAGGGCGCCGGAACCCGCGGCCAGCGTGTGACCGTTCGGCGCGAAGGCCAGCGCGTGGAACCGGTCGGAGTACCGGCCGACCATGGCCCGCTCGCCCGGGTTGCTGCCGGCGACATCCCAGAGGCGCCCGGTGCCGCTGCGGCCGCCCGTGGCCAGCAGGCACCGGTCGGGGGTGAACGCCAGCGCGATGGCACCGTCCATTTGCCCCTTCAGCGCCGCGACCCGCTTGGCCGGGTCGGTCGGCCAGGCGGGTCGGTCGGGATTGCTCAGCGGTTGCATCAGTCACGACCTCGACGCGGTGCGGGCGACATCCCGGAGCGACAGTCCGCACCCCTTCAAATCTAGCACCTTTGCCGTCAGCCGCCGTCGCTCCAGGCCCCGAGGGCGCGGCGGAGCATGACCAGCTGCCCGATGTGATAGGCGTTGTGGTCGGCCACCAAAAGGGCCTCGCGGAGGACGGTCTGCCCGTCCCCGTGCGGGATGCGGGCGAACAGGTCCGTGGCCGGGTTGGCCACCAGATCCCGCATCGCCTTCAAGTCAGCCTGGAATCGGGCCACGCTCCGGTCCCAAGCTCCCGGGTCGGGGGGCGCATCATCCGGTGGCCAGTAGCCGGCCGGCCAGTCGGGAGACTTGTGCCGCGGATTGCGGGAGAACTCAAGGATGTCCCACTGGGCGATCCGCAGATGCTCCACGAGCCGCCAGGTGGTGTGCGGGGCACCGGGGACGCGCTTGCCCTGGAGGGCAGGCGGCAGGTCCGCGACGGCCTCGTCAAAGGTTAAGTGAGCGCTCTTGCCGCCAAGCAATTCGAGCAGGTGCTCGCGTAGGGCCCGGTCGTTCATGGTTGCCCCCGTCGCGCCGAGTGCGCCGTCGTGCAACAGGGTACCGCCGCCGCGAGTCGCGTGCAACCAGACGTGGTCGGATCGAGTTTACCGCTCCAGCTCGGCCAGGCCACCGCTGTCCCGCATGTACAAGGGCAGGTGCCGGTAATACACCTCCAGGGTCAAGAGGGCCAGGCACGTGGTCCCCAGTCGCCCGCACGACGAGCCGATGAAGCCCTGGTCCTTCTCCCAGCTGCCGTTCTTGGCCTCGTCCCCGCTCTTGTCCTGCATGTCCACCAGCATGTCCCGCATCTTCGGGTTCCAGAACTTGTGCCAGATCGGCCCCTCGTTGAAGTGCACCACCTGCGTGGCGTAGTAGTAGTAGTAGTACATGTCGAAGTAGCCGCGCTGCGGCGGGAAGTCCTTCAGGAACTCCACCCCCCGGGCGTACGCCGGGTGCCGCGGCGTCCACCCCATGTAGTACCGGCTCAACAGCCCCACGGCCGTGAGGGTCTGGGTGACTTTTCGGTCCCGGTACCCGTACTTGGATCCGGAATCGGTCGAGACGCTCTCGAGGAACTTCTCGGCGTCCTTGTACACCTTGTCCTTCTCGAACTTGATCTCGGCCAGCCGGGCCGAGGCCAGGGCCTGGATCTGCCAGCCGACGATGGACGTGTCCCCCTCGATGTTCGGGGTGTACCCCCAG
>DATFWZ010000223.1:0-2859 GCA_035258765.1 Gemmataceae bacterium
CGCAGTTCCAGTTTCTCGGGCTCGCGGTCGGGAAGCGCCTACGCCGGGGCGGGTCGCTCGGCAGGGTCAAGTTCTTACGACCGGTCGTGGTCCGGGTCGCGCGGCGGTTCCGTGGACGTGGCCGGGGAGCGAGGATATGCAGCCGGCCCACGGGGCGCCGTCGCCAGCGGGAGCCGCGACGTGACCGCGACCGGGCCGGGGGGACGAACGTACTCAGGTTCGCGCGAGGGCGGCGTTGCCGTGGGCCCGTACGGCCGGACGGTCGGTGGTGGGACGGGTTCCTGGGCCGCAAGCGGTCCACGCGGAGTTGCCGCGGGCGGGTGGCAGAGCGCCTTCGCCGGGAAGGGTCACTTCTCAACGGACTTCGGCCTGGCCCACTACTCGTCCTTTGGCGCGGCCGGCGTGAGCCACACGACCGCGTTCCGCTCCTACGGCGACGTCGGCGCTCAGTGCGCGTTCGTTCGCAATTCCTTCGGCTACTACAGCGCCTTCCGCGCGGGGTGGTACGCGGCTCACCCCGGCGCCTGGACCGCGACCGGGTGGGTGGCCGGGGCCGCCTGGACGGCCGCCACTTGGCCGGCGATCACCTCCTTCTGCTCCATCCCAGTCACACCGATCAGTTACGACTTCGGCAACAACGTCGTCATCCAGGATAACTCGGTGAACGTCAACGGGCAGGAGGTCGGGACGCCGGAGCAATTCGCGGAGCAGGCCACGACGATCGCCGACCAGGGCCAAAAGGCAGACGCGACGCCCGACCAGGAGTGGAAGGCCCTGGGCGTGTTCGCCCTCGTCCAGAGCGACGCGACCACATCCAGTAACGTCTTCCAGCTCGCCGTGAACAAGGACGGGGTGATTCGCGGCAACTACTACGACGGGCTCTTGGACACCACCACCCCGGTTTACGGGTCGGTGGACAAGAAGAGCCAGCGCGCCGCCTGGACCATCGGCAAGAAGAACGACCGCGTGTTCGAGGCGGGCGTCGAAAACCTGACCAAGGACGACGCCCCGGTGCTAGTTCACATCGGGAAGGACAAGACACAACAGTGGATGCTGGTGCGGGTGCAACAGCAGAAGGACGGTAACTGACAAACGGTTCGTCGTGCTCGACCAGTTCTCCGTCCCGCCTACAAGAAAACAGCCCCGAATCGGTGATGACATGGACAGCGCGATGAAAGAGATCAAGGAAACGGCAACCGCTCACATGCGTCGGAACCTCGAAGCCGGGGGAAATTGGACGTGTTTGTGTGAGGCGTGCGGCCATCTTCGGTCGCTGGTCAGCATTGAGAAGATGCTCGAGTTCGACTTCAAGTACGACGGCCTAGGCGCGGGCACACTGGCGTTCGGCGACCACAGCGGACTCGGCAGGGGCGGCACGGGGGTGCTCGAGGTGGCCGGCCAGGCGGTCGCCACCCGGAAGATGGAGCACACGATTCCGTTCATGTTGCAGTTCGACGAGAGCCTGGACGTCGGCTCGGACACGCAGACCGGGGTGAACGACGCGGACTACAAGCCGCCATTCAAGTTCAGCGGCAAGATCCACAAGATCACGCTGTCGATCGACCGGCCCAAGCTTTCGCCCGATGACGTCAAGAAGCTCCAGGAGAAGGCGAAAGAGAAGGCGATCCGGGACTGACGAAATCGTCTCGCATGGCCGTCCCCCCACGAGGGGCCGGCCGTTCAGGAGCAGATCTCGCCGCGGGATCCAGAGAATAGCGGTTGACCAGCCTCCGCAAATCCCAGCGACTCTACCGCCGGGTCAGATTGCGACTTTTTCCTAAACTCCGCCGTTCCCCGCGCCGATGCAACCGCGGGATGCCCCTTCCCCGTGCCAACCTATTACGGGCCGATCTGCTCAAGGATGAGCCACGAATGAGTACGTTTCTCCAATTATTGGCCGCGTTCGCTGCAGCCCTGTCGCTGGCTGGCGTCGCGGCGGCCCAAGTCCCCCTCCGACCGGATTCGCTCCCCGGCACAGCCACGGTGGACGTCACCGCGGGCTCGATCGCAGATGCCGCACGACCGCAACCTGTAGTCACCGTCCCGGTCGCAGCCGCGACGGCGCCGAGCGTCTTCATGCCGCAACCGGCGGAGCACCTCGGCCAGGCCAGCGGGGCTGGAGGCCCGTGGTTTGTGGTCGCTCCGTATGCGTGGATCTTCGGCATGCACGGACAGGTCGGGGCGCGAGGCCGGGTATTCACCGTGGACGAGTCCGTCTCCGATGCCGCTCAGGCGGCCGTGGAGGACCTGAAGGGCGCCCTCCAGTTGCACGTCGAGGCCGGTTACGGCGACGTGTGCGTTATTGCCGACCTCACGTACATGCGCGTCGAACCGCTCGACGGGATCGCCCGAGTCGAGCAAGAGAGCACGATTTTCGAACTCATCGGGTTCTACCGCGTGTGCGGCAACGGCTGCCGCGAGGCCGGAGCGGTCACGTTCGACGTTCTGGCGGGGGCCCGACACTATCGATTCTCCAACAGCCTCCAGTTGTTCGGTGTCGACCTGTCTCCGATCGACCGGACGAATAGCTGGACGGACCTGATCGTCGGTGCCCGGGCCAGCGTACAGGTGTCAGAGAACCTGAGCGTGTTCGCCCGCGCGGATGTTGGTGGGTTCGGAATCGGGCACGCGTCGAAACAGTCCTGTAACGTGGTCACCGGCTTCGAGTACCACTGCTCGCAGTGCTGCTCGCTCTACGGCGGCTACCGGTGGTTGAAGATCGACCGGTCCGCAGGCATCGGGCGGGACTCGTTCCTGCTCGACGCCACCCTGGCCGGCCCGTTCGTCGCCTTCGGGCTGCGGTTCTGACCGATTGCAGGCCAGCTGTCGGACGTCCCCAAGACTCATCCTCGGGCACCC
>DATFWZ010000224.1:0-2629 GCA_035258765.1 Gemmataceae bacterium
GCACCACCGGCGGCCGAGTTCACATTGGGAGGCTCCCGATGGACCGCCGGCGCGTGTTGGCCGTCCTAGGCGCGGCGCTGGCCGGGGCCGCCCGCGGGCCTACCGACGAGGCGAAGCGGTCACCCGCGGAGCCGGCAAGCCGGTCCGTCAGCAGGTTGCCCGCAGCCGACCTACGCAACGCGGCAGACGACCCCAAAGTCGACCGGGCGGACCGGGCGGCCGCCGTGTTCGCCCTGTTCGCCAACCACCTGAAGCCGCCGTGTGGGTCCGCGACCGCCGGGGCGGCCCTCGGCGACGCCGGGTGGCTGGCGAGCGCCAACCTGTACGAGGTGAGAACCGTCATGGGGATGATCCCGGTCGAGTTCGGTGGCGGCGCGACGGTGTTCTGCCTCCACGTCTTGCCCATCAAGGACGGGTGGAGTGACTGGGTCATCTACCTGCGCCTGTCCGGGGACGGCCGGACGACGGACGATGCCCGCAAGTTCCTCCGCGGCGGATTGGCATTCGAGCGGAAGCCGGAGCTACTGGAGTTCGCCCTCTGCTACCCATCCCGAAAGGGCCCGGGGACGGGCCGGATCGAACGGTTCGGCCCCAAGGGAATGACGGTAATGTTGTCCGGGGACTGAGCCGGGACGAGCCGCCGCCGAACCCCACGGTGCACCGGACCGCGGCGGCGGAGAGTGATTGCCGAGAGTCAACGTCACAGTGCCGCCGTGGCCTGTGACCTGGATGTTCGGCGTCAGGAGGTGTTCCATGCGTCCAGTTGGTTTTGTCCTGGCTGTCTTTGTGGTCGCGCTGGCGATCGCCCCTCTCACCCGAGGCGACGACGAGAAAAAGGCACCAGCCGACTCCGACGCGATCACCAAGATCGTGAATACGTACTTCGAAAACTCCGCCAGCAGCGAGAAGATTGAAAAGAATGCGGCCCTCTTCGTGCAGGCGGATGTGAGCGTGGTGGGCATCGCGAAGGGGGCGGGGAGGGATACGGTCTGGTCGAAGACCGTGACCGACCTGATCCCCGAGCAGAAGAAAGAGTTGCAGAGACACGGCCGCGACATCCCCTACAAGGTGGACTCGGTGAAGGTGGAACTGGTCGATAAGGCTCTGGCGGTGGCCCGGTTGACCTACAGCAACGAGTTCGTGAAGTTCCGCGGCGTGTTCACGTTCACGTCCGAGGGAGGCTCCTGGACGATCGCCTCGTTCGTCTTCGAGACACGGCGCCCGGACCAAGAGTGACGCCGAACAAGCCGTTGCAGCAGACGGGGCCGGCACCACGACTCTGTGAGGTGTGAAGGCCTCACAGCCGGCCCCGCTGCTGAACTTTATCGTTCGGCGTGCCCACTTTCTCTTGAGGTAGAGTAAACTCGTGACCGCTCGCCAGCCCAGCCCCAACGCACAGTTTGCCGCGTTCCTGTCGCGGTTCCCCCCCGAGATCGTCGCGCTGGTCAAGCGGTGTCTGCCCAAACGCCGCCGCGCTTTCCCCGGCTCCTATCAGCTCGTTTACGACTACTCCAACTCTCTCGTGGTGGCGTTCGGTATGTCCGAGCGCGGATACGAGGCCATCGTCGCCATTGCTATCTTTCCGCGCTGGGTCCGGCTGTACTTCGACAAGTCCCTCCCCGACCCGAAGGGTCTTCTCGAGGGCTCTGGCGCCAAAGTACGCAGCGTTACCCTCAAGGCCGCATTAGACCTCGATCACGGATATCCAGGCACTCATCAAGGCTGCGATCAAGCACGCCGGGGTCACCTTCCCGCGCACCCGCTCGACCCGCATGGTCATCAAGTCGGAGTCGAAGAAGCGGAGACCGAGGAGAACCGGGCGCGCCTAACAAGGCGATGCAGTTGACCGCGGCCGGGCATCGGTGGCCGGTTTCCGTGTAGGATCTTACCGGCCGCGGTCAACTGCATCGCCTGCCGTTCGACCCGGCGCTCCCAATCACCGCACCCCGCGGTTCGCCGCCGCGAGATTCCTGTCACCTCTTTGCATTTCGCGGCCACTTGGGGACAACGACTGTTGATCTGTCAGGCGCGAGTTGACGCTTCCTGCGCCGGTTCCGGGCTGGGCGGAACCGGCCGAAGGGCGGAATCCAACCCAACGCGCAACGAGTGTCCGAGCACCATGAGCACGACGCCTTTAGCCGAGATGTCCGACGGCCAACTGTGGCAGAGGTCCCGCACCGGTGACCGTGAAGCCTTCGGGCAGGTGGTTGAGCGTTACCAGTCCCTGGTCTGTTCGCTCGCGTACAGCTCCTGCGGCAACTTGGCGGAGTCCGAGGACCTCGGCCAGGCGGCGTTCCTCGCCGCGTGGCAACAGCTGGCCGAAGTGCGTGAAGCGGACAAGTTGCGGGCGTGGCTCTGCGGCATTGTCCGGAATTTGGCGGCCAACGCGCGGCGGCGCGAGCAGAGACGAGGCGGGTCGGCCAGATCACTGAACTCCGTGGTCGAACCCGCCGGACCGGATGCCGATCCGGCGGCTCAAGCGGTCACACAGGAAGAAGCGACCCTCCTGTGGCGCACGCTGGCGGGACTCCCGGAGACGTACCGCGAACCCCTGGTGCTGTTCTACCGGCAAGGACAGTCCGTCGCTGAGGTCGCGCGGTCGCTCGACCTCGCCGAGGAAGCGGTGAAG
>DATFWZ010000225.1:0-5405 GCA_035258765.1 Gemmataceae bacterium
GGACGCGGCCCGGGCGCCGAAGCGGAACAGCCCGGGGGAGTCGTGCAACTTTCGCCCGGTCACCGCGTCCCAGACGTGGAGCCGGCACATGTCCCAGTCCGCGATCCACCGGCCGTCCGGCGAGGGCGCCCCGCGGACCCCGACCGGCAGCTTGCGCACGAGCCGGCCCGTCAGCGGATCAAAGTACCCGCCGCCCCGCGACCCGAGGCAGATGAGTGCCTTGTCGTCCGCCGAGAAGTGGATGTCGACTTCCCCGCGGCCGATGTCCGGGGTGAGCTGGGCGATCTCCTTGCCGGCTTGCACGTCGAACAGGCGCACGACCGGCGCCAGGTCGCGGTCTGTCTTCGTCAGCCCGATCGCGGCCACACGATTGCCGTCTGCGGACAGGGCGGCCGCGGTCGGGTTGCCGGGTCGGGAGAACAGCTCCCGCCCAGTCGCCACGTCGAGGACCGAAAACCCCTTCGGTCCGTTCATCCCGGTGACGAGCAGCCGCCGCCCGTCGCGGGAGAAGTGCGGTTGGAGGAGCGGGTGAACCCGCCGCCCCGTGTACGGGGCCGGCGGGTCCGCGACCCGCACCTCGCGCCGCGCCCCGCCCGGTATCTCGATCAGCGTGACGAGGTGCCCGCCGATTCCGAATATCAGGGTCGAACCGTTCGGGGAGATGGCCAGGCAATCCACGTATCCGTTCGGTCTCGGAAATGTCTGCACTACCCGCCCGGAAGCGGCATCGCAGATGGTGATTTCGCCCTGGGCGTGGGTTGCCATCGTCTTGCCGTCGGCGGTCAGGGTCACCCGGTCGCACGACACGTGGCCCGGAAGCCGCACGGCCCGGATCGGGCGGCCGGACTCAAGGTCCCAGGTACGGATGAACCGGTCGCCGCCGACGGTGACGACGGTCTTGCCGCCGGGCGGGAAGGCGAACGCGGTTAAGTCGGCGTGTCGCAGACGTAGTGAGCCCAGGCGGGCAATGGCCCCGACCGGGAGCGGGTCGCCATATCGGTCCGTGAGTCGCGGCGCCGGCCCGGGCTCCGAAGGACCGGCGTGGATCGGGGTGACGAGGAGAAGGAAAAGGACGAGTCGGGTCATTGAGCAGGTGAGGGCACGGGGGGCGGAGTGGATCATATCGCGGCGCGGCGGAGCCGCCACTCTGACTCCCTCGCCCCCGGCTTTGCGGGGGAGAGGGCTAGGGTGAGGCGGTCAGTCGAATGACCAATGCCCGACCAATGACCAATGACCATGGAAGGTTGAATGCCGAATGACGAATGCCGAACCGATCGCTGATTGGTCGTTGGACATTCGGCATTGGTTATTCCTTGGTAATTGGCCATTGGTGGGTCATTGGTCATTTTCTCCGGTGACCGCCTCACCGCCCCAGGCGTGCCAAGGCTGCCTTCGCGTCCCGCGTCAGCCGGTCCGCGTCGGCCCCGGCCGCCCACTCGGCCAGGAGCTTCCTCGCGGAATCCGTGCCGGCCCGCTCGAGGGCCGCGACGGCCCGGGCGTGGATGACCTCGGGGGAGGCGGTGCGCTCGGCCGTCAGCTTCGCGAGGATCGCGTCCAGTCGCATCCGCACCTCCTCGCTTGTCGCCGTCCGCCGGGCCGCCCGCAAATGCGGCTCGGCCCGACGGCCGAGGACCGAAAGCGCCACGCTCGCCGCCTCACGGACCCGGTAGCTGTCGGCGGCCAGGTCGGCGATCCATTTCTCGACCTGGGTCGCGGGCGGGGCCATTGCGGCCGGCACCCGGGCACGGAGGATGCTTGGCGCCTGTGGGTCCGCGGCCAGGGCACACACGGCACGGTAGGCCTCGTCGGCGTTGTCTCCGGACAGGGCCTCCCAGAGCGGCTTCTTCGGCATATACCTCGAGCGCAGGTCCCACACGAGCGCGGTGAGGTCATTGGAACTCGTCAGCAGATGGCCGGCCCCGGCAAATTCCACCCGCGTCACCGCCTCCGGGTGACCGTACTCGGACCACACCTGGTCCCCGGTCGTCACGTCCCACAGGGCCACCAGCCCGTCCGGCCGGCCGGTGGCCAGCCACAGCCCGTCCGGACTGAACGCGAACGTCTCATAGTTCGATTGGCCGACCGGGAACGTCCGCTTCCGGACCCCCGTATTGGGGTCGCGCAGCACCGCGAACCACTCTTCGTCCCAGGTCAGCAGGTACGACCCGTCCGGGCTGAAGGCGATCTCCCCTCTCTTGTATGGCTTGCAACCCGGAGTCTCCCGGTCGTCGAGCCGGACCGCCTTTTGCGTGAGTAGGTCCAGGAAGGTAATGTCGCGGTCCCGGCGGTCGGCGGCCGCCGTGCGGCCGTCCGGCGACACGGCCACCGATGCGGGCGCCCCGGTCGCCACCACGGCCGAACGCTTACCCGTCGTCGCGTCGAACACCGCGATAAATTGACCCTGGTCGAACGGGGCGACGACCCGGTTGTCGGCCGTGAATGTGACGGTCCCGTCGAACGACTCGGGCTTGTCGGGCTGTTTCAGGGTCCGGACGAGTTTGCCGGTGGCCGGGTCGCGGAGCGTGATCTCCCGACGCCCGACCAGCACCACCGATCGGCCGTCCGGGCTCCAGCTCGGTCGCAAGTGATCCGCGAGCCCCGGGACCGACCAGATCGACTTACCCGTTGCATCGAACAGGTCGAGGCGGACGGGCTCTTCCCCGGACACGACGGCGATCCGCCGGCCGTCCGGCGACGCGCAAGCCGACACGTGCTCCGCGAACCCGCCCGTTGGGATTTCCTTGAGCGTCGCCAGGTCGTACCGCCGGAGCACCCCGTCGTCGCCGAGGACGAGGACGCGCTTTCCATCCGGGAGGGGGATCAGCCGCCACCCGGTCGCGACCGGCAGCGGGGCGAGCCATTTCCCGGCCTTCAGGTCGCGGCGCTGGATCGGCAGGTCGCGTGTTGACAGGTAGGCGATGGTCCCGTCCGGGGACAGGGCCAACCCGTCTCGCGCGTCCGTCTGATCCCAACCCGGCGGGGCCGCCAGCTCCTCCAGCTTCTTGCCGGTCTCGGTGTCGTAGGTGCGAAGCCGACCGGACGGGGCGGTGACGTACAGTCGCCGGTCGTCCGGCGATAGGACGTAGACCGAGTCGGACAGGTCCCGGGTGTCGGCGAACCGGACGCGCACGCGACCGTCGCGAGCATCGACGAAGCCGGTGTCCTCGTTGTTCCACTTGCCGAGCATGAATCGGCCGGACCGGGACATGGCGCTCACGGCCGTCCCGGCATCGATTGTTGAGACCTTACGGCCGGTCTCCCAGTCGAAGATGAAGACCTTCCCCGTGGACTCGAGAACGGCGAACCGCGTCGTCCCGGGAAGGAACCCGACCGCGACCAACGCGTGTGGGAGCTGTGCGCCGAACCGCGTCCGGCCGGTCGCCACATCGCAGACCCGCAGTTCATCCCCGTACACCCAGACGAGGTTCTTGCCGTCGGGCGTGAAGCCCATCGGCGTGCGGTCGATGTCGCACATCGAGTGGCCCCTGAGCGAGATGCGCAACTGCGGCTTGCCGGTCTCGACGTCCCAGAGCATGACCCCGAGCGGACCCTCGACGGCCAGAGTCTTGCCGTCCGGCGAGAGGGCGTACGGCCCGACTTTCCCGATCCGGTACCGCACCGAGCCGATCCGGGCGACGGCCCCTTCCGGGAGCGGGTCGCCGAGCAAATCGGTTCGCGTCTCGGCGAGGGCCGGGGCGGCGAGGACGAGGACGAGGGCGATGGGAACATATCTGGTCATGGGAGACGACCAAGACAGGGTCACCCGTTGATCATAACCGAAAACGATTTGAGGACACTTACCGTTTGCGCGTCCGGGCAGGTCTCGCCTGGCGAGCGGGACATGGCTGGGCGTCTCGGGGACCTCTCTTCGCATCCGCGGGCGCGAAGGTTCCGCCCAGCAGGCGGGACCTACCCAGCATCGACATCAGCGCCGGGCGTCCAACCTTCCGAGCGCCGCCTTCGCATCAAGCGTGAGCCGAGCCCCCTCCGCCCCGGCCGCCCACTCGGAGAGGACCTTCCTCGCGGCGTCCGTTCCGGCCAACTCCAGCACTGCCACCGCCCGGGCCTGAACGACTTCGGCGGGCGAACGCTCGCGCGGCAGGTTCGCGAGAAGGACGTCCAGCCGCGTTCGCACTTCTTCCACGGTTGCGGCCTGCCGTGCGGCTCGCAGGTCGGCCTCCACCAGGGGCCCCAGGTCGCGCAGCGCCTTCGCGGCCGCCTCGCGGACCGCGAACTTGTCCGCCCCCAGGTCCTTGATCCATCCGCGTACCGCTTCCGGCGGGGGGTGCTTCGCGGGCGGCAACTTCTCCCGAAGCAGTTCGGGCCCGCCCGGATCAGCCACGAGGGCCCACACTGCCTGGTACGCGGCCAGGCCGTCGCCTCCGGACAGGGCGTCCCAGAGCGGCTTCGCGGGCTTCTTGTCCGCCTTCAAATCCCACATCAAGGCGGTCAGGTCACGACCGGTGCTGACTACGCGGCCCGGCCCGGCGAACCCGACCCGGATGACCGGCGCCCAGTGCCCGTGCTCCGCCCACACCTGCCGACCGGTCGCCACGTCCCACAGGGCCACGATCCCGTCCGGCGACCCGGTCGCGAGCCAGAGCCCGTCCGGGCTGAAGTCGAATGCCCAGACGTAACTGTAGCCAGTGTTGATCGTCCGCTTCCGGTCGCCGGTCACCGGGTCGCGGAGCACCGCCACGCCGTGCTCGTCCCAGTCCAACAGGTATGACCCGTCCGGGCTGAACAGCACGTCGGCAGTCTTGAACGCCTTGCAGTCCCGTGGCGGATCGGTCCATGGGGTCCGCACTTTGCCGGTGCCCACGTCCACCAGGCAGACGCCGCGACCCAGGCTGCCGACGGCCATCGTCGCCCCGTCCGGCGAGATCGCGGGCATCCCGCCGTGCACGTCGTTCGACCCGCCGCCCACGATCTTCCCGGACTTGAGGTCGAAGACCAAGACTCCCAGGTCGTACCCGACGACCAACCGCGTCCCGTCGGTGTTGAAGGCGGACGTCAGGTCGCCGCCGTAGGCACCGGCTGGCATCTCAAATGTGCGGTCCACTTGCCCCGTGGCGGGGTCGCGAACGACGATCCCCTGCGGCTCGAACCACGCCAGCCGCCGCCCGTCCCGACTCCAGCACGGGACCTTCAGGTCCGGGGACCGCACCGACGCTGACCACTTCAACCGCCCGGCCGAGTCGAACAAGTCCAGACGGCCTTTCGGGCTCCCGCTGACGGCGCACACCCAGCGGCCGTCAGGGCTCGGGACGGCCAGCACCATGTCCGCGAACCCGTCCGGGGGCTGGAGTTCCTTGAGTGTCGCCAGGTCGTACTGCCGCAGTACGCTGTCCAACCCAAGAAACAGCACGCGCTTCCCGTCCGGGTGGGGGATGACCCGGCGGGGG
>DATFWZ010000226.1:0-5789 GCA_035258765.1 Gemmataceae bacterium
GGGTGGATTCGTAGGCCAGCGCCAGCGTCCGGTCGGCCCGGAGCAGGGCGGGGGAGTCGGCCCGGCCGGAGGTCCGCCACTGGGCGACCACCGACCCGAGGAAGAAATTGTCCGGGGCCGGGACCGGCATCGGATGCGCCACCTTGGCCGTGATCGGCACCCCGACCACGCGGCCGTCAACCGTCAGTTCCAGGTTCGCGGGGGCCTTCCCCTTCTCGAACCGACCGACGACCAGCGTCGGGGCGTCGGCCCGCAACGGCGGGAGCTTGGCGGGGTACAGTTCGGCGGCCTCCGCGGCCAGCGCCGAACTGGTCGGCTCCAGCACCGGGACGGCCAGCGCCTTGTGGAACCGGACGGCCAGGTCCTTGATGACGGCCATCGGGTCGGCCGTCGGCTCGTCGGTGGTCCGCAGGACAGCTCCGCCGGTGCCGCTGACCAGGGCGTGCAGGTTGTGCGGGTTCATCGGGGCGCCGAGCGGGACGGCGTAGAAGGCGATGTGCTGGGCCCGCAGGTCGGCGGCGAGCTTGTACCGGCCGGCCTCGTCGAGCGGGTTCAGCGCGCTCTCGCCGTCACCCAGGTACAGGATCACCTGCTGCCGCGTGGTCCGGCCGTCGAACTCCTTGGCGACACGCTCGATGGCGTCCTTGAGATCCACGGCCCCGGACGCGTACTCGTTCTCGAGCGGGACCAGCGCGGCCCGGGCCTCGGTGGGGGTCTTCAGTCCGCCGCCGCGGACCAGGTTCCGCGTCGCCTTCGGCGTGGACACGGCCCAGATCGTAAGCCGGTCGGACTCGCCGGCGGCCGCCAGAACCTCCTTGGCGATCTTCCGGGCGGCCTCGAGCGGCGCCCCGGCCTGGCTGGCCGAGTGGTCGATAACGATCTGGATGTCCCGCGGGCGGGTCGGGGCGGCCGGCAGGTCGGGCTTCACCTGGAGGGCGAAGTACACCGACCCGTCCTGCGCCTGGTAGGCGACGACGGGCTTGTTGGTGAACCGGCCGACGACCTCGTCGGAGAACAACTTGTTGGCCGATACGGCCGGGGCGGCCGGGCGGGTGCGGGACGGGTCGCCCCAGACCGCCGCGGTGGTGATCGCGCCGGCTACGGCGAGCCCGGCAGACACCCATTTGAGCCGGTTGAGCAGGGCCATGGACCTGACACTCCTGGGGAGTCGAATCCGGCGGGGCTCAGCCCCGGAGGACGTGTGTGATTCGAGGGGTGGGGGCTTTGCGCCCGATTTTATCCGTCCCTGGCGCCGCCCGCCAGCACAAACCGGGCCGAGCGGCCGGGCCAACCCCTGTTGACGATCTTCACCTTTCGCAACGCCAACGCAAGGGTTTCGTTGGCGGGAATGAATGCGGCTCGCGGCCCGTTGATTCTGCATTCGGCCCGACCGTCAGCGGTCACGGGGGAGGTGACTTTGATTTGACTTGTTCATTTGGCACATTAGGTTTGACCGGAAGAGGCCCCCGAATCCGGCGGGCTGCCCGCCGGCCGCCCGCGTCGCCCGCCCGCGGGGCCCAACTCCTTGCGCCGGAACAGGAAGAGGCCGCCTATGGCCAACGAATCCCCCCGCCTGAGCACCGCCGACCTGCGTCGGCGGCTGCTGGGCGCTTCGGTCGCCCCGACACCGATCCCCGCCGCGCCCGGTCGGGCGGCCGAGCCGAGACTGGCCGACCCTGACGAAGTTGCCGAACAGCCCGTCGACGAAGACGCCCGGGCCTTGGGCTTTGAGGCGAGGGACGAGGACTCCATCCTCCCGATCGCTCAGCCCGTCGCGATGCCGGTCCGACCTACGCCGGTGCCGGTTAAACCCACGCCCGTGCCGGTCCGACCCACGCCGCCGCCGGAAACCGCCCGCCCTGCCCACGAACTACTTCGCCCGGCCCACGAACTGCTCCGCGAGCGCTACGAACCCCATCATCCCTCCGGGAAGGGAAGCTCCTTTTCCCCAAGCCACTCCGGAACCTCTTCGCTGAGTCACTACGGTACCCAGCCGGTCCCCGATGTGAACCCCGCGCTCTTGCGGGAGACGGCCCCCGTTGACCCGGCCCTCGAGGCCCTCCGGATCGAGAACGACCAGCTCCGGCAGCTGATGGAGGAAATGCGGCAGCTGCTCCAGGACGCCAGCGACCAGGAACAACGCGTGCAGGGCGAGTTGGCCGAGCGCGACCGGCTCCTGACCGAGGCCCGGGACAAGGCGGATGCACTCGAGAACCAGGTCAACTCCAAGCCGAAGACCAAGGACGAGCTCGAAGAGTGGGCCGACGAGCTGGAGCAGGAGAACACGAAGATCGCCAAGGAAAGGCGCGAGCTCGACGGCGACCGCCGGCAGTTGCGCGAAGACGAGGAGGCGCTCGAGAAGCAGATGCGGGACATGGAGGTGCAAATGGCCCGTGAGCGGGCCATGCTCGCCCGCCAGGAGCAGGAGCTGAAGCGGCTCAATGCCGAGATCCAGCACGAGCTCGAGGTGATGCAGCAGGGCGGCGGGGCGCTACGCGACCGGCTGGCCGTGTTCCAGCGACGACACGCGGAAGTTGTCGGCGGGATCCGCCACGGGTCAAACCCGCACCTGAACCTGCCTATGGCCGAGGCGGTGACACCCGCGCCGCCCAAGAAGGGCGAGAACGGGCTCCTCAGGAAGATCTTCCGCGGCGAGTAGGCGGGTGCGGAAAAGCGTCGAGGGGCTCGGGCCCGGCAGTGGCTTTCTGCCGGACCGAGCCCCTCGGTCTTTTCCCTATCGCCCCTTGATCACACCCGGGCCCGGCCGTCTTTCGTAACCCCCTTCACGGATTAATCGTCTTGGATCATACCCGTGCAGACCGCACTGTCGCTCTACTCGCGGGGTCGGTTCGGGTCCGGAGCCCCGGCGCGACCGCAAAGCAGGCCTACCAGAGCTGGCAATGTAAACGTGACAGAGTAGCTACAAATCTCAGAGAAGCGGTTCTGAAGCATGGTGGGCGGGTCCTTTCCAAAGAACGCAAGGAGGCCGTGGCCGACCAGTCCCAAGATCATCGCGCCGGTAACAATCCAGATGAGCAGCTTAAACGCGGGATTCAACCAGATGATCGGGGGCTGGCTCTTGGGGGACGGCATCGGGCGCTCCCTCGTCTACCACGCGGCCAGTGGACAGATCGATGGCAGTGGTTGTGAACGGATGTCGAATAGCTGACCAGAACACGTTCCAAACGGCCCGAGCGTAGGCGAGCGGTGAGATCGACCGAATTTCAGGGCCGGCGTTTGGGGCCAGCGGCCCCCGATGGACGACAAACGTCTCGCCCACATGCCCGCAGACCAAAAGTACGCGGGGACGCACGTTTGCTTTCTTCTGTGCGACCTGTTTGGAGAATGTGTAAAATTGCTTGCCCGTAATAATGACCGGCCCATTTCCGGACTTCAACACGATCCGGAAGGTGCGACCAGAACTTTGACCGCTGGCCGTCGGATCGGGCTTCTTTTTCTTCGTCCTAGTCATCCTCAGGCTCCGGTATCGCAATTGTACCGGGTGGCAGTTCGGGCGCATCAAGAGGTTTCACGCTAATCCGAATCTCCCGCACTAGCTGGTCGTTCACATATACACGGGTCGTGTGCTTTCCGTACTTCTTGAATTCAAGCCCTTGAATGGTGCCAACTATCGTAGCGCCGGTGCGGTTCCCGGGCTCAGTCGGGGGCGGTGGCTTGCCGAAGGAGACCTCGTACACCAGTGGCGTCGGCTCGCTGTCCGGGTCAGTGGTGTGAAAGTGCAGCTTGTGCTCCCGGTCCAGCTCCTCGGGGCCGAAAATCAATTTGGCCACGAAAGCAAACGGATCCGCAACAAACGGAACTTTGCCGTGAAATTTGTGCAAATCTAGGTTTAGTGCTGACACCGTCCCTTGCGGCGAACCAGTAGCGGCTTCAGCAAAGAATAGTAGTGCGACTTCGGGCATGGCGTTCGACTTGTTGGCGATGGTGAGACAATAATCGGACCCACTCGACGTTGCAAGGGTGGCCACCAGAGTGTTTATTGTAGGGCTTGAGGAAATTGGCTGGGAGCAGGTTCGACCGCGTGCAGTTGCCCGCACCCCTTGACCGCCCGCGGCCGTTGGTGACGGTCTTCAGCACACACCACCAAAACCCCAGCCTCGGACGCGTGCGCGACGCGAAATCAAAGACATCAGGGGTTGGGGGGCCGGCGCCCAAGCGGAGACTTTCTATTTAGCCCCGGCCCCTTGATCTTTGACCTTACTGTCCTTTGATCACGTCCGGCCCGGACCCGGCTGTTCTTTCGTAGCGGCCGTCTCCCGCCTTTTCGTACTTGGTGAACCCGAGCCGGCCGAGCCGGTCGTTGCTCAGGTTCCCGGCCCCGAACCGGGTGACCGCGTTCGGGGCCGCGATCAGCCGGCGCACCGGCTTGCCGGACTCGGGGTGGGCCGCGAGCGGGGGGTCGCTCATCCGCTGCATCACCTCGAACACTTCCCCGTCACTGCCGTCCGGCTCGATCACCTGGTAAACGTACAGGGGCATTGGCCAACCTCGACTCTTCGTAGTCCCGTTCACCGATTGTACCGGTCGCGGATCGTCGGGATCAAATAGTCGTGGAACGCGTCTTTGAAGCCGTACCGCGGGGCGTGGCCCCAGTCGCGGCGGGCCGCGGAGTCGTCCACGTCCGCCGGCCACGTGTCCACAATCCCCTGCCGCCGCTCGTCCACTTCCGTCGTGATCTGGGCCCCCGGGAACGCGGCCAGGACCTCGGCGCGGATCTCCGCCGCCGTCGGGCTGAAGGCGGTCACGTTGTACACCGGCCGGGTCAACTTCTCCCGCGGGACGCCGGCCAGCTTCAGCAGGTCGTCGATCCCGTCGGGCATGGCCATGAACGGGATGCGCGTGTCCGGGCGAACGAAGCAGGCGTACGGCTTGCCCTGAGCGGCCGCGTGGATCATCTCCGGGGCGTAGTCGGACGTGCCCCCGCTCGGCGTGGTGACGGCCGAGATGAGACCCGGGAATCGGATGGCCCGGAAGTCCACTTTGGTGGGGGCCTGGTGGACCGCGAGCTGCTTGTAGTGGCCGGCGTAGTAGGCGCCGAGCAGCTCCCCGTACAGCTTGTTGCACCCGTACATGGTGATCGGGGCGTTGAACTGGTCCTCCCGGACCCGCCCGGCCTTTTCCTTCGCGTCGCGCCCGGCCAGCCCGTACGCGGCAATCGACGACGGATACAAGAAGACGACCGGCCGGCCGTGAGACTCCCCCTGCTTCTGGGCGAACTCGAGCATCTGCAAGGTGCCCTCGACGTTGACCTTGTGGGCGGTCATCGGGGCGAACTCGCCGCGGGTCGAGAGGACGGCGGCCAGGTGGAAGACGAGGTCGATCTCATACTCGGCCAGGATGCGGTCGAGGAGCTGCGGGTCGAGAACGGACCCGACGTAGTGTTGGCGGACGCGGCCGGCCAGCTCGGGGTCGAGGGGAGACAGGTCGAGTGTGACGACCGGGCGGTCCGGGCTGGCGGTCAGCGACGCGATCAGGCCGTGGCCGATCTCGCCGGAGGCGCCCGTAATCAGGACGACGGGTTTGCGGGCCATGGGCAGGGTCTAGTGTTTTGGGGTCCAGGGTTTAGGAAACCGATCGGCGGCCGATCGACAACCCGAAACCGCTGCCCCCGGGCGGCAAACCCTAACCCTTGGTCCCTAACCCCTGATCTTCCGGCAGATTCGGCTGCGGTGGGCCCGGCAGCTCGGCCGGCGGGATGAGGGTGACGGTCAGCGATTGCTGGCGGTGCCGGCGCTGCAGGCGCTCCCACCGGGGCCAGTGCCGCTGCC
>DATFWZ010000227.1:0-4718 GCA_035258765.1 Gemmataceae bacterium
TCCAGATCGGGCCCGAAGGTTCGCCCTCCCGCCCGCGCCCTCAATTCTCAGGCCGCCAGTTGCGACGTTCTGGTGTCCGGGCGAATGGGCGCAAGTCCTTACCCATACAGGCGGCTCCTCAGGCCGCCTCAGGCCGCCACACATGCACACCGAGTGGCGGCCTGAGGAATTCCGAGCACTTTCCGGGGGTCAGAAACTTGACGAGACGTGATTTGGATAGGACACTCTGGCCCGCAATTGCGCCGCGCACACGCCCGGTCGGCACATTCAACCGGGCAAGCCAAGTCCGTCGACCAAGTCCCATAGGTGGACCCGCAAGGCAGGCTGCCGGCCCGCGTCCCGCTCCAGCACCTGCCGGCAGGCCGCCACGTCCGCCGGGTCCCGGGAATGCCCGGCCCGCCACCGCTCCACCAGCAAGTTGGCCAGGCTGACGGCGCACTGGCGCTGCAGCTCCCCGGCCGTACTCGCCAACCAGCCCCGTAACAGTGGGAGCAGGCGGTGGCGTCTGGCCGGAACCAGTTCGAGCGCCCACACCGCGCTGGGCCAGAGTTCTGCCCCCGGGGCGGTCACGCAGGCGAGCAGATCATCGAACGCCGGTTCGCCGAGGGCGGCCAGGGCGCGGCCGACCATGTCGCAGATGGCCGGGTCCGACTCTCGAAGCCAGCCGATCAATGCAGCGGACCGCTCGGCCGTGTAATTTTTGTCGCGCAGGACCACGCGGCATGCCTCAATAATGTGCCGGTGTTTCATCGCCGCACCATCGCTTGCGTCCGCGCGAGGCGGAGCCCGAAGCGAAGCGAGGGCGACGCCGTCCGGTCCTGGCGGTTCGCGGTCACCCGGTGACCCATTAGCAGATTCGGCGTCGCCCTCGCTTCGCTTCGGGCTCCGCCTCGCAAGCTATACCCTCCTGATCTACTCTTCCACTACCTCCACCCCACACAGGATCGCCCCCCGCTTCCCTTCGGGGTGAAACGAGATGCGCAGCTCGTCCTCGACGCGCACGCCCCGGAACTCCTTGACCACGGCCACGTGCGGCGCCCCCGCGTCTTTTACGACGTCGAAGTCGTCCAGTAACTTCCGACTCTGGATGGTGACGTCAAACACGCGGTCGCCGGGCTTCAGGTCCTCGGGTTCGGCGAAGTGGAGCCGGACGGTGTAGGCCCGGTCGTCCGCGCCGTCGGGCCGGAGCTTGATGGCCATCCCTTCCACGTTCTTGACGCCGGACGCGGCCACCCACGGGAGCGGGCCGGACACCGCGGACTGGTGGCGGCGGAAGTACTCCACCTTCGAACCGGTCACCGAAACCGACACCGCGGGCGAGGCCCCGCCCGTGCTCGGGAACTCCAGCCAGAGGGTCCCGTCCGCCGCCCGGCGGTCGCCCGGAGCGCCCAGGTTGATCCCCACCCGCCGAATCACTTTCTCGACCCCGCCCTTGCCGTAAAAGGTCCACTCCTCCGCGTCGGGCATCGGGACCAGGGCGAGCGAGCACTGGTTCTGGTATGAGCAGGTGCACGTCCGCGTGTAGTCCGGGGCGGCGATGAGCCCGTCGGCGACGATCAGGTTGTTGGTGCAGCTCGACCGGAAGCCGCCGAAGTTCCCGGTACCGCCGTCAGCGCACAGGTCGTAGAATCCCGCGGCCCCGGACCGGAACGTGAGCAGGTGCTCCGACGCCGCTGGCGTGTTGCACCCGTAGTTCCGCGACCATACCCACTCCTCAAGCTCGCCGGTAATCGGGTCGCGGCGCATCTTCGGCTTGCCGGTCAAGAGTTCGCACGCCCCCTGGCCGCGGAGGACCATGTCGCCGTGCAGCATGGCCGGGCCGACGTAGGCCTTCTCGTACCAGAGTTCGCGGCCGTCGGACCCACGGTACGCCCGCATGCCCTTCGGCTCGTCCACGAGCGTATCGCGGGCCACCCGGCCGGCCTCGACCAGGACGTCGAACTTCTCCGAATAGCTGAGCCAGGTGCCGAAGGTGTCGGTCTCGTCGTGCCAGAGCTGCTTGCCCGTCGCCAGGTCCCAGGCGACCACACGGGGCGCCTCCGGCCACGGCTCGTCGTCCTTGAGCTTGTTCAGCCGCATCCCGGAGACGCGGTCGATGGCGAACAGCTTACCGCCGCCGGCGCAGATGGTGTTGTGCCGAAAGCCCTGCCGGGCCTTCGCGGTCCAGAGGACCTTGCCAGTGTGCCGGTCCAGGACGGCCAGGTAGCGGCTCGCGGAGTAGCTGTCATCGCCGGGGCGGAACAGCTTGGACGGGGACTTGGCCTGCTTGAGCAGGTCCGGGTTGACGAGCGGATCGGCGGCGGCGACGAGATAATCGCCGACGACGTTCAGGTGCCCCCACACCGGCGGTCCGGCGGCGGTGAACTGCGGGAGCGTGAACTCCTTGACCCGCTTGCCCGTGGCCGGGTCGAGACGGAGGCCGGCCGACTTGTACGCGACGTAGATGCCGTCCGGCAGGGAGATGTAGTTGGTCCCGCGGGCGTTGGCGCCCGGCTGGTGTGCGAGGCTGTTGTAGAACTCGCCGAGTCCGGGCAGCGGCGATTCCCAGAGCAGCCGGCCGGTGTAGGCGTCCACCGCCCGGAGCATATCCGTCCCCTCGATGATGATCCGTCCGGCGGCGACCTGCGGTTGTGGGCCGTGGCCGTGTCGCGGGAGGACACCCTCGTTCGACGTTCCGCCGAACCAGAGCACGCCGAGCGGGGCCTTCGCGATCGTGTCCTTCGACACGCGGGTGTTGGCCGCGTCGGCATGCTCGTGCGTCCAGTCGGCGGACCCCGGGAGCGCGCCCTGGCGAATCAGCAGGACGCCGTCTTCGACTTGTTTGACGACCGCCTTGGCCAGACCGCCCGCGACGCGACGAAGCACAGCGTCTTGGGCGCCGCGAAGCGGCAGGAAGAGTGTCCCGCCGTACGGCCGAAGCGCCTCGAAGGCCGGACCGATGGCGTCGGGCTTCAACTCGGGGGCGACCATCAGGGAGGCGAGGTACGGCGGCAGCCGAATCGTCACGGGGTCGCCGACGTGGACCGCACACCGTTCCCCGTACAGGTCCGCGGCGGTCAGGGCTTCGCGAGCCGCCCGCGCCTTGGCCGGGTCGGGATCGACGGCAATGACGTACAGCTTCGACTGGCGCACCAGGTCCGCGATGAGGCCGGCATCGGCCGACCAGACGACCGCGTACCCGTCCGCGACTCCGGTAGCGTCCAGAATGTGGCGGGCCACGCTCTTGGAGCGCGCCGGTCTGGTCATGACCGGCGTTTCGTAGCCCCGGCCCGGAGGCGGGTCGCCCGCTCCGAAGCAGTAGATGCGGCCCTCCTTCGTGGACACGAACAGCCGGTCGTCGGCCGCGACGAGGCTGACCGCGGTACCGTCGATATTGGCCTCCCAGGCGAATTTCGGTTCGACCGGCGGCTCCGCAGGCAGCGGCAGCGCCAGCGCGGCGACGTGCCCCTTGCGACCGAGGAACAGCCGGTCGCCGGCGGCCGTCATCGTCGTGACCCCCGGGACCTTGACCGCCCCGGTCGTCTCGACCTTCCACTTGAACACCTTGAGTACGGGCGGTTTGAAATCGGCCGTTGTCAGGTCGAGCGCGCGGACTTCGCCCGCCTGGCACACGTACGCGGTGTCGCCGGCCGTCGCGACCAGGTTCGCGCACTCCCCCAGGTATTTGCCGGTGTCCGTGCGGAATGCGCCAGGACCATTGAAAAACAGGTCGCCGGCGACGGTCACCGTGTGCCCGCCGCCCTTCTTCGAGTTCTCGCTCAGGAGGAAGTGCCGGAGCTTCCCGGTCTTGCGGTCGTACGCCGCGGGCACCGATCGGCCGCCGGGGATTAGCAACAGGTCGCCGCGAACGGCCATCGGGCCTTGCGGGGCGACCCCGGCGAACGAGTCGGCCGAGTGCGGCTGCTTGATGTAGAGCGACCCGTCGCCGTCGTTGGTCCACGCGACCTTGCCGGATTCCGCGTCGAGGGCATGGATGAAGGTGCCCATGAACGGCCAGATGCCGGCAGCGAAGTAAACGACGCCGTCGGCGATGACCGGCGCCCCGCGAGCGGGCCAGGTCGAAATGAGCCGCCCGTTGCCCAGGATGCGGCGATCGCCGGGGCCGCCGCGGAACTTCCACCGCAGCTCGCCGGTCGCGGCGTCGAGGCAATAGAGATGGCCGTCGTCGGAGACGAAGTACAGCTTGCGTTCGTGCCAGAGCGGGGCGAAACGGACCGGGCCGTCGGCGAGGAATCGCCACTTCAACTCGCCGGTCCGCGTGTCGTAGGCGGTGACGCTATCCGTTCGCGACGAGCCGACGAAGAGCAGGTGCCCCGCGACGACCGGCTCGTAGGCCGCGTCGAACGGCAGGAGCGGCTGGTCGGGCCACGCGGGGGTGAGCGGCGGGAGGTCGAGCGTCCACTGCGGGCGCAACGGGGCGGGCAGCGAGTCCGGCGTGGCGGCCGACCGCTGGGGGTCGTGTCGCCAGGCCGGCCAGTCGCCGGCGGTCGCGGGGCTCAGGAGCGCAAGGCAGGCGAGGACGGCGAGGCGTCCGGGTCGGCGGGGCATCGGGGGACGGCCGGGTGAGGCGTCGGGGCAGTTACAGATGTTTTAAGGTCCGAGCGTTCGCGGCCGCAAGCAGATTCCGTCGGATTCACGCAAATCACCCGATACCATGACCCGGCCCGCCCGGAGGCACGGATGACGCCGCGGATCGCCGTCGTGCAGCACGGGGACGT
>DATFWZ010000228.1:0-3701 GCA_035258765.1 Gemmataceae bacterium
TCGACTTCGACAAGGACGAGTGGCAGCTCTACAACCTCGACGACGACTTCAGCGAGGCCAACGACCTGGCGGCGAAGAACCCGCGGAGGCTGAAGGAGCTTCAGGACCTGTTCTGGATCGAGGCGACCAAGTACAACGTTCTGCCGCTCGACGACCGGTTCATCGAGCGGGCCGACCCCTCCCTGCGGCCGAGCCTGATCGCGGGGCGGACGAAGTTTAACTACTTCCCGGGCGTCCGCCGGGTGCCGGAAAGCTCGTCCCCGAACGTGAAGAACAAGTCCCACGCCATCACCGTGGACGTGGAGATCCCTAAGGACGGGGCCGACGGGGTGCTGGTCGCGGCCGGCGGCAACGTCGCCGGCTACGCGCTGTTCGTCAAGGATGGCAAGCCGGCCTACGAGTACAACTACTTCACCGTGGAGCGAACCAAGATCGCCGGCAAGGACAAGCTGGCGCCCGGCAAGCACACGATCCGCTTCGAGTTCAAGAGTGACGGCGGGGTCGGCAAGGGCGGCACCGGGACGCTGTTCGTGGACGGCCAGGAGGTGGCGAAGGGCCGGATCGAGAAGACGGTCCCTGTTCGGTACTCGGCCGACGAGACGTTCGACACGGGCGAGGACACCGGCTCGCCGGTGAGCGACCAGTACAAGGCCCCGTTCCGGTTCACGGGCACGATGCGGAAGATCGACATCGACCTGGCGCCGGCGAACCTCGGTGCCGCGGACCTGAAGAAGTTGAACGACGCGAGGATGTTGTTCCTCGTTGCGGGATGAGCGGGGATTCGCCGGGCTGTCACGATCGTCCGGGGGGCCGGGGTTCCTCTCCCGGCCCCCCGCGGGCATGGAGGCCCGGTGGCTTCAGACGATCCCGGGCCGCGACTGGTTCGCGTACTTCCGCATCTACGGCCCGCAGGGGCCGGCGTTCGACGGCAGCTGGAAGCCGGGCGACTTCGAGGAGCTGAAGTAATCGTGTCGCCGAACCGTCGTCGGGTGGCTGGCCTCGCCCTCGTGGCGAGGCTTCGTGTCGGGTGACGAATGACTTCGTGAACGGGCAGGGACGCCAGACGATCGGTCCACGCGGAACTCGATCCGATCATGGGCTGCGATATCACTGTCGCCGCGTTGTGGACCCATTTAGGGCACTTCAGGGGCGCAGATCCCACATCCGGGGGTATTGACTGGAGTACCCCGTCTTCAGCCCGTGGCCGGCGTCGAGCATCCAGCCCTCCTGAAGCCCCTTGGCGATCCATGCTTGCCACTGCTGGTGGGCCCGCTGCATCTCCTCGGGAGAGAGCGATTCACGGGTGCCTTTCTCGCTGCGGGAGACGAACAGGAATTTGGCCACTTCCAGACTCCCTTCGCGTCTCGTGCCTTGCAGCCGACCGCGGCGTGCGACCTGGCTTTGCAGGCATGACGAATGAGGTGGTCGGACGGGGACAGGAATCGGACCTCGTTTTCGGATTGCCGCCCGGTTGGCTCATTCCCCGCCGCGGATGAAGACGTCCAACTGCTGACCGACATAGACGGGCGGCTGTCCCGGTTCGATGGCATAAATGACTTGCAGCACCCGCGTGTCCACCCGCTCCGTATTGTCCCCGGTGAGCGCCTTCTTCGGGACGGCCATCGGCTCCACCCGCACGAAGCGGAGGCTCAGTTCGCGGCTCGTATCGCCCCGCGGGTAGGCCCTCGCCGCCGCCCCCAGCCGGAATCGCGGGATGTCCCGCTCGTCCACGTCCACCCGGACGTGGACGGTCCGTGTGTCGCCCAGCACGATCAGGGGTTTGGTGTCCAGTTCGCTGATCCGCTCGCCGGGCCGGATGTTGACCTGGAGAACGACCCCGTCCACCGGTGCCACCACAAGCGCGCGACCGATCTCGGTCTTGAGCTGCTCGGTCGCGGCCTGGGCTTCCTTCACCGACGCCCCGGCGATCAGGAGGTCCGGCTTCCAGGCCCCGGCCTTGATCAGGTCGTACTCCGCCTGCGCCTGCGCCTTGTCGTTGGCCGCCGCTTCGTACGTGAGTTGCCGCGTCACGAACTCCTCCTGTCCGATCACGCCCTTGTCGATCAGTTGTTTTCCCCGCTGGTACTGATCCTCCCAGAGGGCCGCCTTCGCTGTCGCGGCCCTGAGCTTGGCGGCACTCACGGCCAACTCCTCCGGGCGCGGCTGTTGTTCCAGTTTCGCGAGCGCCGCCGTGGCCGAGGCGAGCCGGGCCTCCGCCACGGCGAGTTGCGCCTTCAAGTGCCGGTCATCGACGCGAAAGAGCGGATCGCCCGCCCGGACGCGCTGCCCGACCTTGCTGCTGGGCGTGTGAACCTCGAGCACGAGACCGGGGAGAGCGGACCCGATGGTGATGTTTTCCGATTCGGCCTCCACCACACCGGAGCCGGCCACGGAGTGGTCGAACGGCACCCGGGCCGGGGCCTCGGGCGGCGCGCTCAAGGGGGCGCTCTGCGACCGCTGTTGCACGTGGTAGAAGCCGAGCGCCCCCATGCTCAAGCCCAGGATGGGCAGCACGAATCGACTCATCGAGAGCTTCATGACTCGTCTCCGTTCGGGATTCCGCGACCGCCCCCTTCCACGATCCGTTCCACACGTCCATCACTCATCTCCACCATCCGATCGCCGAAGCCGTAGATGCGGCTGTCGTGGGTCACCACGAGGACGGCCCGGCCAGGCTGGACGGCGACTTCCTTGATGAGTTCCATCACGGTGTGTCCCGACTTGGCGTCCAGCGCCGCGGTCGGCTCGTCGCAGACGAGCAGCCGCGGCTCGTTGATGAGCGCCCGGGCGATTGCGACCCGCTGCAGTTGCCCGCCGGAGAGTTGGGACGGGTCAGCGTTCGCGCGATGCTCCAGCCCCACCGCCGCCAGCATCTCCTTTGCTTCGGCGACGGCCTTCGACCGCCGCCAGCCGTTGATGATGAGCGGTACGGCCGCGTTCTCCGCCGCGGTCAGGGCCGGCAGCAGGTTGTACTGCTGGAAGACGAAGCCGACGTTCTTCGCCCGGAACTCGACAAGCCCCCGGCCGGAGAGTTGGGAAAGCTCCGTGCCCAGGACCGAGACCGTCCCGTGCGTCGGGTCGAGCAGTCCGGCGACGATCGAGATGAGCGTCGTTTTCCCGCAGCCGGACGGGCCGACGATCAGGCTGAGTTCCCCGGCCCGCAAAGCCAGGTCTACGCCACGAAGGGCCACCGTCTTCGTGTCGCCGGTGCCGAACTCCTTGGTCAACCCGCGGCACGACACCGCGGCGTCCGTCCCGCTTGCGGCGGGTTTGCCATTGAGCCGTTCGACGGTCGCGATCATGGTTACTCCCTCCCTGCTCAGCCGCGGAACACGACGGCCGGTTCGAGCACGAGCACCTTCCGAATGCTGAGCATGCTCGAAAGAATCACAATCAACGCCACGGCGGCGCCGGTAAGGGCGACGATCTGCCACGGCATGTGAAATCCGGCCAGATGCGTTACGTCTTTCGTTCCCTCGAAGAACGACGCGGCGAGGCCGATCCCGATTCCAAAGCCCAGCACGCCGACGACGCACGCCTGAAGAAGGATCATCCCCGTCAGGCGAAGGTTCGTGACCCCCATGGCTTTGAGGTTCCCGAACTGCTTCAGGTTCTCGATCGTGAACAAATAAAATGTTTGCCCGGCGATAGCCGTCCCAACGACAAAGCCCAGGAGCACCGTCATTCCGAAGTTGATCGGG
>DATFWZ010000229.1:0-6187 GCA_035258765.1 Gemmataceae bacterium
CCGCCGTGTTCCTTGATCCGCCGCGGCGTCAGTCGTCGTTCTTCGCCTTGCCGCGGACCGGGATGGTCACTTTCCCCTCGGCCCCGGTGTCGGTCACGACCGTGATCGTCTTCGTATGCTCCCCGGCCGCGCTGGGCTTGAACAAGAGCCGCAGGATGTGCGCCTGCTTCGACTCGCTGCCGTCCGCCACCGCCTCGACCGAGCCGTCGCCGCCCTTCACGTCCACGATCTTGAACGGCTTGTCCCCCTTCACCACTACGCTCAGCTCTTTCGTGTCGCCGACCTTGACGGCCGGGAACTGAACCGCGGCGGGGGTAGCCGTGATCGGCGCCACAACGTCAACGTACACGGGGATGCGGACTGTCGGCAGGCTCGGGCTGGTCGTCGTGAACAGCACATCAGTCGTCCAGCTGCCGACGTCGAGTCCGGGCTTGAGGCCGGCCGACACCTCGTAAACCACTTCCGAGCCCTCGCGGCGGAGCAACCGGTACTCGGCCTTGACGAAGTCAGTGCTGCTGGCGCCGCCGCGAATCTCAAAGCTCGGATCGTTCCGCATGGTCACCTGGATGGAAGCGGTCCCGTCCGCTCCCTTCCTTACCCGGCCGAGGCTGATCGCCTCCGCGGACTTGCCGAAGTTGTCGTTGCGGTTGGCCTTGACCGACAGCGTGACCTCCTCGTACGGCTGCGAGAAGTTCACATAGACGATCACTTCCTTTGGGCCGATGAACCGCTTCGTGTCCATGGTGGCTGTCAGGTAGGTGGACTCGCCCGGCTTGACAGTGTTGGTCGGAATCGACGCGCTGACGCACCCGCACGAGACGCGGGCGCTGCTGATGTAGGCCGGCTGGCCGGTCGTGTTGGTGATCTTGAAGTAGTGGACCAGCGTCGGCCCGAACGGGACGGTGCCGAAATCCTTGACCCGTTCGGAAAAGAACTTCTCGGCCTCGCCCGCCCGCAATGGCGTCGCGGCCGCCAGCACCCCGAGGACTAGCAAGATGTGCCTGGCCATGGGAACCCCTTCTCCCGTGTGACGGCGTCATCCGATGACTCCCCCAATCATCGGTCGCCGAAAGTACATCGCATACAACCTTATGCGACCGTGCCCGCGGGCCGCCACCCGGCCCGCCGGAGAAAGCGCATCTTTCGCCGGACCGGCACCCGAAGTAGCGGCAGATCCCGCCCGACAGGTTTGTCCCTCGCCTTCGCTGCAGATCGTGCCACCGGAACCAGTCCTTGGATTCCTTGCGACCCCACCAAAAGCAAAGCCGATGCCAGAGGGGGCACGCGATCGGCTACCGATGGGCCAGGATCGCCACGTGAACCCTTACAGCCCCACCCTCCCGGAGCGCCCGGGCGACTTCGCTCGCGGTCGCGCCGGTTGTCAACACGTCATCGACGAGCAATACGGTCCGCCCGGCCAGCGCTGCGCGCCGCGAGGCGCGAAATGCCCCGCGAACGTTGGCCCGGCGTGCCGACGGTGTCAGATTTACCTGCGAGGGGGTCGGGCGGACGCGACGGACCCACCCCGGACGATGGTCCACTCGCAGGTGCCCAGCGACGGCCGCGGACACGTATTCGCACTGGTTATACCCCCGCCGTAATCGCCGCCACCAATGAAGCGGCACCGGAATGACGAGATCGACGCGCAGGTCTCGGAAGCGGGCTGCATGGTGCCGGGCCCAAAGCCGGCCGACGCACTCGGCCAGCGTCTCGCCGCCGTGTTTCATGGCCAGGATCGCGTCGCGCAAGGCGCCGCCGTACGGCCCGAGGCGGAAGGCCGAGTCAAAGTGAAATCGGTCGTCCCAGCAGCGGGGACACCCGGCAGCCGAATCCGTGTGTTGGCCGATGGTGCCGGCGCAGCGACCGCATGTGAAATGCGGCTCGTTCGTCAAGTCCCGAGTACAGCCGGGACAAAACTCCGCGCCGTAATCAGGAAGCAGGGCTTCACACCGGGCGCAGACTCCCGGGTAGACGAGCTGCCGCAAACCATGGACGAGGTTGGCAAGCATGGCTGACCGCGGGGACGGGATCCGGGGCCGCCGACCATTGGAGGGTACACACCGGCCGAGCAGAAAGCAACAGGGTCAGACCGCCCGCCGCGTGAGGACGGCCCGCCCGAACTTCTGCCACAGTCCGAGCGGCGACTCGTCCGGCAGGGCCAGGCATTCCGGCGGCACGAAGTATGAGTGGTCCAGAGCGAACCGGCCGCGGAGCTGGGCGTGCGCCAGCCCGTCCGGAAATAAGAGCCACATCGACCCCGGGGGAAACGTCCACATCTTTCGCGCTGCCTGCGACTGGAACGCCTCGTCTTCCTTCAAGAAGTGATGCAGCTTGAGCGTCCAGGCGTCGTAAGCCGAGCGACGGACGCGGCCGCCGGTCAGGAGCCCGACCATGCCCCGGGCGGGCGCCGTCCACGCGGTCGCCGGCCGGGCCGGGATCCGGTGGCCGGCCGCGAACCGAGCCAGCAGCTCCGGAAATTGTTCGGACGTCGCCCAAACGCGCGGGTCTGTCGTGTTGATGTTCACGTACAGGCGCAGGATGCGCCGGCCCAGCGCCGGCCGCGACGGGAAGTTGTCGATGTGCAGCAAGTCGTTCCGGGCCGTCAGGCGCACCGTTCGGGTGGCCTCCTCCACGGTCCGCAAAGTCGCGCGGTCGCGGACCAGGCCGCGCGTGTATTGCGGATACGTCTTCAGCAACCACGCGGTTGCCGCGGCCGAGAACTCGGCGAGGATGTCTGCCAGCCGGCGGGCTTCCGACGGGTGGGTCGACTTCTGCCCGGCCAGCTTGCGTCGGACCGGGTCGAAGCTGACGTCCTTGTGCCCGAACGCGGCGGTCTCTTGCCGGCGCAGGAACTCAAGTTGCCCGGCCGGCGGGAGGGCGAACGGACACGACGGGAAGAATGCGAGTTCGTTCCGCTCCAGCGCCTCGGCGGCCAGGGGCGGCTCGGCGGTCGGAACAGTTTGGCTCACGCGGTCATGCCGATTTACGTTGCGCCGCGGCGGTCACGACGACGGACGCGGGAAGGGTGAGCAGGAACCGAGTCAACCCGGCCGGGGTCGGGGCGTAGTTGACATCGCCGCCGTGCTCCCGGGCCAGGCGCCAGGCCGCCGGCAGACCGAGCCCGCGGCCCCGGCCGGCGGCCCGGCCGGAGTAGAACGGGTCGAACAGGTGCACTCGTGAGCGCTCGTCCGGGCCCGGACCGTTGTCCTCGACAGCCACTTCCAATCGATCCGGGCGGAAGGTCGTTGTCACTCGCACCCACCCGCCGGCCGGGGCCGCCTCGACCGCGTTGCGGACCAGGGCGGTCAGGGCGATCAACATCTGTTTCGGATCGACGTCGATCCACAGCGGACCGGAAAGCCCCCCGGTTTCGACCGCGACCTCACGCTCGGCCGCCAGGGCGGTGACGGAATCAACCGCGTCCCGGACGAGCCGCCCGATCTCCAACCACTCCGGCCGGGGCGCCGGGGGTCGCGCGAAGTACATCAGCTCGGTCAGGACCGCGTGAACGCGCCGCGTTTGCCGGACGATTGACTGGAGGGCCTTCTGCCGCTCCTCGTTCGTCTCGTGCTTTAACAAATACTGACTCTGCCCGGATATTACAGCGAGGGGGTTGTTGATCTCGTGGCTGGCCCCGGCGGCAAACTCGGCCACCGCGGCGAGCTTCGCGGCTTGCAAGCGCTCGGTAATCACGTCCACTCGGACACTCGGCTCGTCCTCATCCTCCGGCGGGCCGGCGAGGCGATCGGCGGCCTCCAGCAGCCGCTCGCGGAGTCCCGCTTCGGTCCGCGGGTCGGTCCAACCGCGGTCCACCCAGGCGCCGAGATCAACCTCGGCGACATAGCGCCCCCGGATTCGGTCCAAGTCGTGCGACCGCAAGCGGAGCTCGGAAAGTGCCGCGGCCAGGTCGAACTCGTCTGCGACGTACAGCCGCTGCTCGGCCTGTTCGGCAAGTACCACGGCCGTCTGGACGACGGCTTGCAACCGGCGATCGCCGCCGAATTGCGCCGCATCTGCCGGCGTCGCGTCGAGCCGCCCGAACAGGACCCGCGCCCAGTGCGGCATTTGCCAGGCCGACGACAGCCGCCACCGGACGTCCCCCCCGGTTAGACCCCATGCCTCGGCCTGCGCCGCGAACGGGTCGTCCTCGATTGTCGGGACCTCCAGGCAGCGCGCCATCGCCGGCGGGTCGGCCACGGCCACGGCCGCCCACCCGCTGAAAGCTAGCCACGCCCCGGCCCAGGCCATTCCGGTATCGGCCGATGTCGCCTCGGCCACGAATTGGGCGAACTCGGCGGCGGCCTGTGCGGTCCGGGCCACCGGGCGCAAAGCCGGGTCGCTCCAGGCGACCCACGGGGCGGAGCGGTTTTCGAGTATCGCGGCCGCGGCGCGAAGCTCGGCGGCGCCGATCGGGCCCACGGCGTCGCCGTCGAACAGGACTTCGCGCCCGAGCAAAAAGAAAAGCAACCCCGGATCGGCCCGGACGGCCGACCAGGGGAGTGCGGTTGGTGATTCGGCGAGGATTCGAAAAGAAGCGGCGTCCGGCCAGAACCAGGGCAGTTGAACGGCTCGCTCGCCCGGTCCGGTCGGGGCCACGGGAGATCACTCCATTGATCATCAGTGAGCAGTAAGCGGTGAGCAGTAAGCAGTGCCAGAATGACTGCTCACTGCTCACTGATTACTGCTCACTGATCTCAGGCGGACGCCTCGGCCGGTTCCAGGTCGAGCTGGGCACACATCCGCTCGATCAGAGCGTCCACCTCGAACGGCTTGTGAATGAAGTCGTCGGCGCCGGCCAGCTTGAGCTCCTGGATCTTGTCCTCCTCAACCATGCCGGACATGCACAGGATGCGCACGTCTTCCAGGGTCGAGTCGGCCCGCACCCGGTGGCAGACTTCCTTGCCGTTGATGTCCGGGAGCATAACGTCCAGGACGATCAGGTCCGGGTGGTATTCCTTGACCATCATGCCGGCGTCGAACCCGTTCTGGGCGACGCGGGTCTCGAATCGGCCGTCCTCGTCGAGGAACTTGAGGATCAGCTCGACCAGCTCGGCGTCGTCGTCCACCAGAAGGACCTTGCGCTTCCCGCTTTCGAGGGCGTCGGTCGGGATGCCGTTGTCCTTCATGAACTTGTAGAGGGCCTCCCGGGGGATGCGGCGGAACCGGCTGCCCGGCACGCGGAACCCCTTGAGCTGCCCGTTATCGAAGCAGCGGATGATGGTCTGCTGGGAGACCTTACAGATTTTCGCGGCCTCGCCGGTCGTGAACACGGTCTTCATGCGTTCGTCCACCCCTTTACTGGCGCGGGGCCAGGTCGCACGAGTGCGGTTTCGCGGCCGCCCGCCGGCCAGCGATGGGACCGCCATCTTCCTTGACGGACTGCAACTCCCTGCCGGGCCGGGTCATCGCGGGCGGCGCGTGCGCCTGGGTTTAACATAACCCACCGCGACTGTCGGCAAAGCAAGGCGGTCTGGGAAATCCGCGCGCGGACTCAAGGTGTGACGCAAGCTGGAGAGGATTGCCGACCTTACCAACGACGGCGATTGTAACCGCGGCCGGCTTTGGGTCAACGGGAACCTTCCCGCTTCGCTGACCGGTCCGCCTTACGCAATCCCGTCATTCAGTTCAGCCCAACCACCTTCCGCAGCCTGCGGACCTTGGTCCCCGCGGACGGCCCGTCGGCCCGCCACGGGGAGCAATCGGCCTCCTGCCGTGTCGGTACCTCGACCGGCGCGCTCCGGGCCGCCGACCCGACTTCCCCATCTTACCTGCCCGCGGCAAGCCTGTCAGTCTGCCGCGGGCCGTGGGGCCGGCCGGGGTCATTTCGGTGCCCATCCCTCGCTGCCGGTGCCATTCAGCGAGGCGGCCCATACCCGATCATCGCAAGTAAAGCAACAGCACTGCCAGATCGGCCGGGGTGATGCCGCTGACGCGACCCGCCTGACCGATGTTCGCGGGCCGAATCTTCGACAATTTCTCGCGCGCCTCGAAGCGCAGCTGCGGGATTCCCGCGTAATCGAGAGTGGCGGGAATCGGCCGGTTCTCCATCTGCTGGAACCGCTCCACCTGCTCGGCTTGCCGGCCAATGTACCCGGCGTATTTGCACTCGACTTCCACCTGTTCGACGGCCTCCGGGCGGGCGTTCCACTCCTTGAGCGGCGGGTGCAGGTCACAGAGGGTTTCCCAG